>CALUTW010000032.1 GCA_944323805.1 uncultured Bacteroidales bacterium | reverse complement strand
TGACCGCCAAATCTTCAGATGCAATAACTCCGTTATCTACAGTGTCTTGTAATAGTGTCGAGCCGTGGATGATACCTCCCGACAGACTGTTCAACAGGTTGTCATCTACGCATCTGACAACGATTTCGGAAATCGACAACCCTATCAAAAGGGCGTTCTATGAAATGGAAACAATCAGAGGTTGCTGGTCTGTCAAGGAACTGGAGCGTCAGATACATTCCCTGTATTATGAGCGCAGCGGACTGTCTCAGAACAAGGAAGCATTGGCTGCGTTGGTGCAGCAGCATGCAGCGCAGTTGCAACCTAAAGATGTTATAAATACGCCTGTTACTCTGGAATTCCTCGGTCTTAATGACAGGGCATTGGTGACCGAAAGCGATTTGGAACAGTCCATACTTGACAATCTGCAGAACTTCCTGCTTGAAATGGGACACGGATTCTGTTTTGAAGCCCGGCAGAAACGCATTCTGATAGATGGTGATTATTATTTTGCCGACCTTGTATTCTACCACCGTATTCTGAAATGCCATATAATAGTGGAACTGAAAATCGACCGTTTTCGCCACGAATACGCATCTCAACTCAATATGTACCTTAACTATTACAAGGCAGAGATAATGCAGCCGGACGACAATCCTCCTGTCGGTATTCTCCTGTGTACTGAAAAAGGGGATACATTGGTCAAGTATGCGACCGCAGGGCTAGACCCAAACATCTTCGTTCAAAAATATATGGTGGAACTCCCTACCGAGGATGAGATAAAGAAGTTCATATCAAGGGAAATAAACGGGTAATAGTCGAATATAAAAGTGCGAGTAATAATTCTCAAAACATATTTGTGAATTATTACGAACTTTGTCATTCAATATCCTTTGAGTGTCTGTCCGTTTGTTGAAAATAATTTTTATCTTTGTTTTTGTTGAGAAATCAACATACATATTGAAAGTGTTTTCGCATAGTCCTTTTAAGAAAATGTGGCAGTTTTCAATGATGCAAGGACAACGGACGGCACTCATTCTTGTTTAGATCATGTGGTTAGGGTTTGTCTTGCCCTGCATACCTCATATCTATTCGAGTGTGGGGGATTGGGTATCGTTTATCTGCATCAGGGTTAGCCACAACCTTCTTAGGGATAAACGGAATCGACTCCACACTTTTCTTTTTGTTAACGGTCTTTTCTGGAGTTAAAAAAGACATTTAAATTATTAATCAAGATGAAAAACAAACTATTCATGCAAGGCCTGGTTATCCCTCTATTGGCAATAATCGGACTGTCCTCATGCCAGGACAACAAACTTGCAATGTCCGCTGACGGCACTTGGGAAGGAACAATTACAGAAAAAGACGAGTACGGAACCCCTGTCGAATCGTATTACAAATATGAATTCCGGTACAAGGAAAATGGAAATAAATCCGGAGGAAACTTTACAGAAACAATAACCGCCGATTATCAGGAGGAAGTTGAAGATTACATTATATCGTATACTTCGGTATCCACTATTGAAGGAGAATATGAGGTGAATACAGGAGATCTTCATATGAAGTATAATCTGTCCTCACTGGATGTGGCAATATATGATGTGGATTATGAACTTACCGAGAGTGCTTCCGTCGCTGCACTTTTCGATATTGAATCAGCAATGTATTCTGCCATCGGTATGGAAGCCATTATTGATGGCATGGCTGAAGAAATCAGGAAAAATCAATACAAGGTTTGGTATGACAGCTATGAGCAAGAAAATAAGGAATATGAGGAAGGATATTTTTATCCTGACCTTGTCATTGACGGCGAACGGATGTCATTCGGTAATGAAGACGGGAGGATTAAATTGAAGAAAGCCGGCAATGACGGTAATGCCGGCAATTCATGGATAATTGGCAAATATACTGTTGAAGGAGGAGCACTGAATCAGGCATATCAATTCAAACAGGATGGCACTTGCGTGAAGACACAGGGCTCGGCGGATTTTGTAATCATGAAAGTTCCCGGAACGTGGAATATGGACGGTAAGACACTGACAATTACCAACAATGTCGATAAAATAGATTTCGTATTTGCAGAAGGAACATATGACGAGGACAAGGCTTTATTCTATGAAGAAATGGCAAATGACTACATTGCCTCAATACCGGAAACAGAAGTTCTTGAAATAACGGCCCAATATGACGACCAGCTTGAGGTAGAACAGGATGGTGTTACATTTTATCTTAACAAGATGCAATAAGCATAACGGCCGGACATTGATGGAGTTTATTGACTGTCATTGGTGTCCGGCCTTCGTGACAGAGTTTGGACATATGAGATATTTTAATTTGCAGTGCTTGAGATTATGGAGCGATATTATGAAAAACAGTTGTCTGAATCTTATAATGGAGAACTGAACAGATTGTTTGAAGAATGGAAAAAATCGTATCCTACAGATACAGATGCTGAAAACAGGTTTTGTCAGGATGGTCTGATCATAAAATACAGGGAAGGATATGATGTTAATATGAAATGGAAGGAATCCCAAAGGAAAATCATGTTCCTCCTGAAAGACTGTCCGGACGAATGGACCTATGACACGAGACGACTTCTTACAGGTTATGAAGACAAGGAAGATTCCATGATTCAGGCGCAGAATACAAGGAATCTCAAGAGTCCTCGAAAAGGCGGGAGAGGGGACACCGGCTTTTTTAGAAACATTGCCACAATCCTTCATGGTCTGTACAACATGACAGAAGAAAACAAGGGCAAGGAACTGATTGACGAGGCTCTGGATCATGACAAGTCATGCAGTACGTTCAATGAAGTCCCCTTTGCATATGTTGAATGCAAGAAACTCGCCGGGAGTACCTATTGTGGAGCAGACTCTCTGAATGCGGCCATGAGAAAGGACAAGGAGTTTATTGCAAAAGAAATAGACATTCTCAAGCCGAACATGATAGTATGCTGCGACAACAACGGGAACATATTTGACAATATCGTCAATTATTATTTTCTGGGCACTATCCCGGACGAGGACTTCCGATGGGATTATGAATATGAATTGGAGGACGGGACAAAATGCGGTTTCCGTTGCAAATTGTATTATTACAAAGAAAAGGGAATGCTTCTTTTCAATTCTTATCACCCGACATCGTTGGGAAAAGCGAAATGGAAGATATATGAAAAGGTATTCAGTCCTTTACGGCAGTTCTTTTCCAGATACGGGACATTCGATATCGTATCTGACACCGATGTCAAGTGACAAATAATCACAAAAAACTATAGAATGTCATGAAACAAATTTTCACATCAATTATTCTGTGCCTTGCGGCCGTTTTGGGAACGATTACGCTTTCGGCACAAAGTTCATCTCCTTTTATAGAGGCCATGAGATTGCATGGAGATGTTTCCTGCATGAATATATACCATCAGTATTGGGATACAGAGTTCGGAGAACGGGTCGAATCAGGGAAAGGACTCGAGACGACTTTGTATTATAGTAAAGACCACAGATTGCTGTATATCAACACTTATAACAATGTTTACTGTTATTATTTCGAAAATGAATATGATGACGCAGGAAAACTTGTCACTATTGATTGTTATGAATACAATGTAATTTCCTACAATTACGATTTAGATCATAAAATAAAGTTAAGGGAAGAGAATGGAGTGACAGTAGGTTATTGCTATCGGGGAAGTACAGGCGATGAAACAGCCAAATATTCTCCTTACAATGCAATCCCTCCTGTCGCAGGCTACATAAAGCCATATATTGACCCGTATCATATGTATTCTTTAGGAAGTTATATGTATCTTTTTGCTTTTGATATAGTTGCCGCACCAGTCAGCAGTCTCGATCCCTATGCAAGGATTGACTATAACATTAATGCTCCAAGATATGGTTACGAATATAACGGGAAAAAGCAGTTGACAGCGGTTAAAATAAATAATTCAGAACCAGTTGCAACATTAAGTTATGATGAAACCGGTAACTTGATTCGGATAGATATTCAAAATGAATACGATTCAACAAGAGGCGACATCTATATATTCGAATATGAGTATGGAAATTTCGAAGAATCCGAAAAACACCGTATGTCGAATGTTTTAGCTAGGCTTGAGAGAGAAAAGGCGCAGCAGGATTCGATTGCAAGAGCCGAGCGTATCGCAAAAGAATTGAAAGAGAAAGAAGAAAAAGAACGGCAAGCGCATATTTCCGAATTGCGAGAACTATTGGACACTACAGTAAATTCTCTATTTAACCGTATTTTCAATAAAAAGAATATCACAAGTATATCCAAGACTCAAAATGGTCTGCAAATTGTTCTTAAAGACCAGACCAATTTAAATTATTTTATTGCAGAATGTGTTGAATATAAGAGATTTAGTTCTTATAACTATCAGACATACGAAAACACTTATATAATATATTGCAATGAGGATCTTACAAGATTGATAATTCGTTCAGACAAAAGAATATACTTTGTTGAACTCGGAGACGGGTCTTCACAAAAGGCATACGCGACTCCTGCTAATCTTCGGCCTATAGTCGAAGAATACTTAAACAGATACAGTCCAAGTTATACAATACCGTAATGTATTTACTGTTATTCCGTCCGGAGCAGAAAGTATAGTCATATGTGAAATTTACTTTTCCGACCGGACGGTCCTTTTCGTCTGTTACCCTGTAATGTGCGCTATCAAGCTATTTCGCGTTCGCAGCCCCTGTAACCCCACACAAAATTTTGCAGGATTTTTGACTTTCCTTTGCAATTTTTCGCGGAATAGTACTCCTTTAGTACACCCTGCTAAAATTAAAAAGCCTCATAACCAAGCGATTATGAGGCTATCTGTGTACCCGGAGCCGGGTTTGAATTGTCAAAATATAGTCAATTCTTTCCGAAAGGATTTAATTTATAATTGTCTATATATCAATATAATAAATTGATTTTATTGAATTGTGTTCGGATATTATTTTTGTAGTTTTGAAGAAATGCGGACAAATTGCGGACACAAAAATTTGTTTGTTCTTATGAATTCCCATACCTTTGGAACAGGAAAAATTCATATTATGGCTCAGACAAACTATTATATCGGAAAGATGACCAACAGTGCAGGAGAATCGGAAATAAATCTCAGGCTTTATGTCTCGCGGGACATAAGATTGCGAATTGGTTCAGGTATTTGGGTTGACAGAAAGCGTTGGGGAAAGAAGAATGATATCAATATCCCATTGATTCAAGGAGAAGAACGCGATTTTCTCCTTGACAAACGAACCCGCTTAAAAGCATTGACAGACTTGTTGGAGCATGAAATCAATACATCTGCAGACAAGTCCACGATAACAAGGGAATATCTGGAGGGTATCGTCAGGCGATTCCACAAGCCCACCAAAGCAAGAAAGGAGCATGAAAAAACATTCTTTGGCATAATAGAGGTGTACTTGACCGCTCATAAACTGTCTGAGAACAGGATAAAGAATTTCCGTGTGCTTGTTCGCTGTCTGCATAGGTTTGAATTGTATAAAAGGAAAGTGGACACGAAGGGATTTAAACTTTCATTTTCGGGACTGACTCCGGAAGTGTTGCGTCAAATAGAAGATTTTCTGTTGGATGAGAATTCTATATTCCTGCAATATCCTGACATATACGAACAATATCCCTATTCGACAAGAACTTCGGCCAAGACTCCGACCCGCAAGCGTCCACCTGTGCTTGATGTTGATGGCAATGAGAAGCCTAAAGGTATGCCAAAACAAAGGGGACAGAATACTGTGTCTGACCTTATGACTCGTTTCAGGGCATTTATTCTGTGGGCTGTAGATAATGGATATACTGCCAATAATCCGTTCAAGAATTTTACAATTTCTGAAATTGTTTATGGGACACCGATATATATTTCCAATGAAGAGCGCAAACAGTTGTTGGAAACCGATCTTTCGGCTGACAGGGAAATCGAGACCCAGAGAGACATTTTTGTTTTCCAATGCCTGGTCGGGTGTCGTGTCGGGGATTACTTTAAGATGACCTATAGCAATATAGTTGATGGCGCGGTAGAGTACATTCAGCACAAGACAAAAGAGGATAGGCCGGTAACGGTCCGGGTCCCGTTGAATGAGACTGCGCTTGCTTTGATAGAAAAATACAGGGATCCGGGCAGGGAGAGCCTGTTCCCATTTTCTACAGAGCAACATTATAACCGTAAAATCAAGGAAGCTTTCAGGATTTCAGGCTTGGACAGAATTGTAACTGTCCTTGATCAGAGAACCAGACAGGAAGTGCACAAGCCGTTGTACGAACTGGCATCTTCGCATATGGCACGCAGAACATTCATCGGAAATATCTATAAACGGGTTAAAGACCCGAACATGGTTGCGGCTTTAAGCGGACACAAGGAAGGCAGTAAAGCCTTTGCCCGCTATAGAACAATTGACGATGATATGAAAAAAGAGATGATAGGATATTTGGAGTAAGTGTAATTATCGCCACAAAATTAGTATTGGTGGAAAAAGTTACATATATTTGCCAAAAACAGACATGAACAGAGCGACGCAGTTTAGGAATCATTTTTCCCGTTATGATGAAATTCCTCTCAAAGAAATTTATGATTATTTCCATGAGCAGGAAAACCTGAATGACGACAATATCAAGGTATTGTTAAGCCGATGGACAGCGCGGAATATTTTATTCCGTGTAAAGAAAGGCATCTATAAACTGGCAGATAAAGGCTATGTTCCATTCAGATTGTCTTCTGACAAGTTACAGAAACAGATGGCGGAGTTGTTCTGTGAACAATATCCTGAACTTAAATATTCCGTATGGAATACCGGGGCTCTGAATCGTCTGACGACACACCAGCATTTCAACTCGTTTTATGTTTTTGAGACTGATGCTGATATACTTGAAAGTGTTTTTTATATGTTCAAGGAGTGGAACTTGGACGTCTTTATGCTATATGACGGGGATATTTTGCAGCGCTATATGTACAATGTGGAAAACCCGATAGTGATAAAAAGACTTGTCTCCCGTTCCCCTCTTGTCCGTAACGATGGAGTCTTGCACCCGGCACTTGAAAAGGTATTGGTGGACATTTGCTCTGACCGTACTCTGTTTGATTTCGTTCAAGGGACGGAACTGGGAAACATATATGCCAATGCCTTGAGGTCTTATGTGGTCAACATAACAAAATTACTTAGTTATGCAGATCGGCGAAAGATAAGGCCGGAAATAGAGAGTATTATAATGCCGTTTGTGACTAAAAGCAAAATCTAAGAATATGATAAAGGAAGAGACTTTTGCGGCAGAATGGCTTGAGCAATTCCGTAAGCAGATACAATACAGAAAGATTAATCCGCCTGTATTTGAGAAAATGGTATATGCGCTTCTATTGCTTGAACGACTGGTACAGTCCGGGCTTGAATTTATTTTCAAAGGAGGGACTTCAATGGTGCTGTTGATCAAGAATCCGGACAGGTTTTCCGTTGACATTGATATAATGACGGAGGAATCGAAGGCAGATATAGAAAAGTCCTTGAAATATGTAGTTTCAAATTCACGGTTTACAGGATGGGAAGAGGATTTGAGAGAAAGCAATGTTTCGGTGCCGAAGGCGCATTATAGACTGTTCTATAAGTCTGATATAAACCCGAATGCCGAAATATTGCTTGATGTGCTGTTTGAGAAATGCTATTATCTGCAGACCGTCAAGGTTCCCGTAGCAAGTTCGTGGGTAATGTCAGAGGAACCTTACGTAGAAGTGACAGTGCCGGGCGTAGATTCGTTGTTGGGAGACAAACTGACAGCGTTTGCCCCGAATACGACAGGTATTCCATATCATTCTGGAAAACATATTGAGATTATCAAACAGTTGCATGATGTCGGCAGGTTGGCGGACAACATGATTGATATAAAACTTGTTGCCGACACATTCAGGAAAGTGGCAATGCGTCAGATTGATTACAGGAAACTCGCAATCGGGCCGGAGGATGCCTGCGATGATATAATTGATACGGCATTGATGATCGCAAGAGAGTCTAGAAAAATGAACAAAGGTGAAGATACAGTCAAAATGGCAGAAATCCAGGACGGTATCAGAGGATTCCAGGGCTTTCTCATGTATGGCGGTTTTCATCTTGCAGATGCGGTTGTGGCTGCGGCAAAGTCAGCATATCTTGCTGCAAAAATAAAGACAGGCGATAATACGCCTGTTGAACGGTATTCAGGTATTGTTTCCGGACAAATCAATAATATGGAATATAACTATCTGAACAGAATGCAGAAAATAAACAAGGAAGCGTTTTACTACTGGAAAGAAACGTTTTTGATATTAAAATTGGAATATTAAATGAATCCCCGAAACAATCATAGTTACATCATTTTACTGGCGATAGTGGTGGTTGTCGGTCTTCTGATTGCAATGCTGGCCAGATTGGCGATATTGGCCAAAGGTGCAGATGTCGGGACTGCAAATCTGGTATTCTTGATTGTACTTGGGATCTGTGCGATATTCTATCTGGTCGTGCTGACAATATCTTCCGGTGTGATAGATATTGTCTTTCGCAAGCACGCTTTCGGAAGAAGACGAAAACAGAGTGCTGATGTCAAGGTTGTGCCAAATGCGCCGAATATTATAGAAATCAACCGGATAAAACAGGAGGCCGACAGGAAATATTTTGACAGCCAAAAAGAAAAACTGAATCTATTTATCCATTATACACAGAATGCGCTCGGGCCTTATATTACAGTGGTGGAACTTTCAGAACTTGTCCATTATGTAGAGTGCTATGCCTGGCAGCAACCACTTCCGGATGATTTGCATCCAGTCAAACCAGAAAGGCTGAAAAATGCAGATCTTTTTCATTTCGGATGGAATATGGCCAATTATTACGGACAACCGAAGCAGGAGGTCGTTCCGTGGTTGAAATCCGTATTTGTGCAGCTTGCCGAATTGGAGGATTCCTACATAAAAGGGAAACTTTATGACGGACAGACAACGAGGTATATTATCCCTAATATAGAAGACTTGGAAGCATATATGTCGGAACAAAAAGGTTGACGAATATCTTGAACAAGAGATTTTCAGGAGATTTCAAAGAGATTGCAAGTGTTTTTGCTCTCTGTGAAATCTCCTTTTTCATTTGCTCCCGGTTCCGATTGTACGGAACTGTCAGAATAATGTAAAACCAAATGAAATCGATTATGAATTTACCGGAATTATTGAAATCGGGAACAAATGTCAGTGTTATGGTTACACTTGATGATTTGAGAATTATCCTCAAAGAAGCGACTGCTGCTGCCATACCTGTGGGACAGGGAAATCCAGCAAATGACTATATGTCGCGTAAAGAAGTACTTGCTCTTCTCGGGATAGATTCTTCTACGCTCTGGTGTTGGGAGAAAACAGGATACATAAAGTCTTTCCCATTCGGAGGACGGAAACGCTATCGCAGAGAAGATGTAGAAGCGATACGCACAGGTAGAAAAGGAGGTCGCCATGAACGCTGACCAGAAAAATGAAAGTCCATATCTTACAAAAAAGGGAAATATGGAACAGACGAACCAACTGATCTCGACAGTCGAGGCTGCGAAATTCCTCGGTATCAAAGTGAGTTATCTTCACAAGCTGATGATGCGCCGCGTCATCCCTTACTACAAACCAAACGGCAAACTGTGCTTCTTCGACAAGGCAGACCTGGAGGCATGGATGAAGAACATCCGCGTGGCATCGCAGGTGGAACTCAGCCAGCAGGCCCAGAAGTATATCATCAACCGTCCTAAACGGTAGGTCATGGCAGGCATATTCGACTATATCAACCGGTTCTGGGCGGAAGCGGAGCGCAGCCCGTTCAACCCTACGGAGACTGCACTCTATCACTATCTGCTGTACGAGGCAAACCGCCTCCGGTGGAATATGCCGTTTGCCTGCCATACCGCCATCCTCTGCGTGCGGCTCTCGACCACCAAGCAGAACATCAGCAAGGCACGCCAACATCTCAAGGAACGTGGACTGATAGAGTTTCAGGCAGGTACTGGAATCCGCACCCCGGCACTCTATTCGTTGACCCTGCAATCACCCCCGCAGTTGCCGCAGCAGGTTACGCCACAGTTGTCCCGTGAGTTGACCGTACAGTTGCCCCATTCTAATATAGAAGATAAAGATAAAAACAAAGACAAGAATATTATCAACTCTCAACCCGCACGGGATGACAGTTATAAGTCTTTGGAAGAACTTGAATCCATCCTGCTTGCTGATACGGCGTGGCAGGAGCAAATAACCGGATTGCTGGCGAAAAGAGAAAACAGCACGGTCAATACAGACCAACTGTGCAGGTATATCCGGGACTTCTTCGACGAGCAGAAGATAGGAGGAAAAGGGCAACGGGACGAAAGTGACTGCCGGAGCCATTTCTACCACTGGATTGTCAAACAATTAAAATCAAACCGGTATGGAACAAAACGGAAATCCGCAACTTATTCAGGCACTGATGTCACGGCTGTCTCAGCCGGGGACTATGAAGGAGCGTTTTAGACTGCCATTCGATGAAGATACGGCAGCCGCCCTGCTCCGTAGTGCCATAGAGGGAGAAGTATGCCGCACAGGTGGAACATTCATCCGCTCCGATGCCGTAGAATCGCAGGTCAGAAGCCTTGCCGTGACCCTGACTTCCGGCAGGAGGTGCGGTGTGATGCTGTGCGGTTTGTGCGGCAACGGCAAGACTACCGTGATGAGGGCGTTCCAACGCCTGCTCAATGTGGTCAGGATTCCGGACAACTTCCACAGAAATGTGTACGGGATGCCCATTGTGAATGC
The DNA here is from genome assembly GCA_944323805.1 of uncultured Bacteroidales bacterium. Lineage (GTDB taxonomy): Bacteria > Bacteroidota > Bacteroidia > Bacteroidales > UBA932 > Cryptobacteroides. The sequence continues at coordinate 6,253 of CALUTW010000032.1, read as the reverse complement.
CATCCATATAGCCCATCTGTGCCGGAGCAACTATGATGAGTTCCTGCGGCTATGTGACCATGAGATGCTCGGCATTGACGATATGGGCATTGAACCGACGGAGGTATTGGAGTTCGGCAACCTGCACAGGCCGCTGACCGACCTTCTGACGAGGCGTTACGAAAACCGGGGCTTTACATTCATCACCACCAACCTCGTACCGCAGCAGATACGCAAACTGTACGGGGACAGGATTGCCGACAGGTTGAACGAGATGGTGGACAAGATTGTATTCGACAACCCTTCATTCAGAAAATAATCCGATATGGACAGAAAAATGACAGCTATATATGCAGTAACAGTAATACTCTATCGGGCGTGTGCCGATGTTGGTATGTGTCCGGGGAGCAAGTATAGGTTTTGTGTCCCACAAAACCGCAGGGCGTGCCAAAGTGTAACCGGACACACAGGGAAGGAGGAAACGACATGAAATCCCTGACACAAGCAACGGTGGTCGGCAGCGGACAGCACAAAGGCGGTCGCCCGAAACTTCCATCTGGACAGAAACGGAACTGTCCCGTCAAGGTAAATTTTGACCGAAAGAACTATGGACGACTACTGCTGATAAGCAAGGAAGCAGGAAAGTCACTCTCTGAAACCGTTTATGAACTGGCTGTAAACGGCTATGTCAAGGAGCCCTTGTCGCAGGGTGCCGTGCATGCTCTCCGAGCCCTTGCAGGAATGGCTAACAACCTGAATCAACTGGCACACCTCGGTCATATCCACGACCCGGTACATATTGCGGAAGAAAACAGCAGGTTGTCCAAAGAGATAAGTGAACTGATTGTCAAATTGAATGAACAGGTATAGACTATGATAGCCAAAATACACAGCGGACAGGGATTCGCGGGACTGGTGGATTACGCCAACGACATCAAAAACAAGAATGCGGAAATCATCGCTTCCGAGGATGTGGACTTGACATCTAATAAGTCCATCACTGCGAGCTTCAGCCTGCAGGCAAAAAGCCGCCCATCGTTGAAGAATTTTGTCGGACATATCTCTTTGAGTTTTGCACCGGAAGATGCGCCGAAACTCTCCAACAGGCTGATGGCGAACATCGCAAAGGAATACCTGCAACGCATGGGCATTGTGAATACGCAGTACATCATTTCCCGACATCACGACAAGCCACATCCTCATGTACATATCGCTTACAACCGGGTGAATAATGACGGCAACGCCATTTTCGGAGACCAGAACTTCAGAAAGTCGGCAAGGATAACCCAAGCCCTCACGAGCGAATACAACCTGACTTTCGGCAAGGGAAAGAAGAAAGTGAACCGCGACCGTCTGAAAGGCAAGGATGTCATAAAATACAGAATTTATGATATCGTCAAGGGCGGTCTTGAGGTATGTATTGATTGGAAGGAACTGAAGAACGGCTTGATAGCAGAAGGAATTTCCCTTGATTTTACATACAAGACTGACGGCAGGATTAAAGGTGTGGTATTCACCTGTGACGACATTTCTTTCGGCGGCTACAGGATAGACCGCACCATGACATACAAGAACATTGACCGCAGGTTACAGACTAATCTGGAGGAATACAACCGTCTAATTGCCTCAATGGAGGAAAAACGACAAAGAAATATATCCAGCCATTCCGAAAATCAGCCACATGAAAAATCATCCGTTAGTGAAAACAAAACTGCTGATATGTCTGCCGGAATATCCGGAACAGCCGGAGCATCGGGAGGCGGCAGTCTGATAGTTGAGAAAATCGCTGCTACGGCAATGGAAATGACAGTCCAACCGCATATTGCCCCTGTGTTAGGCGTAGGTGGAGGCAGTGATAATGACCGGGGATGGAGGGACGAAGATGAAGAGAAAGACAGGTCATATGTTCCATACCGGAGGAGACGATAAGGCTTTTCAGAAAAATTATTAACTTGCAGGACTAATAGATCAAATTGATGTGTTATGTCCAAACAAGGTTATATCCAACGGTATCTGTTGATTATCCGGTTGGTACGGAATAACCGGTACATTTCGCTTCCGGAACTTATCCACAAGGTGGAGGACGGACTCGTATATTTTGGCGATACTGAAAATATCGGCATTTCCAGAAGGACTATTCTGCGTGATTTGAAGGAAATCCGCTCTGGACTGGGCATCAGCATTGAATATTCCAGGACTGAAAACGGCTACTATATACCGGATGATGAAGACCAGATATCCGACATCGAAAGGATATTGGAACAATACGACCTTATTACATCCCTTCATGCCAGGGAAGAACTGTCTTCAATCGTCTTTCCGGAAAGGCGAAAGCCGCGGGGTACAGAGTATCTGTCTCCATTAATCCATGCGATCAAACGTAGTCTGATAGTGGAGTTCACCTATGTGAAATTCAACAATTCAGTCTCGCATACCCGCAGAGTCATGCCATATGCCCTTAAAGAAGGACGAGGACGATGGTATCTGCTCGCGATCGAGATAGGGGAGAATGTCCGCCATGCCGGAGAAATCAAGAGCTGGGGACTTGACCGTATCCGGGATCTGACTGTTACCGTGAACAGGTTTACGAGAAATCCTGCGGTAGATCCTGAAAAGGAGTTCAAGGATGTCGTAGGGGTTTATTCCAATAATGATCTTCCTGTCGAAGAAGTCATCCTGTCGTTCTCCCCGAAAGGAGGCCGGTACAATGAGGCATTCCCGCTCCATGAGTCGCAGGAGACACTGGTCGATGACGGCAAGGAATTCCGTATCCGCCTGAATGTCAAGATAACATACGATTTCAAGCAGGAACTCCTGTCCCAAAGCGACGACCTTGTCGTCATCGCCCCCGAACACCTCCGCAAAGAACTCTGCAAAGTCTACAAGAAGGCTTTGGAACGGAATAGCGGATTGGACTGATGCGTATCCGTCCTCAAGATTCCGTATTGTTCCGGAAAACTCTTTTTTGATTAATTGAAGAGTCAGTATGATTGGCATAATCATTAGAAAATTTCCGGAATCCAAAACTGTTTCTTACATTTGTTGAAACAGAAATATACTGCAATACTTCATCTTGCCTGTTGGAACCTGACAATTTCAAATTGATGCAAAAGATGAGGTCTGCTTACGCATAGCGTGGGCTTTCCTTTCGTGCATCCAGGGTTTTGTCAGGACCTCAACAGCCGACGGGATCGCCCACGCTTTTCTGTCGGCAAAGATGAATTGCTACAGTGCCGTAGTATGGCATTCTGCGTGATAATTTTGTAGCCACATACAGGAATAACATTAAAAGCGTATAGCAATGAAAGATCATGGAAACGGCAGCCATTTGGAAACGGCGTTTGACGAGTTTGACGATGTATTACCAAATGGGGAAAATTTGGATTATTATGATTTTGATTGTATTTTAGTTCAGGCGTGGGAAGCATTTCGTAATAGAATATCTGAGAAAGATGTTTTAGACAGGGATTCATTTTCCAAAAAATTTTTGGATATAATCAAAGCGAAGGTTGTTGATGGCCAAAATGTTTTCGTGTATACTACTCTCCTTTCTGCCAATACAATGCAAAGGAAAATTATTGTAATTGAAGTTAGGGGTGGAGGTGAAATCATTTATAATACGGGCAGGAAAACGAAGTGTACAACGGGTGGATGGTGGAATAAAGGCGTAAATGCTTGAATGTGTGTGCGATGTGAGGGTGTTGGTGGCTTGACCTGTTCAAAACGAAACGGACAAAAGGTTTAATTTGGTTTAGTTTCCCTTTAATTTCACGGGTGCAGGTGTTTAATGCGTGTTTAATCGTGGCTTAGTATAGGCTTAATCCGGTTATATTTCGAGCGGTCAGATGGCTTGTTTTTGGGCTGTCTGGCCGCTTCTTTTGTGGCGGCGCATAACTGCCCAAGAAAGGGCTGAAAGCGGCTTGTGACGGCGTTTCTGCGGCTATCTGTTGGCCTGTTGATGGTGGAATAGGGGAGAGGTCGGGCGGAATGTCCTTTGAATGTCGTTTGAGAGGTGTTTAATGGGTGTTTAAGCAGCCGTTAAATGGCATTTACGGTGTTGCCTGAAAGTGGGTGTTTGGATAGGGTGGAGTAGGGGAGTGATTGTGTCCGTTTCGTAGCAAAAAACGGTGTTGGGGTTACAGTTGGGGTTACAGTTGGGGTTACTTTTGACTATACGAATAGACCCCCATAAAGGAAAAAAACGGCATCAAAAAGCCGCTTTTTCGTGAAAATCTACCCCTTTAATGTCTGAATGAATATAGGAAAAATAACCTTTAATCAGTATTTAAGTTGTTGAATTTCAGTATTTAATGGTGTTTAATGGGTGCAAAACAGGTAGAAACAGCATGGTTTGCCCCATTTTATCTATTCCGGGAGGGATATAGGGGTATGACTTTTACCCGGCACTTGCAATACCAGAATTCGGGACATCGGATGCATCGACCCCCCGCCTTCGTTCCATCGCACTGATACGTTCACGCAGTTGCCCTATTTCCTCGGCTTGTTCGCGGATGATTTTATCTTTATCTTGGATAATAGCAAGTAGTTTATCTACCATATCTCCCTTTTGCTCGATTGGAGGCGCACTGCTTGATGTGCCTGAGGCTTGTTCCTCGTCGTTTGAGAAGTCAAAAGGCTCTCCCCTACCAGTTATTAGCCACGATATATTAACTTCCGCAAGTGCGGAAACTTTTTCAACGACATCAAACGAGGGTTTGCCCTGTCGTTTGCCCACGATATTGTCAACTACGGAGGGTGTAACACCTATTGCGCTGGCAAATGCGCTTTTGTTTCCTCCGTATAAAACGCGGATAATCTTGCCGAAGCGTTCGTTTACTGTCATAGCTCATATACTAAAATTCCTCAAATGCGGAATTTATTTTGTGTTTTGCTTTTTATTTCCGCAAATGCGTATTATATTTGCAGCGTGTTACAAGACACACAGCGGCCAAAGATACGAAAAGGCCACGAGATTAACGAATTTTTGAAATTAAAGAATATGAACGACAAGATTAAAGAATGGAAAACCCAGAGCGTGAAACACAAGGTTGCCTATCTGTTGATGATGGACGGTGTAAGTTTCAGATACAACGAGGAGGACGGGATAGTGTTCACTGCGCCGAAGTCCTATGTGGAAAGAATGAAAGATAGACTCGTGACCTGTTACGGGTGCAGCCTGAAACCGATTATCAACGAATATAAATAAAGCAAGAATATGGAAAACAGCAAGGATTTGGAAAAAGAGGACTTGGCGATGATAGCTAAGCGCGTGAAATACCAGCTTGACCAGCTTACGAAAGAGGCAGACAAGTATTCGGAGAGCATGTGCGAGGATTATGAATACTTCTTTCGTTGGTATGCAGAGAGCATGTACAAGGTGCAGCTCCAACTGTCAGAGTACCGCAAACTCCGGGCGGTGGTCGGCACAGGGTCGCTCAGCGATGTGCGGCAATATCTTGAAAACAAGGTCAAGAATATCACCTATGACCTGTTGAATGGCAGCCCAAGGTTGAGCAGCACGAGTGCGACTACGAGCCTTGCTCATACATTCGAGGTGGAAGTCAAGCAGGAGATACGCGAGAAGTTCCTGAACTACCTGAACTCAATGGAAACAACAGAATAGCAGGGTAAGAAAGATTGTTGAATAGCTGACAGCCCGGAACGCGAGTAAAAAGACGGGCAGACGGTGCGGAAAGACGCACGGGGTACTGGGTGTTTGCGTTGGGGTTCGATTCCCCTTGCCCCACGAATTACAAACCCATAAATGTTAGAGGATATGGAAAAGTATATTGCAGTGACAAAGGAGACCCGTGAGTATTTGCGCAAGCTGTTCAAGACCACGCGGCAGAGTGTATGGAGGGCATTGTATTTCGAGAACGATACGCCATTCTCGAAACGCATCCGGAAAGCGGCTCAGGAACGCGGCGGCATATTGATGGCTGCCTGTCCTATGATGGAAACGATGCACGATGCCGATGGCTATATGCGGCAATACTTCCCCAACGGCGTGATGTTGGAGTGCAACAAGGAAACCGGGCGCGTGGAGATAATCAAAGAGGGCAAGGCTGTCGAGGGATATGACAATGTGACAATCAACGAGCTTTACGATATTCAGGCCAAAGCAGAAAGGATGTGATATGGAAATCTACGGTAACACGCTTTGCATCAGCCACACGGAACTTGTGAGCGGCATTATGACGGAGAGCAACTTGAAACAGTTGCGCAACCGTGGCAAGCTGCGCCAAGTCCGCCGTGGCTGCTATGGCACACCCGC
>CALUTW010000031.1 GCA_944323805.1 uncultured Bacteroidales bacterium | reverse complement strand
TATCCTGTCCCGTCTGCCAATGGTTCTACAGATACGACTCTCTCTTCATCCTGGAGGGCTCTGACAATTGACGAGACCCCTTGTATGGTATTATTCAGGTCTTCAATATACTGCTCAAGTTCCGAAACCCTGTTTTCAAGGTCGTCTACACGTCCTGTAAGAGTCGAGTCATCATACTGCTCACATCCGGCAAAAATTGCCATTGACACGCCTAAGGCAGTCAATAATTTCTGAAATCTCGTTTTCATGATAAAAGTTTTAAATGTTAAAGATTTATGTCGTCAGATTTACCAATCCTTTACCCATTTGTTATATGTCAAATTTCCCCCATGAACTGTATTGTCCAATCTATATAAATCAATTCCAAGATTCAAATCATTCAAGAAATATGTTAGAATATATCCTGGATTCCAGCAGCCTCCGCTTTCATATTTGTCTTGAATGACGGAGCGAATATCGTAATAGACAGTTATACCATTGGGATTAAACTCCTTCTGAACCCAATCCGTTATTGTTTCCAGCTGAGCCAGAGATTCGTTGGTATACCATGTAGCATGAATGCATCCATATTTATCCGGAGATAGTCCGACAATCGGCTGCCGCGGATGAAGTGCAGAAACAGGAGGCTGGCCCTGATGCCACGGGTCGACTATCTGAACCGGCTCGCTCTCACTGCAGTAGCCTGACCATGCATAGTCGAGATATTCTCCCGGGACTATGCCGCCCATGGATTCGGTATCGTGGAAATATTCCGTAGGCTCTTCATAATCAGTTAGAGTAAGCAACTTGTCTTCTCCAAGAGCCTCTTTCAGTGCCTTGATGAGTTTCGGATATGAAGTCCTGTTCATTTCAGGGAAGCCATTCTCGGCTGCCTTGTCATAGCCGGAGTTCCTGTCCCAGAGGTTGATGCCGTCAAGCCCGTAAGTGTCAACAAGCCTCTTGGCTGAAGATACAAAGTCTTCTATCTGCGCGTCCGTGAAGTTACAGAAACCGATTCCCTTTCCGCCTCCCTCAATGCACAGACAGACCTTGCGGCCGGTTTCCTGTACAGGAAGCCCCCGTTCTGTCCAGTGTTCGAGGATATAGCGCATGTCTGCACTCGGAAGCACGGAAACTTTCCCTGTGTTTTCATCATAATCTACAGAGGATGTGCGGAGGTTCACTATGTTTCCCAGACCTCTGTGATATGTATTGTCCAGATTGTGTTTAAGAATCAGGTCATATGCCAGCCTCGGATCAAACGAGGAAGTATTCAGGTAGAATACCGTAAACATGTCTTCCCCTGTATATAACTCATATCCGTCAGGGTCTTCAAAGCGCTCCCTTATTGTCACATCGACAATAATTGTCGTATCCTTCAACTCCTGCGTGAATGATGACGCCACTATCGGAAGGAGATACCGCCCCGGTTCAAGGACATTGCCGAGGGTATTCGTTGAGTAGATTGTCAATTTGTTCACTTGACTTTTTTCAGAGCCTCTTTGGACATCTATATAGTCACCGGATGCAAACCTGTAGAATGCTGCAGGGAGAAGTTCGTACTCGACATCTTTTGCTTCTGAATATTCCCTGACAAAGTCTTCTCGGGCAGATGTGAGGTCTACAGTGAAATTGCTTTCGACAGGCTTATTGGCATGGACATATACATCCTTCTCCGCTGAGCCGTTTTCATCGTATGTGAATGTCAGATTCCAGACATTGTCCGGAGACTGCTCCGCACGGATGGAGACCACCGGATCGGCATTTGTCGGCCCTGCTCCAGGCTGTATATCCGCATATTCATAGAAATACAGGTCCGTACAGGAGACAAAGATTGCAGATATTACAAATAAGATACTGATTGCATTCCTTGATTTCATGGTCTATTCCTCCTCCTTGTTGATTTCAGGTATCTCTATTCCGGCTGGCCAGACGATGTCGGTCTGGGCTTCCCCGTGGTTGCCGTACATGGAGTAGTCGTGGATGGTGTTGCCCTTGCCCTCGTCGAACTTCCAGTAGCCGATGAGGTCAGGGTAGTTCTCTGCCTCATAGTCCGGCAGGCGGTACATGCTGTCCCATATCTCCTGCTGCGTCCTGGCGACTCTCCAGACCCTCGCCTCCGCTATCTTGCCCTGGAGAGGCCTGAAGTCATTATATGACCAGCCGATGCAGAAGCGGTATGCCTCCTCCATCCCGAGGGCCTGCATCGCAAGGGTGATCCTGTTTTCATCGCTCGACCCTGTCACGCCTACATCCTTCGCCTCGTCCGTCAGTTCCCCGTTGACATAGATCCGCGCTGTCCTTGTCGACTGGTCGTAGGTGCAGGCTACATGGTACCATATCCCCGCCTCCAGTTTCTTGCCCGGGTCGGACTTGGACGGTAACTTCCCGAACTGCGAGCCGTTGCCGCTCCCGTCGAACTGGAGTTGCTGACGCTCGAAGCTGGCGTCTCCAATCCTGAGGAGGAGGTACTGCTCGACTCCCATCACTGTGGAGATGTTGCAGTCCCCGAAACTGTTCTCCGTGTCGAACTTGTCTATGTAGATGAGTGCCTCGTAGGTCACTGCAGTAAGGTCGTTGTAGACATCCGCGAGGTCGCCCGGCTCATCGAGAAGAGGGAAGTTGAT
>CALUTW010000030.1 GCA_944323805.1 uncultured Bacteroidales bacterium | reverse complement strand
ACGGTTCACGCCTCGGCAATTGCAAGTAAACTTGCATTGCTCTCGGCTTCTGCGATATTTGGCTCCGCCATTTATACGGTTCACGCCTCGGCAATTGCAAGTAAACTTGCATTGCTCTCGGCTTCTGCGATATTTGGCTCCGCCATTTATACTGTTGCGCCTCGGCAATCGCAAGTAAACTTGCATTGCTCTCGGCTTCTGCGTATATTCGCAGAAATTAATGTGGAGTTATGAAAACGATTGATAATGCTTTGCTTGACAGACTTATTGATGAAGCAAAGGACAGCCCGAGACTGAGGATAGGCATGGATATGCGCAATTCTGCAGAAGACAGTTCACAGAGAATGCTCAATGCCCTTATGCCAGGGACAAAGGTGGATATCCACAGGCACAAGGAGTCTGCTGAAAGTGTAATATGCCTCCGTGGCAGGCTTGATGAAATCCTCTATGACGACAACGGCAATGAGACAGAGCGCATCCACCTCTCCCCTGCCGACGGACAGTATGGCTGCCAGGTTCCCGCCGGAGCGTGGCATACCGTCGAGGTCTTCGAGCCGAGCATAATTTTCGAAGCCAAGGACAGGAAATACGGGGAAGACGGAAGTGAAAGACTTATTCAGTAAAAATAATCCATGGAATACCAATATCATATCTTCGCACCCTACCGGGTCTGCCCTATCGGAGCACATGTTGACCATCAGCATGGTCTGGTAACAGGGTTTGCCATAGACAAAGGCGTGGACCTGTGGTTCACACCCAACGAAGACGGGAAAGTACACCTCGAATCGAGGACATTCGAAGGCACGGTAGACTTTGATGTTACCCAGGCATCGCAGATAAAGGAAGGTCACTGGGGAGACTATGCCAGAGGTGTCAAGTATGCACTGCGGAAAAGATTTACACTCAGGCATGGCATAAATGGCCTGATTCAGGGATCACTCCCGGTAGGAGGATTGTCTTCAAGTGCCGCTGTCCTGATATCATATGTAATGGCTTTTGCAAAAGCAAATGATATCGAACTGACACCTTTTGAAGTGGTCAAGATTGCATCTGAAGCAGAACGCGAATATATCGGACTGAATAACGGAATCCTTGACCAGGCCTGTATAGCACTCGGGAAAAAGGACGGACTGCTTTTTCTTGATTGCGACACTAACGAATACCGCATTATCAGACGGAATCCTGATATGCCGGATTTTTCCATCGGGATTTTTTTCTCGGGTCTTACCAGAAGCCTTGTGAACAGTGACTACAACCTCCGGGTCTATGAATGCAAGACTGCTGCATGGGATATGCTTGCGTACACTGACCAGCCGCTAAAGCCGTTTGACAAGACTTTCCTTCGGGATATCCCTAAAAGCACATTTGACAAGACGAAGATTGCAATGCCACAGAGATTTGCACGCCGGGCCGAGCATTTCTATTCAGAATACAGACGTGTACGCCAGGGAGTTACAGCATGGGAAAGCGGGAATCTGAAATTATTCGGGAAACTGAGTTTTGACAGTTGCGAAAGCAGTATCCACAACTATGAGTGCGGTTCTCCGGAATTGATTTCAATTTATGAAATAATGAAGTCTTTACCGGGAGTATATGGAGGCAGGTTCTCCGGAGCAGGATTCAAAGGAGCATGTATTGCGCTTGTTGCCCCTGAGTATCAGGAATCTGTCAGCCAGGAGCTGACAAGACAGTATCTTTCCCGATTCCCGGAATATGAGGATACATTCAAAATATATTTTGTAAGACCGGATGACGGAGCAAGATTCGTATGACACCGAACAAGACCGGACCCGTCATAGATTTATATTTTTAAACATCATTTATGAAAAATATCGTGATTGCCGCAGGGTATGCCACAAGGCTCGGCGAACTGACCCGTAATTTTCCGAAACCATTGCTGAAAATCGGGAATAATACTATTCTGGGAAGGATGCTGGATGATATCGATACAATACCTGATATTACCGGCCATATAGTGGTCACAAACCATAAATTCGCCGGGATATTTAAGGAATGGGCAGCTAGTCAGCACTATACCAAACCTGTCACAATCATTGATGACGGAACAGAAACAAATGAAACAAGGCTTGGGGCGGTATGTGACCTGCTTTATGCAATGGACAGGCTGAAAATCGATGAAGACATACTGGTTGTTGCAGCCGACAATCTGCTGTTTTTTTCATTCAATGAGTTTGTAGACTTTGCAAAGAAGAAAGGCACGTCATGCATAATGTGCCATGAACAGCCGGAAATAGAGAAACTGCGCCGGACCGGAGTAATTGTCGTCGATGGACAAATGAAGGTGCTTGACATGGAAGAGAAGCCTCAAGAGCCGAAGAGCCACTGGGCTGTTCCGCCGTTCTACATCTACCTGAAAAAGGACCTTGACCTTGTACGTCATTCTATTGAACACGGCTGCGGCAAGGATGCCCCTGGCAATCTTGCCCACTATATGGTAGGACAGACAGTCATGCACGCATGGCCGATGAGCGGCGGCCGCTTCGATATCGGCAGCATCGACACATACCGGGAAGCATGCGAGAAGTTCGGAAAGGATGAACTTCAAGTCTAAAACTTACTTCACAGAGAGCGTAAATTAAAGTGTGTCAAGTAAGGTAAAAAATAATAACTTTAGACACACTTTTTTATTATGAGCGAAAGATTTGATTACGAACAGTTCAAGGCGAACGCCATAGAACAATTGAAGGCGGGAGTACCACTATCCGGCAAGGACCGAGTATTGGCACCTCTGTTGGAGAATCTGCTTAACAGCGCCCTTGAAGGAGAGATTGACAGCCATCTGGAAAGCGGCGAACGCGAGTGGGGCAACCGCCGCAACGGGCACATGAGCAAGCAGGTGCAGACTTC
>CALUTW010000029.1 GCA_944323805.1 uncultured Bacteroidales bacterium | reverse complement strand
GGCTCAAGCCATTCTTCAATAAATTTAAGGCGAAACCTAAAATAAATTTGGATTTAACTTAGAATTCGCCCTCTTTATTATTGGCTTATTTACCAGTTCCTCGGTGAACTATGGTAATGTGGACAAAAACACTCTGAGTGCGATTCGCCGGGGTGTTCAGAATGGACATCAGGGATTCCGGTGTAAGGAATGCAGGGTCATGTTTAAGCCACGAAGGCCCGATATAAGTTCAGCCAACAGGTTCGTATGGTTCCTGTCCTGTCTCCTGCTGCGACTCTTTTACTATTCTTCCGGGGATATGGTATCTTTCCTTTATTTCCCCGGCAAGCATCTTTCGGCGGCATTCCGATGCAAGTCGTTGCTCCTTAGCCTCTTTCCTTATTTCCAGACGGGTCTTCCTTTCATTTTCGTATGCCGCTGCACAGTCCATGATACGCTGCGGCAGGTCGGCCAGGGTAATGTCTCTCCTTGAAACTCTGGAGTGTCCGTCTTCAGCATAATGCCTTGCCGGATCAAGCTCGCATTCCCATATCACGATGATTTTCCAGCCGAGGGCCACAAGCCTTGCCTGGACAGCGGCATCACGCCGGATATTGCGGTCGATCTTATCCTCCCAGAACCGCCTGTTGGTCTGCGGCAGAGAAAACAGCCTGCAGCCCCGGTGCCCGTGCCAGAAGCATCCGTTCACAAAAATCACGGTATGCCATTTCTTCAGGACAATATCCGGCGAGCCCGGCAGAGACCTGACATTCAGACGGTAGCGGAATCCGGCTGCAAAGAGGCTCTTGCGCACGACAAGCTCAGGACGCGTGTCCTTGCCACGGATGTGCGACATGCAGATATGCCGCTGTTCCCTTGTCATTCTGTCTGCCATAATTCCTGTCTGTCTCCGGCCCTGTACGGTCTTGCCTGCTTTTTTTATGAGTACACAAATATCGTAAAACATATCCATATGCCAAAAAGACACCGATATTTCCGAATCAGAATCAAATGTTGTAATTTAGCGGAGAAATCAGGAGGCTCTGGCAATCCAGACGGACAGCCGGCTGACAACACAAAATTTTTCTATCATGTATACGGGCTATGATGATACAATCTGCGCACCTGCGACCATCCCCGGCACAGGCGCCATCACTGTTATCCGCGTCAGCGGGGAAAAGGCACTGGAGATAGCTGACAAGGTAATCACATGCCGAAACCTGCCTCAGAGCCAGGAAGATGCAGGCCATGGACAGGAGGGCTCCGGCAGGAGCGGTGGGCCGATTGCATCGTCTGCGGGATATACCATCCGGTTCGGCACTGTCCATGATGAAAGCGGGCGTATACTCGACGATGTCCTGGTCAGCATATTCAGGGCACCGCATTCGTATACCGGAGAAAATTCCGTGGAGATTTCATGCCACGCCTCCAGATACATTGCCGATAAAATAATGCAGCTCCTGATTGCAGCCGGAGCAAGGACCGCCGAGCCAGGAGAGTTTACCCGGCGCGCATTTGTCAACGGCAAGATGGACCTTGCCCAGGCCGAGGCTGTCGCAGACCTGATTGCATCGCAGAACGCCGCCTCTCATCGTCTGGCCATCAGCCAGCTCAAGGGAGGATTCTCCAACGAGTTGAAGAAGATGCGCGGGCAAATGCTCCATATAGTATCTCTGATGGAACTGGAGCTGGATTTCAGCGATGAAGATGTGCAGTTTGCTGACCGGGATGAACTGGACGGCCTTCTTAAAGGCACTATCAGGCACATCTCCACCCTGCTCGAATCATTCCGGCTTGGCAATGTCATCAAGAACGGTGTTCCTGTCGCCATTGTCGGGGCCACAAATGCGGGAAAGAGCACATTGCTGAACGCCCTGCTCGGAGAAGAGCGGGCCATTGTCTCCGACATACATGGCACAACGCGCGATACGGTTGAAGAGACAATGAACATTGACGGTGTACTATTCCGTTTCATAGACACCGCAGGCATCCGGGACACAGCCGAGACAGTTGAAAAAATCGGCATTGAACGTACGTTCCAGAAACTCAAGGAGGCAACAGTTGTCCTCGCAATGCTCGATATCACACGCCCTAAAGAAGAACTTGCCGGCAGCGTCAACGGTATCCTGATGAAAGTCAATACCAAACATCAGAAACTGATTTTCCTCCTCAATAAATGCGACCTGTCCGATATAGCTCCCGCCGCCTGGAGTGCGGCAGCTGCAGACGCAAATGAAGCATATCCTGATGGGTATGCTACAGATGCTGCCGGAAATGCAATGACCAAGGCCCCGACAACTGCAAATCAAGCAGTTGCTGACGAGCATACCCCAGATGCTGACGGAAATGCAATGACCAAGGCCACGACAGCTGCCCCGCACGACAACAGATATGAAACTATTGAAAACTTCATCATATCACTGATTGAGGACCACAGTTTCAAGGTCCTCGGGAAATACAACATTGACGGCACATCTGACAAGGACGACCTGAGCCATGCGATAGAAATAATACCTGTCTCGGCCAAGACCGGCATGGGGCTGCCTGACCTCCGCTCCGCCCTCGCATCCACTCAGCACGACCTTCTCGCCGACTCGGATACCACCCTCATCACTAATGCCCGCCATTATGAAGCTCTTTCCAATGCCCGCGATGCACTCGTCCGCGTCCGCAAAGGCCTGGACGATGCCCTCCCTACCGACCTCCTGGCGCAGGATATCCGCGAAGCACTCTACCACATAGGCTCCATCGTCGGCGAAATCTCCACCGACGAAGTCCTCGGCAACATCTTCAGGAATTTTTGCATCGGAAAGTAGAGCGTAAAAATCAGCCTTTTTCAAATAGCAACCAAACAGCAAAAACGGGTAATAATAACGGCAAAAACAGATTGAAATACAATATTTTACAAAAATCTGAAATTTTCCCTTTATTTGCTATGGCTATGTCGGTAATATGCCGTAACTTTGGTGCTAAATCGTTGCTCATATAAAATGAGCACCAAAAGCACCAAAAAAGTAACAAGAATATGGATAGAAAAAAGAAAGAACGGGTAAACCTGCGGAAGCGGCTCATGCCATCAGGAAATACCAGCCTGTACCTTGACGTGTTCACGAAAGAGGGACGAAAATACGAGTACCTGAAACTCTACCTTGTGCCGGAACATACTCGTGCCGACAAGGAGCAGAACCGACAGACGATGCAGCTTGCGGAAGCCATCCGGGCAAAGCGCACGGTCGAGATACAGAATGACGAATATGGCTTCAAGTCCGCATATAAGGAAGATACCCTTTTCTTCGATTATTACCGTGCGATGTGCGAAAAGCGGCTGGGTACTGAAAGCAGGGGTAATTGGGGCAACTGGTACTCGTGCCTGAAGCATTTGGAGAAGTACGAGAAAAACCACAAGATAACCTTTGCAAAGATTACCCCCGAATGGGTACAGGGTTTCAGGGACTATCTCGACAACAAGGCTAATGCATGGGAGAATGACAAACGGGAACGGACAAAGGACAAACCTTTGGCGAGGAACTCAAAGCTCAGCTACTTCAACAAGCTGCGTGCGTGTCTCAATCAGGC
>CALUTW010000028.1 GCA_944323805.1 uncultured Bacteroidales bacterium | reverse complement strand
CTGATCGACTTGTTGCCACGCAGGACCACCTTGGATGCGCCTCCGACTCCCGACGAGGAGGTGTTGATGGTCACGCCCGCAACCTTGCCCGCGAGGGAGTTGATGAAGTTGGCGTTCTTGACCTCCGTCAGCATCTCCGCCTGCACCTCCTGCACATTGTAGCTCAGGGCCTTCTCGTCCCTGCGGATGCCCAGCGCCGTCACGACCGTCCCCTCAAGGGCGACGGCCTCCTCCTGAAGAGTTACCTCGAACACCGTCCTCGTGCCCACGGGGAGGGTCACGGCATCGTAGCCGAGGCTCGTTATCTCTATGGAAGCCGATGCGCTACTGACCGTGAGGGAGAAGTTCCCGTCAAGGTCGGTCGTGGTGCCGTTCGCAGTGCCGGACTCGATCACTGCCGCCCCCGGTATGGGGAGGCCCGACCCGTCCTGGATGGTGCCCGAGATTTTTACCGGTATGAGTGGAGGGAGATTTGAGATGTAGATATGCCGGTCTTCAATCCGGTAGTCTACTCTGAGCGGAGTGAACAGGATCTTGCATACTTCCGCTATTGTCCGGTCCGTGACCGAGAGACTCACTGTCCTGGTCAGGTCGACTCCATTGTTCATGAAAAGATACGGAGACTGCTCCTCGATGTGTTCTATGGCTGTCCCGAGCGTGACGCCATCAAGTTCCAGTGTTATCTGCACATTTTCCTGCGGCCGGGCATACAGAGATCCCGAAAGGATGGAAACGGCCAGAATACAGAGCAAACTGCGCACCTTCCCGGAGCACTTTGCTTTTTTATTCATATCTTTGTGGAATTATTGGTAATAAGTTCAGTGTGTTATCTTTCATCGGCTTATTGCCTGTCCTGCTGATGTCTCCAGCATCAGCAGGATTTTTTGCCGACACTATGTGGCTGTTGTCTCTTATGTCATATTCTATCGGTTATCGGTTATTCCATATTCCGGTTGCGGTTGTCAATGTATGTATATTGTCCCTGAGCCGTAATCCTTTGACCAGGTAAAGTCCGAGCCTTTCTGCAGTACTTCCAGTGCGTATTCTATCCCGTCGCTTACCCTCAGGCGGCCGTCCGTGAAGCAGAGCTCGGGGAGGGGCTCCCGGTCTATCACGATGTCCACGCCGAATGCCATCTCCAGCCTGTCCATCAGGGCGGCAAAGTCAAGCCCTCCGATGTCTATGATGCCGTCTCTCCAGCGGATCTCGTCTTTTGCCCGGGTCTTTGTCACAGCCAGCTTCCCGTCAATGATATATACTTTTTCGTCAGGTCTCATTATTATGGCGTTGTCAGGGTCTGCAAGCGAAGACACCCTGACGCTCCCTTCTGCCAGCGTCACGGAGAATTCGCCGCTTTCCTCGTCTGCATTGACATTGAACTTTGTCCCGAGGACTTCTATGTCAGTGGCAAATGTCCTGACGATGAACGGCTTCTTTTCGTCACGGCTTACTTCGAAGAACGCCTCCCCGTCGAGCTGCACCATTCTTTCCTTTCCCTTGAAAAGTGGCGGATAATGCATTGTCGCCCCTGCATTGAGCTGGACACGGGACCCGTCCGTAAGGGTCATGGTCGTGATCTGTCCGGGGAGGGCAGTGGTGGATAGCAGATGTTCCGAAAGGTCCTTTGCTGTCCGGTAGTCCGCTGTCAGGAATGCTGCAAGGAAAATGGCTGCAGCGGCTGCCGCACCTGAAAATACCCTTGCTGCAATACGCAGCCGGTGTCTCCGCCTGACCGGTGCCTTGTCCCGGATAGTGTCGATATTCCCGTTTACAAGCAGGTATTCGAATTCTGTCAATGCTTCCCTGTACATCCTGGCATTTGCCTCGCTTTCCCCCACCCATGCATCCAGAGCGGCCTTTTCATGGGCTGTCAGTTCATTCCTGAAACATCTGAATATATATTCCCTGGTAATTTCCATTTCCTGTCTGATTTTTCCCGGTCTCCATTCCGGATTTTCCCGAATCTGTATATAAGGCAACTGAAATGAAAAAATATTCCCGAAAATCTTTACTTTTGTGTCCGGATCAGGTTATGATATGGAAAACGGAGGTCTTACATTGGATACCCTGCTTTCTCTGTACAACGAGAAAGAGAGATATGTCCTGCTTGCCAACATATATCTCAACGATATGGAGAAGGCGAAGGACATGGTCTCCGACAGTTTCATATACATGCTTGAACACAGGGAATCCCTTTCCGACAACCCGCTCAAGGCAAAGGCCTATCTTCTGCAGGCGGTCAAGCACAAGTGCCTGAACGAAATCCGCAGGGACGGAATACGTCAGGATACATACCGCAACCTGTACAATGAGGATGTGAATGTGCTTTCCGATGATAATGTCACGAGACGCATCGCGGAAAACGACATGAGGGAGATAATGCGTCTGGCAGGCGGCAGGATGAAGGATCTCACGCTTGACATCTATACCTCCAGCCGGTTCGGAGGCCTGTCCCACAAGGAGCTCGCGAAAATATACGGGCTGACCGTCAACCGTATTGCAAAGGAGATTACAAAGGCGAACAGGATAATGGAGCTGCTGGTGCGCAACTATCTCGATATCATCCCTGTCGTTTTCCTTCTGACCGCTGTCTTCTCGGCAGGGGAGACCGGCTTCACGTCTTTATAGCGTTTCAGATTTTATGGTGCTTCTGCCCCGCATCCTGCAGGATTGTCCTGTATACGGATGCCAGGCTGCCGGCGATTCCTGCCCTGTCGTGTCTCGCAGAGGCGGTCCCGGCTCCGGCTTTCCCGATTGATTCCATTGCCGCAGGGCTGGAAACAAGTTCTCTTATGGCAGATGCCATTGCAGCCGCATCTCCGCAAGGAACTGTCCGTCCTGTCACATTGTCCCGTATCAGGCTCGATGTCCCTCCGGCATCAGTGGCCACGACGGGGATGCCGACCATCTGGGCCTCGCATATGCTGTTCGAGGAATTCTCGCAGTATGACGGGTGTACATAGATGTCGGCCGACATCATTTCCCGGACCAGTTCCGTAGCGCCGAGCACTCCGCACAGGCGTACACCGCAGTCCCGGGCATGGATGCCTGTCCATCTTTCAAAGATACGGACCGTATCCGACCCGCTGCTGACCCCTGCCACAGCCCAGCGGACATCATATCCTTCAGCGGCAAGCAGATGTGCGGTCCTCAGAATCATGTCCATCCCCTTGTACGGGACTTCGGAAATGGTCGACAGAAGCCGTATCCGCCGTCTGCCGTCCGCGTCATGACTGCCGCCGTACTGTACGTCAGTGCCGTCTCCGGACTTTCTGCCGGCGTATTTCCCTGCCGCAGCATAGAATTCCGGCCTCATGACCTCTTCGACATGGAAGTATCTGGCTCCGGAGTATTTCTGCAGCGTCTGCCTGTCCCAGTCCGTCCTGCCCATGGCGTATTTCAGTGCCCCGAGATATCTGCGTTCCAGGACCGCCCTCATCGCATAGTCTTCCCTGAGGTGAATGCTGCCGTTCCGGAGTATCGCCTCGTTGAAGAGAGTGCGTGCTGAAATGAAGTCCAGGGATGTCATCCCGGGCGGGAAAAATAGCCGCTCAGCTTCCGACAGGATGCCTTGAATATGTATTACGGAAGGTATTTCGGGTACTGACAGTACCGCACTTGCCAGCTTGGATTCACATCCGAAGATATGTATCAGGTCCGGGCTGAAACTTCCGGCGATTTCCCTTATCAGGCTGTCATAGTTCTCTATGTGTCCTCCTGTCCAGTTGTTCAGGAGCTTGCGCAGTCCTTTCGGGGACTGTTTCCTTATCTTGAAATATGTCACTCCGCCCTGCCTGACGACCCCAGGGTCTCCTCCGGTCAGGAATGCAACGGCAAGTTCAATGTCCGGGCAGAATTCGGTCACGGCATCCTGGAGGGATGCAATCCATCCTTTCCCGTTGTACGCCCTGTCTCCTTTTTCACAGAAAAGGGTGTTTGTGCTTGACAGCCAAAGTACTTTCATCTTCTGCCGGCAATGTCAGCCTGTCAGGCTGTCTGGAACTTCTTCTTCGATGACACGCCGATGAGCTGGATGTCGATATGCTCTATCCTGAACCCCTTGAATCTCCTGTGCCTGAGCTTTTCCTCGACGATTCCTATCAGCTCGTCGTCTATGACATCCTTGTAGATATGGCTTTCCCTGTCATATATGTGCATGTGGGGGAATGTGTTGACATCGAAATACATCTTGTTGTTGGCGCTCATCCGGTAATCATAGATCCCGAGCAGCGCCAGCTGTGTAAGTATGTTGTATACCGAGGCAACGGTCACTTTTGCCTTGCCGTTCCTGCGGATTGCATCGGTTACCATGTCTGCCGAGGCATGTCCCAGCTGCATCATCGCCTCATGCACCGCCAGCCTCTGTGCAGTGGCTTTCAGTGAATGTTTTTTAAGAATGGCTTTGAATTGTTCAATATTTGTATGATTTTTGATGTTGCCGTTTGCCATTTCAGTCTTGATTGGTCGAAGTTCGTTTGTTCAGCTGCAAAAGTATGAATAAATAACTGTTCAGACAAATTAAAATTGAAATATTCAAAATTATATCCCTTTTTCGGCTGTCAGTATGCTTCTGCAGCCGAATGATGTTTTGTGAATAATGAAAATGAGACGAAAGGATTTCAGGGAATACACCTCGTTTGCCCTTATTACAGGGGCTGCATCCGGTATGGGCAGGGAATATGCGATGCGTCTTGCCGGAATGGGTTACAATCTGATGCTGGTGGACATCAACCGGACCGGTCTGGAGGAGACTGAAGCCGCTGTAAAGGCTGATCTGGCCTCATGGAATGACTGGAGGAAAGAATATGCCGGATATTTCAGGACGATACTTTGCGTCCAGGACCTTTCCCTGCCTGATGCGGCATCGCGTGTGTCCGGGATGGCCCGGGCGGAAGGGTGTGATGTCGAGGTGCTGATAAACAATGCGGGGATGTTCTTTTTCAGGGAGACAGCCGAGGTGCCGCAGAAGTACCTGTCGAGGATGATAATGCTGCACGTGCATACGCCTCTGATGATGTGCCGGGAGTTCGTGCCGGGGATGAAAAGCCGGGGATGCGGATACATTCTCAACGTGTCTTCACTTGCCGCGTGGATGCCATGGCCGGGCGTGGGGATGTACGGCAATACCAAAAGGTTCATAAGGGGATTCTCGAGGTCGTTGAGGATTGAATGCCGGGGGGCCGGGGTAAGTGTGACTACTGCATGTTTCGGGGCTGTGGATACAGGACTGTTCGGCCTGCCCCCTTTCTATCGCAGGCTGGCACGGAGGCTCGGTGTGATGGTATCGGTTGACAGGGCAGTGACTTCTGCCCTGAATGCCGTATTCAGGAGGAGGAAGACCGCCATGCCGGGGCTTGTAAACTATATCTTCCTGCCCCTGATGCTTATCCTGCCGGATTCTTTCCTGTCATTCCTGTACCGGAAACTGAAATTCGCCTGGACCAGGTTTTCCTGTGATTGACAAGAAATGATTGATTTTTTGCACTGTGGCCGGAAAATCCGCAGATTTTGCGTAAATCTGTATAAGGAATATACCTCTTTGAAATCAAGAGAGTTAGAAGAATTACTTCGTTTTCGGGTAATGGGTTGGCAACCGTCCTGATTGCCGTGGTCTGCATCGCTTTGCTTGTTTGGGTAACCAAAAATTATTTTAGTCAGAATATTGAGCATTCATCCTTATGCAGTCTTGGTTGGAAGCAATTAACGAACAAGGAA
>CALUTW010000027.1 GCA_944323805.1 uncultured Bacteroidales bacterium | reverse complement strand
TACAATACCGAGCTTTATTCCAATCTAAGAGCGCCTCTTAATAATGTTAAATCGTCCAACTTTTGGGGGTCACATCACACCTTTAGTCGTCCTCTGTTTTTATATACTTTTTTTAAAAAAGAGAAAAATCTGCACCTTGAAAAATTAATTTTTCTCTTTTCAGCGTCCGCAAATGCACACCCGGCATATATTTGTACCTGTCAATACCCCGGACAGCCATGCATACACCGGACATCACATTCAAAGCTGCAGGCCACTGCATACAGGCATTTCGGAGCCGCGCAGACATATTGGCGGCAATCCTGGACATAATCCTGCCAAGACACTGCATAGTATGCGGAAGAAAACTTCTGCTCAACGAAAAAATCATATGCATATACTGCCATGCCGACTTCCCGTATACATACAACTGGAATATGTCGAGGAACAGGATGGCCGATAAATTCAATGCATTCATACAGAAGCATATTGACGATATCACAGGACTCCGGAACGGCCAGCATGAGCCATATGCGCTTGCGGTCTCGCTGTTCATGTACAGAGGCAATGCAGGATACAGGCGCATACCGCAAAGTCTCAAATATCATGGGGACATGGCAGCCGGAAAGTTTTTCGGGTCCGAACTGGGGAAAAGAATCGCCGCATCGCCCCATTTCAGCGATATCGACACTATCATTCCTGTACCGCTGCACTGGAAACGGGAATGGGACAGAGGCTACAACCAGTCGCTGATAATCGCCAGAGAAATAGCCTCATGGACCGGGGCCGCGTTAAAGCCTTTCCTGCTCCGCAGGAAAAAGAAGACCGGTACGCAGACAAGGCTCAGCATAGAAGAGAAGGAAGCCAATGTAGACAATGCATTTGCCGTCCCGGAAAGATATGCATCACATGTCCCGGCATCTTCACACATTCTCCTTGTGGACGATGTATTTACTACCGGAGCCACATTGTTTTTCTGCTTCAAGGCCCTGAGGGGGATATATGGCCCGGAGACAAGAATCAGTGTCGCGACCCTTGCCGTTGTGGACAACGGCTGACAGCGTCGAGCATCTCCTGTAATCCGTCATTGTCCCGCAGGACAAAGATCCGGTCTTTAGGCACATAATAATACCTCGTCAGCCCTGCGGCAAGACCGGCATCGGGGACAATGAAATAATCGGACCTGCGGCATATCCTGCGGTATTTCAGATTGAGGACATGCCGTCTTATCCAGCTGTATCCGTCAAGAGAAGAGACGAAATCCAGGCTATATACCGCGACGACAGCCGTCCTGGCATATCGTCGGAACCGGCGGGGAAGATTGCCCGACAGCCCGAGATAGACATCCGACGGACTGCCGGCCATATCCGTCCGCATCGAATGCCTTGTACAGGCAACGGTCCGGGATACATGAAAAGACAGAGGGCGACCAGAAAGGATATTATCTCTTTCCCGGTCGTCCTCATCAGTTCCGAACAATGCAGAGACAGTCCCTGCATCTGCATAACACTCAATCTGACACTCCGGGCAACTGTCCGACAGGGACTTCAGAGTCCGGCAGACATGCAAGGCAGACCTGCCGTCCGCCTTGAACATTCCCGTAATGTCAGCTGTAATCTTCATTATTCAGTTACACGGACCTTGAATATGGCCTTGTGAATAGTCCCTTCTCCGATAAGCGGAGCATGCGCCATGTCCGGAGCGAATGTCACGGCCTCTCCCTGGGCTGCAGTAACGGTTTCCTCGACAGGGTCCTTGTAGAAAAGGATATCCTTGACAGTGTTCATCTCCCCGTCAGGCTCCTTGCAGTCTTTTCTCGGCTTTACCCCGAATGTCTCTGACTTTGAGAGAGGGACCTGGATATCGATATATCTGTCATGTACCTCAAGTCTCGCCTGCTGAGGGGTCTTCATGTTACTGTCGACGATATTCACGAAAAGATTGTCTCCGTCTATGACATGCTTTCCGTTCTCCAGGGCATTGAGGTCTGTCGTCCTGATGAATTCCATTGCTTTCGCATAATAGGGATTCTGCATAAGTTTTTCTTCCATGATTTCCTTATTTTAACATAAAACATTTATCCGGGCCATGATAAGTCCTTATACCGCACTCCTGAACGCATGCTGACAGGACAGCATTCTCCGGCACATGATATCCTTGCTAAATTAATATTTCTTTATGTATTAAACAAAAATTGCACTATCTTTGCCTGCCGGATCCTATGGCCGGCCATTATCCTGCTCTGGTGTTGGAATTGGTAGACAAGAGGGACTTAAAATCCCTTGGGCAGAAATGCCCGTACGGGTTCGACCCCCGTCCGGAGCACGACAAAAATGGCAAGTATCTTGATAATAAGACACTTGCCATTTTTCAATAGACAACCGTCTGTCAAGTTCCCGGCGGCGTCAGAAACTATAGATGAATATGTAGACAATCATGACGCAGCAGGCTATGATTTTCAGGCCGGTGCCGACAATGAATCCGAGGAAGGAGCCTGCAGCGGATTTCAATGCATCGGTGGAACTTTTCCTGGCGAAATAGAGTTCCAGCAGGAAAGCCCCGAGGAACGACCCGATGATCATGCCGAACGGCGGGATGAAGAACGTCCCGAGAATCAGCCCTATCAATGCCCCTCTGGATGCGTATTTGCTTCCTCCCGTGACCTTGGTCAGATACATCGGGACCACATAATCGATGACCGACACAAGTATCGTCACGCCCAGCATTACCAGCAGAAGGGTAAGGGACATATGGTTGCCGTCCCCATCCGTACCTCCCCAGAAATACAGGAGAAGCATCCCCACCCATGTCAAAGGCGGTCCCGGAAGAGCCGGCAGGATACTCCCCAGTATGCCTATAATGCCGGCAATTATCGCTATTATCGCAACAACTGTCTCCATCTGCCTCAGTCTGCCATTGCCGCCTCGACATCTGCCGAAGCTATAGGAAGCCTGTGCGGCCCGAGACGACGGCAGCCGTCCTGAGTGATAAGAAGATCGTCTTCAAGACGTATTCCGCCGAAGTCAAGGTAGCCGGATTCAAGCTTGTGATAGTTGACCATTCCCTTATCCGTACCTTCCGATTTCCACTTGCTTATGAGCGCAGGAACAAAATAGATACCCGGTTCATCCGTAATCACATGGCCCGGCCTCAACCTCCTTGCCATCCTGAGAGAGCCGAGACCGAGCTGCGGAGAACGTCTCTGGTCATCATCATAACCCACAAGGTCCTCGCCGAGGTCTTCCATGTCATGCACATCCAAACCCATGTTATGCCCGAGTCCATGCGGCATGAACAGTCCGGCTATGCCTTCATTTACCATATCGTCCACAGCGCCCGTAACGAGTCCGAGCCCCTTGAGTCCGTCGAGCATGCGGGCCGCCACATGGAGATGCACATCCCGATAGGCGATTCCAGGCTTCGCAAGACTGAATGCAAGCTCGTTACAATCGGCGACAATATCGTATATCTCCCTCTGCCGGCCCGTAAATCTGCCGCCGCACGGCAATGTACGGGTAAAGTCCGAGGCATAATGGGTGTTGCTTTCAGCCCCGGCATCTATCACAAGCAGATTGCCCGGAGCAATTATACCGTTGTGCTTGTGATTGTGAAGGGTCTCCCCGTGCTGGGACAGGATTGTCGTAAAGGACACGCCCCAGCCTTTCGATATGGTAACCCCTTCCATCTTGCCGACAATCTCCTGCTCAGAGACACCAGGTCTGCAATGGTTGCGGGCTTCCGTATGCATCAGGTAACCGATTTCACACGCCTTGTCAATCTCCTGTATCTCACACTCTTCCTTGATGAGGCGCATTGAAATGACTGCCTTGGTCAACTCCACCGATGCATGGCAGGCCTCGCCTCCTTCAAGCGGCTGTCCTGTCGGAGCGACCGTACGTACTGCTTCCGGAGAGACCCCTGTCAGCATCGAAAGCCTCATTGTGTTATAATACCTCGACGGCGGAAGGAAATGTATCTTCCTGCCCTGCGTCCTTGCCGTAATGACAGCCTTGTCAAACTCAGCCATAGGAGCGGAAACAGGCGCCCCTATCCTCGCCGCCTTGGACGCAACGGATTCCTGGGGTCCCATCCAGATGATGTCATCGATATCGACATCGTCCCCGTAGAGGCACTCATCGCCACTGTCAAAGTCGAATATGGCTGCAAAACCCGGTTCATCTATCCCCCAATAATACAGGAATGAACTGTCCTGACGGAACTTGTAGTCATTGCCCCTGTAATTCTGCGGAGCCTCGACATTGCCGAGGAAAACGGCTATGCCGTTTGCTGAAGAACCGCTGCCCGGGCCACCGGTCATGATGTCCAGCAAAGTCC
This sequence comes from uncultured Bacteroidales bacterium, assembly GCA_944323805.1. Lineage (GTDB taxonomy): Bacteria > Bacteroidota > Bacteroidia > Bacteroidales > UBA932 > Cryptobacteroides. The sequence goes on along the minus strand of CALUTW010000027.1, from coordinate 8,241 downwards.
GGCGCCTTCTTGTATAAACTTCCTTGTCAAACATATCTCTCAATTAATTTGAATAACTGATGCCATCTGTCAAATATATGCAATATTTTCCAGAATCGCTCACAGCAGCGGCACAAGATATCCGGCAAGAATCCATCCGCCGGCCATGAGCCATGCAAACAGGATGAGGGCAAGAAGGAATGGCTTTGCTCCCGCCTGGCGGAACTTGTCTATGCTGGTCTCCGCTCCGAGAGCAGTCATTGCCATTGTCAGAAGGAATGTATCCAGGTTGTTTATGGCACTGACAACCGTCTCCGGAAGGAGGCCGAAGGAATTGAATCCGATGACAGCGACAAAACCGAAGGCAAACCACGGAATCGTGATTTTTCTCCGCTGTCTCTTTACCGCCGCACCCCCGGAATGTCCTGATACCGGTTCAGAACCGCCTCCGTTTCCTCCGACAAAGAAACTCATGACAAGGAGGACTGGAGCAAGAAGGATGACCCTGATCATCTTGACAATTATCGCAATGTCTGAAACATGGTCTCCCATTGCATTGCCCGCTCCTACTACATGGGCGACTTCATGAAGTGTGGAACCTGTATAGATGCCCATCTCCTCTTCTGTCAGCCCGAGAAATCCGGCATTGTACAAGGCGGGATACACAAACATGGCAACTGTCCCGAAAATCACAACGGTCGATACGGCTACGGCCGTCTTATATGGCTGCGGCTTGACAACAGACTCTGCCCCGAGTACTGCCGCCGCCCCGCATATTGCACTTCCTGTCGCCGTTAGCAGGGACAGGTCCCTGTCAATCCTTAAAAGCTTCCCGAGACCGATGCCAAGGAAGATTGTTACGGTAACGACAATAAGGTCGACAACAATTGCGGCCAGGCCGACCTCCACCACACTCTGGAAAGTCAGCCTGAACCCGTACAGAATGATTCCGAGACGAAGAATCTCTTTCGAACAGAACTTTATGCCGGGAACCCATGTCTCAGGAAGATTGTTCCTCAACGAATTGGCATAAAGCATCCCAAGCACGATTCCTACGATGAGCGGGCTGAAAGACAGTTTCCTTATGAATTCGAAATCTGCGATATAAAACGCTGCACACGAGAACAGTGCTATAAGCAGCACCCCGTGCAGCATGCTTTTTCTTGCTTCGGAAGCCATATCTGTGTCTTTAAATGAAATATCAGGCTATTCCTTCGGGAGGAATCCTTTTGCAATGAGCAGCTCGGCTATCTGCACGGCGTTTGTCGCAGCGCCCTTGCGGAGATTGTCGGCCACGCACCAGAGATTCAGCCCGTATTTCACGGAAGGGTCCCGGCGGATACGACCTACGAAGACTTCATCCTTGCCCCACGCAAACAGAGGCATAGGATATACGTTATGCTGCGGATCATCCTGAAGGATACATCCCGGCATCTCCGAGATGAGCCTGCGGACTTCATCAAGGGTAAACTCGTTCTCAAACTCAAGATTGACGGATTCGGAATGACCGCCCTTGACCGGCACACGGACGGTGGTCGGAGATACGGCGATACTGTCATCCCGCATTATCTTATGGGTCTCGTTGACCATCTTCATCTCTTCCTTTGTGTATCCCGTCTCAAGGAACGTGTCAATATGCGGAAGGATGTTCTCATCGATAGGATAAGGATATACGGCAGGATATTCTCCCCACTTCTTCCCGGCCCGCTCCGCCTCCATCTGGTCGAGGGCCTTGTATCCCGTACCTGTCACAGACTGGTAAGTCGATACGACTATCCTTTTGATACGGTAAGCCTTGTGGAGAGGAGCTATCGGAAGGAGCATCTGGATAGTGGAACAGTTCGGATTGGCTATGATCATGTCATCCTTCTCTATCACATCCCCGTTTACCTCCGGGACAACAAGCTTCTTGGTCGGGTCCATTCTCCAGCATGAAGAATTGTCTACAACGCGGCATCCGGCCTCCGCAAATTTCGGTGCCAGTTCCTTTGATGCCGAAGCCCCCGCAGAAAACAGGGCGACATCCGGACAGGCAGCGATGGCATCTTCTGCACTGACCACAGTCCATTCCTTGCCTTTAAAGGAGATTTTCCGGCCTACGGATTTCTCCGAAGCCACAGGATAGAGTTCCGTCACAGGGAAATTGCGCTCGGTGAGCACTTCCAACATTCTGGTGCCTACAAGTCCGGTGGCACCCACTACTGCTACTTTCATTTTATCGTGATTTAAATATCTCTTGTTCATCCGGGCCTGTCATGTCAGGCCTCTTGTAAAACGGCATCTACAATGCCTGCTGCAGATCGGCGATGAGATCTTCCACATTCTCGATTCCGACCGAGAGACGGAGCATGTTAGGATAGACCCCTGCGGCCTCCTGTTCCTTGGGGCTGAGCTGGGAATGGGTCGTCGAAGCCGGATGCACGATAAGGGACTTGGAGTCCCCTACACTTCCGACATGCAGGATAAGCTCCAGCTTTCCGACCAGGGAGGCGGCAGCATCATAGCCTCCCTTGACCCGGAATGTCAGCACTCCGCCGAACCCGTTCTTCAGATATTTCCTGGCCAGGGCATTATACGGGCTGCTTGCAAGTCCTGCATAATTGACGCTCTCCACTTCCGGATGCCCTTCAAGGAATTCTGCAAGAGCAAGTGCATTCTCGCAGCACCGCTCCGTCCTCAGTGACAGGGTCTCCAGGCCCTGAAGCATCAGGAATGAATTAAAAGGGGATATCGCAGCCCCGATATTCCTGAGGCCGTCCACCCTGACTCTGCCTGCAAATGCCGCATTCCCGAATACTTCCGTATAGACAAGCCCGTGATAACTCGGCGACGGCGACGACAGCAGAGGGTATTTCCCGTTGGTCCAGTCAAAGCGGCCGCCGTCAACGACCACTCCGCCGAGAGAAGTCCCATGCCCGCATATCCATTTTGTAGCCGAATGTACAGACACGTCGGCTCCCCATTCCAGAGGCCGGAAAAGATAGCCTCCGCATCCGAATGTATTGTCGACTATCACACAGATGCCGTTCCTGTGGGCCATCTCTATTATCGGTTCATAGTCCGGGACATTGAAGGCCGGATTGCCGAGATTCTCAAGGTATACGGCCTTTGTCCTGCCGTCGACAAGATCCACGAGGTCATCCACATGGTCGCTTTTTGCGAAACGCACCTCGATACCCATGTCCCTGAGAGTAATCTCGAACATCGTGAATGTGCCTCCGTAAAGGAATGGTGTCGTAACGATATTGTCCCCCGGACCACATATGTTCAGCACGGAAAGGAAGACAGCCGACTGGCCGGACGCCGTGGCTACCGCGGCGACCCCGTTTTCCAGGGCAGCCATACGCTTTTCGAAGACATCCGTAGTGGTATTTGTTATGCGGGTGTATATATTGCCCGGCTTCTTCAGGGCAAAAAGGTCTGCGCCGTACTGTACATCATCAAAAGTATATGCAGTACTCTGATATATCGGGACCGCCGTACCCTTGGATACCGGGTCAATGTCCTGCCCCGCCCTTACCTGAAGAGTCTCAAATCTGTATTTTCCATTATCCATAATCTGCAAGAATTATTTCAGCATATTGTCCTTGTTATTCCGGCGCACGGCATGCTAAAGAAGTATATCGTTCAGCACCCCGGAAGCCGTCTGTCTGGCACCTGCACCTGCGCCCTGTATGACAAGCGGAGACGGATAGAACTCGGTCGTGATGATTGCCGCATTGTCCGTACCGCAGAGATTGTATAACGGATGTCCCTCGGCGACATTTTCAAGCGACATCCTTGCCTTGTATCCTCGAGGAGATGACGCGTCCCTGACAAGAGATGCGATATAGCGCTGTCTCAAGCCTTTGTCCGCCGCAGCCTTATATCTTGCCGCAAATACGGGCTCGTTTTCCTCCAGAAGCCTGTAGAATGCATCCTGCCTGACCCCGAAGAATTCAGGACCGAGTATCGGGTCTATCTCCACATCCTCTTCATCGATTCCGACCCCTGCCTCACGGGACAGGATAAGCAGCTTTCTCAGCACATCCCTGCCGCTCAGGTCCAGTCGAGGGTCAGGCTCGGTATACCCGGCTTCCTGTGCACGGCGCACCACTTCCGCGAAAGTGCCGCCTTCCCCACCGCGATAAGTGCTGAAGATATAGTTCAGTGTGCCGGACAGCACCGCTTCGATCTTCTGTATCCCGTCTCCGCTGTTGACACTTCTGGCTATGGACTCGAGAATCGGGAGTGCCGCACCTACCGTAGTCTCGTACCGGAGAGTAGCCCCGTTTTCAAGAGCGGCATTCTTCAGGGCCTGATACTGCCTGAACGGGGCAGAGAACGTAATCTTGTTGCATGCAACGACAGAATAGCCTCTCCTGAACAGATTCATGTACTTGTATGCTATATCCGAGCTGGCAGTGCAGTCCACGAAAATTGAATTTTCAAGGGAAATCGATGCAAGCTCCTCAAAATAAGCCTCATCGGCAGCATTCCTGCCGTTTTGCAGCAGTTCATCTGTCCTCGAAAGGTCAATCCCGGACATATCAATCACATATTTCCGGCTGTTCGACAGGCCTATCACATGCAATCGCTTGCCGGTCCGCGCCTCTATGCTGTCCCGTCCGCTCTCAATCATCCTGACAAGAGCCTTCCCGACGACACCGTACCCGGCGATAAAGAGATTTATATCCTTGACGGCTGTCTTGTCGAAAAATTCAGTGTGGATATACTGGATTGCCGCATTCACGTCCCGCGACCTGATGATTACCGATATATTCCTTTCGGAAGACCCCTGTGCCGTTGCCCTTATCGGGATGCTGTGCCGTCCGAGGGCTGCAAGCATCCGTCCTGTTGCCCCGCACTGGTTCAGGATGTCATCCCCTACAAGACAGACTATCGAGAATCCCTTCTCCACCTTCAGAGGATTGAGCTTGCCTAAGGAAATCTCATAGGCAAAGCACCTGTCGGCCGCCTCCTTGGCGCGTTCCGCATCTTTCTCGGAAACGGCCACGCACATTGTATGTACTGAGGACGCCTGGGTAATGAGAATGATATTGATGCCGTTCTGGCTCAGGGTCTCGAAAAGCCGGCTTGAAAATCCCGGTATGCCGACCATTCCGCTGCCTTCAAGTGACAGCAGGGCTATGTTGTCCGAATTGGAAATCCCTATAAGCCTGTCCTTCCCTCTCGGAGGGTCATTCTCGATAAGGGTCCCGGACGCATCCGGATCAAATGTATCCTTGACATAGATAGGGATACCTTCCGCCACCACAGGCTGGATTGTCGGAGGATATATGACTTTCGCCCCGAAATGAGACAGCTCGAGGGCTGCCCTGTAAGAGATATGGCTGATAGTCCTGGCTGTCGGCACAATCTTCGGGTTAGCCGTCATCATGCCCGGCACATCCGTCCATATCTCAAGGATTCTGGCCTTGCATCCGACAGCATAAAGGGATGCCGTATAGTCCGAGCCTCCACGTCCGAGAGTCGTCGTGCGCCCGTGGATGTCCGAAGCGATGAATCCAGGCACGACAAACAGGGACGTGATAGGATGGGATTCTATCATCCTTACCACATTGGCATATGTGGCATCGGTATCGACCACATTTTTCCCTTCCATGGAATATGTCCTGATTATATCCCTTGAATCAATCCATTTGGCAGAAATCCCTATGGATGCGAGCTTTGTCGCCATGATTTTTGTCGACAGGATCTCGCCGATTCCCTGTATGGCATCAAGGCTGGCATTGCTGAGCTCCCCGAGAAGATATACTCCCTGTGCTATACCCCGGAGATATTCGAACAATCCGTCACAGACCTCGGTCGAATCCTCGTGTTTCTCGAGAGGGAGCAGTTCGCGAATAATCTGATGATGTGTCCTCTGGAGATTGTCTATCAAGTCCTTATAGCTGTCGTCCCGCTCAGATGCAAGTGTACCTATCCTTATGAGGGTATCTGTACATCCGCTTATTGCAGAGCACACAAGGATTGTCCTGTCCTTGTCGACCGCCCTGGCTACAATCTCCACCACTTTACGCATGTTTCCGGCATTGGCCACGGATGTGCCGCCGAACTTCATTACCTGCATATTTCCGATATATTTTATTGTCAATTAAAATCGATGCGCCGGAACCTCATTCCGCGCATCCGTTCCTGTCATCAAGCAACGGGGCGATGATTGCGGCTATCTGGTCATATTCCAGGAGGAATCCGTCATGCCCGAACCTTGATGTAATCACGTGATATTCCGCTCCGGGTATCGAATCCGCCATAAACCATTGCTCTTCAACGGGGAATAGCCTGTCGCTGTCTATGCCTATCACTATGCATCTGCTCCTTATCGAGCCCAATGCCCGGCCCAGCCCGCCGCGTCCACGGCCAAGATTGTGGCTGTCGACCGAACGTGTCAGATAATAGTATGAATAGGCATCGAACCTGTCGGAAAGCTTCTTCCCCTGATATCTCTGATAGGAGCCTGCCCTGTCTGCAAAGACCGTGTCGGCAGAGTCCTCGGCCTGGGTTGCATTGTAGCCTTCGTAGCTCCTGTAAGAGATGAGGGCCATGGACCTGGCTGCCCTGAGTCCCGCCTCCCCTCCTTTCAGGCTCTTTGCAGCACGGAATGTGCAATCTGCCTCGAGCGCCATTCTCTGCGATTCATTGTGCGCGGTAAGCCATGGCGTAACACGCGCCCCGCAGGCAATGAACACAGCCTGCCTTATGACCTCCGGCTCCATGACCGCCCATTCCAGCGTCTGGAACCCGCCTATAGAGCCCCCGACAAGGACATCGATATGCCCTATCCCGAGATGCTTGCGCACAAGGATTTCCGCCCTTACTATATCTCTTACAGTAATTGCGGGGAAATCAAAATAATATGGCTCTCCGCCCACCTCTCTGGGAGATGAAGGACCTGAAGAACCGTACGCCGAGCCGAGCATATTGACACATACCACAAAATATCTGTCGGTGTCAAAGAGTTTTCCGGGGCCTACGAGTTCCGGCCACCATTCCTCTGCATCCGAATTCGCAGTAAGGGCATGACATATCCAGACAACCTTGCGGATGTCTTCCCCGGAAGGCCTGTATGCAGCCTCTGAAGTGTGATAAACGAGTCTGAGCCCGTCAACACTCCCGCCTGCCTCAAAATCAAATGTACCTTTATGAAAATATTCGTGTCTGACCATAATCCATATCAATATTGATGTCGCTTGTTTTATGAGCGCCGCCTGCACATCCCGCGCAGGTCCCGGCAAAAGAAAGGACGATGCATCTTAGCGATGCATTCGCTTGGACATCATTGATATGAAAAGAGGATTTCCCATAAGCCTTGCAAAGGTATGAAAAATCCTCTTATGTGCAATATTTAATTATCCACTATCTGTCAAGCCGGCTGAAATTCCAGTCTGAATCGAATATGAGTTCAAGGCCGTTTGTAATCCCGACTTCATATCCTCCGCGGATCTTCTCGACCTTGTAGGCCTTCTCCTGAGGATAATTCTGAGCTATATAGTCTGTCGCCTTCTGCGGCAGGATGCCATCCGGCAGAACCGTCGTATTGCAGTCGATGCTTGTCCAGCTGCCGTTTTCGTCAAACTCTATCTCGGTGCCGTCAGAGAGCCAGACCGTATACTCCTTCTGCCCGTCATCCCTGTCCCTTTCAGCCCGGACGACGTCAGCATCCGGGAAATATGTCATGATAAACGACTGCGCAGCTCCCGGAAGCTTGTCAAAGTCAATATTCCTTTCTTCGCATGCCTGTACCATAAAGATACCTGTAATGACGGCAATCAGCCCTATGAGTTTCCTTTTCATACCGATATGATTTATGTGATTTAACATTTTCCGGCACAAAAATATCTGCAGATTATAAAATAGAACTGAAATGAGGCATGGAAATACATTTTATTTGCATAAATTTGAGTCTGACATTAAACGGAAAGCATATGGAACTGCACAACTCTCCTTTACAGCAGCTTATCGGGAAACCGGCTGAAAAATTTACCATTGCCGACATCCTGGCATTTGTCAAGGACAATGACATCCGGATGGTCAATTTCATGTATCCTGCTGCCGACGGAAGGCTTAAGACCCTGAATTTCGTCATTGACGGAGAGCCTTATCTGAAATCCATACTCCGGTTCGGAGAGCGCGTGGACGGATCGAGCCTTTTTCCTTTCATAGAGGCCGGGAACAGCGACCTGTATGTGATTCCACGGCTTTCCACGGGATTCATTGACCCGTTCGCCGAATTGCCGACACTGTGTTTTCTCTGCGCAT
>CALUTW010000026.1 GCA_944323805.1 uncultured Bacteroidales bacterium | reverse complement strand
GTATGTGATTCCACGGCTTTCCACGGGATTCATTGACCCGTTCGCCGAATTGCCGACACTGTGTTTTCTCTGCGCATATTTCGACAAGGACGGCAACAGGCTCGAATATTCCCCGGAATATACGCTGCACAAGGCAAAGGCGGACTTCATGGAGAAGACGGGCATGACATTCGAGGCGATGGGAGAGCTCGAGTATTATGTATCGGCTCCGGAGGACGCGGACACGGCAATGTACCCGGCAACGGACCAGAAAGGCTACCACGAATCGGGGCCTTTCGCAAAATTCAATGAGTTCAGGACAAGATGCATGTATTATATAATGCTTGCAGGAGGGAAAATCAAATACGGGCACTCGGAAGTCGGCAATTTCCGCAAAGACGACCGCATCTATGAGCAGAATGAGATCGAGTTCCTTCCGGTCGACATCGAGCAGGCTGCAGACAACCTGATGCTTGCGAAATGGATAATCCGCAATCTTGGCTATGAATATGGTCTGGATGTAAGTTTCGCCCCTAAGATATCGGAAGGCAAGGCCGGTTCAGGGCTGCATATCCACATGAGAATCATGAAAGACGGAAAAAATATGATGAGCGGCGAGGACGGACACATTTCCGGGATTGCCAGACGGGCGATTGCCGGGCTCATGCAGCTCGCACCGTCAATAACGGCTTTCGGAAATGCCAACCCTACATCCTATCTCAGGCTTGTGCCCCATCAGGAGGCGCCGACCAATGTGTGCTGGGGAGACAGGAACAGGTCTGTACTTGTGCGGGTGCCTCTCGGATGGACAACCTCAAAATCGATGTTCAGCCAGATCAATCCTGGAGAAGTTCCTCCTATGCAGGATCCTTCCGTCAAACAGACCATAGAAATCCGCTCGGCCGACTGCTCCGCAGACATCTATCAGCTGCTTTCTGCCCTGAGCATAGCATGCAGACATGGGCTGGAACTTGACAATGCCCTTGAAATCGCAGAAGAGACATACGTCGATGTCGATATCCACAGGAAGGAGAACGCCGGCCGCACCGAAGCGCTTGCCCAGCTGCCGGACTCCTGCGCCGCCTCTGCCGCATGTCTGGAGCAGCAGCGCGACATATACGAAAAAGACGGAATTTTCCACCCGGCAATGATAGACAGCATCATCTCCAGGCTGAAATCATTCGATGATGCAGACCTGCGCAGACGCCTCAAGGAATCCCCCGATCTGGAATCAGCCCTCGTCAGACAGTTCTATTACTGTTGACACCTCATGCCGACACACCTAAAGAGGCTGCGCCAAAATTTATCATTTTGACACAGCCTCTTATTCATTAAGGCTTTTGAGAGCCATTTTCCGTGGTCCCGACAGGGCTTGAACCTGTGACCCCCTGATTATGAGTCAGGTGCTACTAACCAACTGAGCTACGAGACCGTATACTCGTTTAATTTATGACGATAACTCGTTGGTCTCGCACAAATTAAACTTCGTCTATGACGCGTCAATATCGTTAAAGCTATAACGAAACTACGTCTGAAAAAGAACTTAAATTTTGCATTCCTGCCTCTTATCAGACAGGAATGCAAATATAGCAATAATTTTCGATTGTATGAAATCTATCTGCCATTTCCTGAGATTTTTTCAATCCGGGAGATGGCAGACACCGAAAATCACTCTCAGACTTTGATTTCAACTTCAACTCCGCTTGGAAGCTCGAGCTTCATCAGGGCATCGACAGTCTTCTGTGTAGACTCGTAGATGTCAAGAAGACGGCAGTATGAATTGAGTTCGAACTGCTCGCGAGACTTCTTGTTGACGAAAGTTGAGCGGTTGACAGTGAAGATCTTCTTGTCGGTAGGGAGCGGAATAGGACCATTCACGCGGGCACCGGTAGAAGACACTGTATCAACGATCTTCTTTGCTGACTTGTCAACCAGCATGTGATCGAATGATTTGAGTTTTATTCTTATTTTTTGGCTCATATCAATAATTTCTATACCGATTATACATTACCCATTATTCGTCCTCATCAACATTCTTGTAGCCGCTCTTCTCGATAACCTCTTTTGCAAGGTTAGCCGGAACTTCAGCATAATGGTCGAATGTCATTGTGCTGGTTGCACGGCCAGAAGATATGGTTCTAAGAATCGTGACATAGCCGAACTGCTCAGCAAGCGGAACGAAAGCCTTGACTATCCTTGCTCCACCAGCTGCGGAATCCATCGCATTGATCTGTCCCCTGCGGCGGTTGAGGTCACCTACGATATCTCCCATGTAGTCTTCCGGAGTAACAACTTCGAGAGCCATGATAGGTTCGAGGAGAACCGGCTTTGCCTTAGGACATGCATGACGGAATGCCTGACGTGCACAGATTTCGAACGAAAGCTGGTCTGAATCGACAGGGTGGAAGGAACCGTCTTTCAGGGTTACCTTGAGAGACTGCACCTCATATCCGGCAAGGACACCGTTTGCCATAGCCGACTTGAAGCCTTTCTCGACTGAAGGTATGAACTCCTTAGGAACGTTACCGCCCTTGACTTCATCAACGAACTGAAGTCCTGTGACTCCTTCATCAGCAGGTCCGATCTCAACGATGATATCAGCGAACTTACCACGTCCACCGGTCTGCTTCTTGAATACCTCACGGTGCTGTACAGTACCTGTGATTGCCTCCTTGTAGTTGACCTGAGGTGCACCCTGGTTGATCTCGACACCGAACTCACGGCGGAGACGGTCAACGATGATATCAAGGTGGAGCTCACCCATTCCGCTGATGACTGTCTGGCCTGTCTCATGGTCAGTCTTGACAGTGAATGTCGGGTCTTCCTCAGCAAGTTTTGCAAGAGCAAGTCCGAGCTTGTCGAGATCCTTCTGGGTCTTAGGCTCGACAGCAAGTCCGATAACCGGATCAGGGAACTCCATGGATTCAAGGGTAATAGGGTTGCTCTCCACACAGATTGTGTCTCCTGTACGGAGATCCTTGAAACCTACGGCAGCACAGATGTCTCCGGCCTCTACGAACTCGATAGGGTTCTGCTTGTTGGAGTGCATCTGATAAAGCCTTGCAACACGCTCTTTCTTATCGGAACGGGTGTTGAGGACATACGAGCCTGCATCAAGACGGCCTGAATAAGCCCTGAGGAATGCAAGACGTCCTACAAACGGGTCAGTTGCAATCTTGAATACAAGAGCACAGAATGGCTCTTTTGCATCCGGTCTGCGCTCTTCCTCCTCCCCTGTCCTCGGGTTTATACCTTTGACGGCACCCTTGTCGAGCGGAGACGGCAGATAACGCATTACGGCATCAAGAAGGAACTGTACGCCTTTGTTCTTGAATGAAGAGCCGCAGCATGCAGGAACTATCGACATATCGATAGTAGCCTTTCTGAGGGCAGCGATAATCTCGTCTTCAGAGATAGAATCCGGATCCTCAAAGAACTTCTCCATGAGAGTCTCGTCATACTCGGCAGCCGCCTCGATGAGTTTCTCCCTCCAGGTTGCAACCTCGTCCGCCATTTCTGCCGGAACATCGGTAACCTTGTAATTGACAAGTTCTTCGCTGTTATCATAGATAATAGCCTTATTTGCAATAAGGTCAACAATTCCCTGGAACTTGTCCTCTGCCCCGATAGGGAGACAGATTGGAACGGCACGTGCACCGAGCTTCTCCTTGATTTCATCAACTACTGCAAGGAAGTCCGCTCCCACACGGTCCATCTTGTTGACATAAGCGATTTTAGGAACTCCGTACTTGTCAGCCTGACGCCATACGGTCTCAGACTGAGGCTGTACACGGCCCACCGCACAGAAAGTGGCGACAGTACCGTCAAGCACACGCAGCGAACGCTCCACCTCTACGGTAAAGTCAACGTGGCCCGGAGTGTCAATCAGGTTGATCTGATATGTATCCCCTTTATAATGCCAGAAAGCTGTAGTCGCGGCAGAAGTGATGGTAATGCCTCGCTCCTGCTCCTGGACCATCCAGTCCATTGTAGCAGCCCCTTCGTGCACCTCCCCTATCTTGTGGGTCTTACCTGTATAGTAGAGGATACGCTCCGAAGTGGTTGTCTTACCGGCATCGATGTGGGCCATGATACCGATATTTCTGGTAAATTTAAGATCTCTTGCCATTTTTCGTTAAAACTAGTTGGGGACATTAGAAACGGAAGTGTGCAAATGCCTTGTTTGCTTCCGCCATTCTGTGCATATCTTCCTTTCTCTTGTAAGCCGCTCCTTCACAGTTGTATGCGGCGATGATTTCTGCACAAAGTTTTTCTGCCATCGAGTGGCCGGAACGCTTGCGGGCGAATATGATCATATTCTTCATGGAAAGCGATATCTTCCTTTCCGGACGCACCTCGGTAGGCACCTGGAAGTTGGCTCCGCCGATCCTGCGGCTCTTCACTTCAACCTGAGGAGTGATGTTCTCAAGAGCCTTCCTCCATATATCAAGAGGAGCCTTGTCAGAATCTTTCATCTTCTCGCCTACCATGTCAATGGCATCGTAAAAAATAGAATACGCGATACTCTTCTTTCCCTGCAACATAAGATTGTTCACGAAACGTGTTACCATCACATCGTGAAACTTGGGATCAGGAAGTAGAATCCTCTTCTTAGGCTTCGATTTTCTCATTGTTGTGAAAAATTAAAAAAGGTGAACTGTTTAAGATTACTTCTTAGATTTCTTCGGTCTCTTGGCTCCGTAGAGAGAGCGGGACTGTGTCCTGCCGTCTACGCCTGCCGTATCCAAAGCTCCTCTAAGGATGTGGTAACGCACTCCCGGAAGGTCCTTAACACGACCGCCCCTTACGAGCACGATTGAGTGCTCCTGGAGGTTGTGGCCCTCGCCAGGAATGTATGCATTGACCTCCTTTGAGTTGGTAAGACGTACACGGGCAACCTTACGCATTGCTGAGTTAGGTTTCTTAGGTGTGGTTGTGTACACACGCACGCATACGCCCCTTCTCTGAGGGCAAGCATCCAACGCGCGGGATTTGCTCTTGAGCTCAATAACCTCGCGCCCTTTGCGAACTAATTGTTGAATTGTAGGCATAAATGATTGTAAATCTATAATTTATGTTTCCTTCCCAATACTTTTGGGGGTGCAAATATACGGATAATATTTTAATTATCAACAATTTTATTAACAACACCTCCCGAATTTCATAATTATGCCATTATGATTATGGCCCGTCACGACAGCAAATGCTAATCGAAATTTATGTCATTCATGACAAAGTTTTCGATTAGGCATCATTTATCGCCAGGTTTCGACCAGTTCTTGGATTTGACTTCCTCGTCAAGGGCTTCGAGTTCGTCTTTCAGTCTTGTCCGTAAGAAATCTTCAATTTCAGCCTCTAAATCTTTTCCATTATAGATACTCATCATCAAGTCTACGCAGTCAACATATATACCCGCTATCCGGATCTGCCGATAGGCTTCTTTCATTATCTCTACCATCTCGCCCGACAAAACCAGCACATCCGATGGATAGTAATCTGAAACATTGTGGTAAACAATATACAGCACTGGAACCTGCTCGTCATCCGGTATTCCTGTCATATATGAATACGCAGATTGGAAAACGATATTATCTCGAAGGAAAGAGAGACCGTCTTCAGGAAGTATCCCGACATACTTGTGTTCAATCTCATTATAGTCTGACTTAACGGCCTTATATCGGTTTGTAAGATAAGCCTCGGCTTCCTTTAAACTCTTAAAACGGGGAGAATTTACCCATATTCCACCAGGGCTTTTCACGGTAACGATAAACCAGCATTCTTCATGAATCTTGGCAGGTTTCCGCCGCGAAGCCCTTGCAATATCTCGTTCAATGCAGCGTTCTATCTCTTTCATCACATGCTGTTGATAAGCAAAATAGTCTCCGCCGGTATCTTCTGTGCTTGTTTTGCGACTGCCTTGTAATCCATCCGAAGCTTCATACAATGACTTGAATTGTCTCCGTGAGAACAGAGCCTCAAAATCAGGAAGCGCATTCAAAACAAATCCAATCTGCAGAAGTTCTTTAAATGGAATTTCTCCGGTCTGTTCAAACCTGAGGTAATGCGGATATCCTACCCCCGCCCTAATAGCCATCTCCGTCTTGCTCAGCCCTAAATCCTGTCGCATATCCCTGACTTTCACTGCAATCTTGCTGGCAATATCTTTTGAGGGTGAGATATTGAACTTCGTTATATCATTCGTTATATCCGAATATTTTATCCTATGTTTTTTATAACTTTTCAACTTACGGCAAAATATAACTGGTTTACTTTCAAATTTATACAATTAGAATTGTCAAAGGCTGCCGAATCAGGCTAATCCTTGAGGTTTGCAAAAGGACGATGACCGTCATATCGTGACTTGAAATTCTCAATAAGTTCCGACTCGATTTCTTCCGCATCTTCCCATTCTTTGGTAGCACGCCAGCAAAACAGGAGGTTATCTGCATCTTCCAACTGCCAGATATATCGTCCGCCCCAATGTCCGACAGGCTCTCCGGAGCCGAACCGGATGTATTGTCCGATTCTTTTACGCAAGGTTGCCCGCGACGACCCTCCACCGGCCTTGCCTATATAAACTACGCAGGTATCTTTGACCCAATTGGCCTGCAGTTCCCCTACAGAGACATTCGGATTCCTTCCCTTAAAATGTCCGCCACTCCCCTCCGTGACGAAAACCGGCTCCGAATCATCTGTCCTGACAACCATATACACTCCAGGACGGCCGAGATCCGCTTCTGCCAGACTGTCCTCCGGGGCATGAATCCCGTCCGCCTTCAACTTCGATACAGGTACGAATCCTCCGAATCCGGCCTCTGCCAGATTTTCCAATGTTTTGAATTCCATAATCCGAATAATCCGATTAAAATCCAAGATCTTGACCTTAAATGCCATAATTGATGTTTTTAAAGAGTAAGATAATAATGTATAATCATAATGAGAAGCAGGGCCAAGCACACTGCCGCCCTTCTGATGACTACGGCCACAAGCGACGGTTCATTTCGAACCTCAACTTTAGGAGGTTCATTCCACGGGCCGTTTTCCGTATCTTTCGCTACTTCCTCTCCAAGAATATCTTCACGTGTCTCCTTCAATTTCACGACTCGCACTTCACTATGCTGGAATCCTGCCACGTTATCGATAAAGTCGTCAATAATCTGCGCCAAATCCGCATAATCCGTAGACCGGGACATGCACTCATAATCAAACAGATTATATTCAAAATGAGAAGACATCCCGGTCCCGTCGTAAACCATAGTCGGCATAACGTGTTGGCTCTTGACAAAATTCCGCTTCGATTTCCAGTTTCTGAACTGTGCCTTCATATAACTGTCAGTCAACCTGATCAGCACCTTGAATCCTGATTCATCAAGATATGTCCTTGCCAACAGTTCTTTTTTATGAAACAGATCAATGGTTCCGGAATCCCATTTCTTATACTGAGGATTATCTATTAAATAATTAGGCGTTTTGATACATTCTTCGCAATTATCATCTTTACAGCCTTCACATACTGCCTCATACGGTGGTTTTGCAATACTTTTCAAGGCCTTGACAACCCTCTTGCCGACACTGCTCGCCGAAGCCTTGCCGTTTTTCTTTTCCTGGGAAGAGGCGGCAAGCATATCCTTTACTGCCAAACCGCAGAATTCGCATCGCTCGGCATCGGAAGACACGGGTGCGCCGCATGACCTGCATCTTATGATTTTCCCTGCCATACAGTCAATCCGGTTGAGTAAAATACAATGTCACAAGAAAAATTATCACTTCGACTACAAGAGCAATGATTATCCCTATCAGGACAAAATTATCTTCCGCTCTTGCCGGAGCAAAGATCCCGGCGAGAAACTGTGCCGCGCCGAACAAGGAAAACACAAAGGGCAACGATATTCTGAAAACCGTCTTGAGACGGCTTCGCACCGAGATAAATATAAGTACAGTCGTCAGGATGACAATAACATCCGTCAAGCATACATTGAACAGGCAGTATGCCGATAACAGCATTCCCATAGCCGAATTGACAACAAGGAAAATTATCCCTACGGTCAGCACCAATATACCGACCCTGTTCACATTCACATTAGCAGACAAATTCTCCATAAATCAGTTATCATTTAACATCAGGTACTGGTGGTGGCACATCGGTATCCGATGCGGCCAAATGATTGAATTCAGGGAAAGTTCCGAGAGCAGCCCAGTTCTGCATTCCAGATGTCCATGCAAGAGTAGACATATCGGTTTTTCCGCTTTTCACATATTGCATTATTGCTTCCGCCGACAACCCTCCAATCTGCTGCCCGTCCACATAAACATAATAAGTCTTATTAAATACAGGAGGAGGTGTCTGAAGCCCCGACTCAAGATATGAACCAGCCATATTGCCCATAGTATTTCCTACCCCGATACCTACTCCCAGTCCGGCACCCATCGAGAGCATCTGACCTCCGTTCCCTTCATTTTCAGCGGCTTTTTCCAGGACATCATAGGAGCGCTCCATCTGATATATATCCCGGCCTGTTATGCGTATCCGGGCAGCCATATCTTTGGCTTCTTTCAACCTTACCACACTCGGATCATCATCCGGAACAGAAACAGATATGACGGAGAATCCCACTATTGATATTCCGTAAGAAGCAAAAGTCCGGTTCAAGGCTTCCTGACAGACGCCGGACATTTCTGCGAGCCGTGAATTGATGTCAAGTATGGATATTCCATCCTCGGTTATCTTATGCGCAATGATTCCGTTAAGATGG
Source organism: uncultured Bacteroidales bacterium (assembly GCA_944323805.1). Taxonomy (GTDB): domain Bacteria; phylum Bacteroidota; class Bacteroidia; order Bacteroidales; family UBA932; genus Cryptobacteroides. Next base: position 3,909 of record CALUTW010000026.1, on the reverse strand, counting down.
GCCAGCATCTTTCCTTTGACATACGCTTCTACCTGACCAATGGTAAAACTTTGCATATTTCCGATAAGCGTCTCAAGAAAAAGTCTCGGTTCATTTATTTTGATGCCGTATTGTCCGAAAGCACTTACCGGAACTATAATATTATATCGTGGATCTTCAAGTTGTATCGCTACAGGTGTCCCCCATTTGAGATCCAGCCTTGCAATACCGCTGACAAACCAGACTTCCGCTTTAAAGGGAGATTTGGATTTTCCTGCGCCACCGTCATTCACAGCAGAGCCGAACGGCATATTAATCAGACTGTCCAGTATAGGAATATTGTCTGACTGGATAGTATAAGTCCCAGGTTCAAACCTGTCACAGATTTTTCCGCCTCGCACAAAGAATGCAGTCTGACCCGGATACACTATCAACTGTGCCCCCAGACTTATGCTGTCCGACGGGTACTTGTGACAGAATTCCTTGTCATTGATCTCCCATTTAATAACATCAATGGCAGCCATTTTATTGATTTTTCATTTATGTTACTTAACAGTAATATCCGGCGAAGTACATTATTAAGAGTATAAGCAGAAAATATTCTGTAAATTTCAATGCAATAGCCAGAAACATCAGGCACCCTGCCATATCATCGCCATTGAAACCCGAAATCATACCAAATCTATTTTATTTCCGACCTTGACAAAAAGGTGGGGATAATTTTTCGCTCTCGCTCCAATCTGGTTAGGCGGCACCGGATAGCCGTCACCTCTTTGATACAGATCCTGTTCATTGATGGCATCTGCCAATTCCTGTCTTGTCATCGGACGGCCCTCTTCTTTAAGAACCTGTTCCATGGCTTCATGTAGTGTCATAATTTATTGATTTAAAGTTAATATCAACAATTTGGCTTTGACATTCGGACAAAAAGAAAGCGTGGAACTGCAATATATGATATTTGGGAAGTCTGATACAGCCCGAAATGAAAAAAAGAGCTAAACATCTGCAAATATAATCATTGATATACTGTATTTTATGTGGTATCAGATTCGGGAATGACTTTTTAATTTGTCTTAATCCGTTGCAAGATTCTTCGGGATATATGGGAACATTTACGGGAATTTATTATACCTTTGCCGCATAACCGAAAAAGCAACGCAGATGAAAGTCACCGTCTATCTGAAAAAGTGTTCCCCCGAGGCCTCGAACATCTGTTTCAGGATCAGGGATAGGAATGTGGACATAAAGGTCGTTTCCCCGCTTGAAGTGCAGGACAAGTATTGGGATTCCGATACCCTCAGCTACAGGCGCACGACAACCGTGCCTGCCGCTGAGCAGAAACGCCTGCCGGAACAGATTGCCGCCATCATCGAGCGGGCGCAGAAAACTTTCACGGACAAGGCGGACAGCAGGTGGATGAAGCAGGTCATCGAGGATGTGCTGTACCCTGTTCGCGCCTTTGAGCGGAACCACCCGAATCTGCTAGCCCGTGTCCACGAGTATCTGGAGAAGTTTGACGGCGCGGAGAGGACAAAGGAGCATATCGTCCGCTTCGAGCGCAAGATGACCCGCTACCACGACTACCGTCGGGAAATACTGGGCGAGGTAGATTTCACCCTCTTCGTGGAGACCGTTACGCTGGAGCAAATGAACGATTTTAGGGATTATGTCGTGAACGAGTACAGGCTGCGGCAGGAGTATCCAGACTTCTATGCACCCCGCACGCTCATCAACCACAGGCCGAGGCCGCTTTCCGGCACGACCGTCATCAACACCATGAACCTTTTCTGCACCTTCCTGCACTGGTGCAAGAAGATGAAGTATTCCGACAATGAAGTCTATACCCTCTACGGCTGCAAGGAGCCCACCTACGGCGACCCTTTCTTCCTCACTTCGGAAGAGAGGAACATCCTGTATGACGCGGACCTGAACGACTACCCGAGGCTGGCCGTCATCCGTGACATCTTCGTGTTCCACTGCTATGTCGGCTGCCGCGTGGGTGACCTTTACCGTCTCACAAGGGACAATATCAAGGACGGTTTTCTGGAATACATGCCGCAGAAGACGAAGAAATGCGAGGCGAAGACTGTCAGGGTACCCCTGCACGAGAAGGCGTTGAAGATACTGGAACGCTACGATGCCAATGCCGACAGACTGTTCCCGTTCAAGCAGATACACACCTACAACCTCGGCATACGGGAGCTGCTGAAGCGTTGCGGCATAGACAGGACGGTGACCATCCTCGACACGCACGGCTACAACACCGTGCAGAAGCCCCTGTACGAGGTGGCCACCAGCCATACGGCACGCAAGACCTTCGTGGGCAACCTGTACAGGCAGGTACCCGATCCAAACCTTATCGCCTCCATGTCGGGGCATGTGGAGGGCAGCAGGGCGTTCAGCCGCTACCGCACGATAGACGATGACATGAAGCGCAGGCTTGTGGACATGATAGATTAGACAGAAAGGAGGACATAAATATGAAAGTGACCGCATTCATCCGAAAGACCGCCGCCAAGAACAACATCACCGACCAGGCACGGGTCTATTTCCGTGTCCGGGACATCGGCGGCGTGGACATCAAGGCCGCGAGCGAGCTGTCCATCAACCCCAACCACTGGAGCCCGGAACGGCAGGGCTACAAGCCCCGCGTGGCCCTGGTGTCGGAGGAAAAGAAGATGAACTTCGACAAGGACGTGCAGCAGATCACCCATCTCATCACGAAAGAGTACCACCGGGGCGTGGACGGCAGCTGGCTCAAGGGGTTGATAGAGGAATACCACCATCCCGGCATCAACGCGAGGGGCGGCAACAAGGCCGACGAGTACCTGCTCTCGTACCAGATACGGAAATACGTCGAGGAAACACCGCTTGCGGATGAAAGCCGCAAGCACCACCTCGACAATCTCAACAAGGTACTGCGCTACGAGCGTTTCCGCCACGAGGTGCTGCACCAGAGAGGCTTCCACCTGTGCATCGATACCGTCACGGCGGACGACATCAGGGACTTCAAGCTGTGGATGCAGGAGGAACACAGGTATGTGGACATGTACCCCGTATTCTACCGGAACGAGGTACGTCGCAACGTCGAACAGAAGCGTTCCGAGAACAGCATGTCGGGCTCCCTCTACCGCATCCGTACCGTCATCAAGTGGTGCATCAAGCGCGAGCTGACGAGGAACAACCCGTTCGACCAGTACCAGATTGCCCGGCCGATGTACGGCGACCCGTTCTACCTGACGCTCGAGGAGCGGGACAAGGTGTACTACGCCGATCTGAGCGGCATGGGGGCAACCTATCCGGTCTACCGTGACATCTTCATGTTCCAGTGCCTGATAGGATGCCGCGTGAGCGACTTGAACAGGCTGACCAAGGCTAACATCGTGGACGGTTTCGTGGAGTACATCCCGCAGAAGACGAAGATGGAACATGCCAATACAGTGCGTGTGCCGCTCAACCAAAAAGCACGGGACATACTGGAACGCTACAAGGATCTGGAGAACGCCCTGCTCCCCCGATTCTCGCACTTCGGCTACAACAAGAAGATAAAGGAGATACTCAAATATGTAGGCATCGACCGCAAGGTCATAGTCCTCGACCCCAAGACAAGGGAGGATGTGGCAAGACCTTTATACGAGGTAGCATCTACTCATACGGCGCGCAAGACCTTCATCGGCAATCTCTACAGGCAGGTCAAGGATCCGAACCTGATAGCCTCCATGTCGGGACATTCGGAAGGCAGCCGCGCTTTTGCACGATACCGCAAGATTGACGACGAGATGAAGAAGGAACTGGTGAACCTTTTAGACTGATTGTAATATTCCTCTTTTATTACCTTATATACAAAAAATCTTATGAATATGGACGGGCAGAAACAGACATACGAACAGTTCAAGGCGGACATCCTCCAGTGGAAAGACGCGCACAGGG
>CALUTW010000025.1 GCA_944323805.1 uncultured Bacteroidales bacterium | reverse complement strand
CATTGACATATTGAGATATGGTGTAATGGTAGCACTACAGATTCTGGCTCTGTCAGTGAGGGTTCGAGTCCTTCTATCTCAACAAAATCCAGACAGCACCGTCATCCGACGGTAAAGTCACCAAAGACTGAAAGTCATGGCGGGTTAGCTCAGCTGGTTAGAGCGCATGATTCATAATCATGAGGTCCGCAGTTCAATCCTGCGACCCGCTACAAGAAAGCAACATCACAGAATTCTCTGTGATGTTTTTTCGTATGCCAGGGCGCCAGCCCGTCAAGTCCGGAGTCAGTATACCATGAGATCCAGATAAAGGAGAAAATTTAGTTGGAGACCATGCCGATAATATATCTGTTCTGAGTCCAGATAAATCTATTTGACAGTCGCTGCAGAAGATTGTCAGCCATTATAAAATTAGTTTTGTATACACGGAGGTGGCTATATGTCCTCTCTTTTAGTATATGGGGTAATGCCAGAAAAAGGAGAAATACTCATTCACTCCATTTTACAAGAATGTTGAAGAAGACGGAATCGTATTGGCATGAAACTGAACGAAGAAGAACGCCAGATAATGGTAAATCTGGAGTACGAAAAAGCACAGTCATTTTTGGCGCAGGCAGAAAGAATTGCTGCAATGGACTTATGGGATGTCGTAGCGAACAGACTATATTATTCAATATTCCATGCAGTGTCAGCACTTTTAATAAAAGACGGGCATAAGGTCAACACACATAAAGGTACATTGGTAATGTTCGGACAGAATTATGTCAAGACAGGTATATTTCCTACTGATGCATCCAAACTGTATGTAAACTCCAGATGATGAGGGAAGAAAGTGATTATAACTGCGTCTATGTCACTACTGCTGATGAAATGCAGTCGCTTTTTGAGCCTGTACGGGAGTTTATAGCCAAAATCGGAAATTTGATAAAGGACTAATTTAGGTATACATACTTACAGAGACGCCCTCTTGCAGCAATGCCCGTAATCGGTACCTTTTGAAAAAGTTTTAGCAATTTGGCCTTGCGGCCATTTATACTGTTGCGTATATTTGCCCCGATTATGCTGCATACGATGCCAAGATTCTTTACCGTCATATTTATTGCGTGGGCTGCAACGGCCTCATGCATCTGCTTCAGTGCAGGGGCTGCAGAATGTCTCCAGCAGCCTCCCGTGCAGGACAGCGACAGCTATATGCAGTTCATCATACAGGGGAAGGATACGGTATATGTCGACGACCTGCCTGCCGCCAGGGTATATGAACGGCTGCCACGGCAGAAAGGCCGGGAATGGAGGAAATACTACCGCCTGGTACACAATTTCAGCAAGGTCTATCCATATGCCCTCGTCGCGAGAAAAATAGTTGAAGAAGTAGACAGCACAATCGCTGCAGACAACCTTGTCAGAGGCAGGCGCGACCGGTATATCAGCCAGAAGCAGAAAGAGCTTTTCAACGTGTTCGAGGAGCCTATGAGACATCTGACCGTATCACAGGGAGCGATTCTTATGCGGCTAATCGACAGGGAAGTGGGAAAATCCTCCTACAATATCATAAAAGACTACAAGAACGGGATGGCCGCAGGATTCTGGCAAGGCATAGCAAAACTTTTCGGGACAGACCTCAAGAAGCCATATGACCCGGACGGGGAGGACATGCCGCTGGAGGAACTCGTCCAGAAATGGGAGAACGGGGAATTTGAAGGCCTGTATTATTCGCTCTTCTGGAAATTTCCTCCGACGATTGAAATCCCGTCAAAATACAGGTAGGGCGAAGAATTTATCCAGTCCTTGAGAATATACATCTCGGCACCGGTAGAGAGGGTAAGATGTATCCCGGAGTGATAGTGGCCGAATATGAAGAAATCCACATCATGCTCCGCGGAATATCTCTCCGCAAAGACAGTCAACGGCTCGGCCGCCCCCTTATAGACATATTCCTCCTTGCGTGCAAGCCTGTTCCTGCGGGACCACATTGTCCCGAGACGGAAAGCTATCCACGGATGGAGCATACTGAACAGCACCTGCAGCAGCCGGCAATGGAAAATGCCTCTGAGAAACCTGTAACCGACAGGTGCAGGACCGAGGCCGTCCCCATGTCCCAGACAGAAACGGCGGCCGGAAATGTTCACGATGGCAGGCTGGACAAGCCTTATCATGCCGAGCTCCTCAAAATAGCTGTAGGACCAGACATCATGGTTACCCTGGAAGAAATACACCTTTACCCCGGCATCCATCAGGTCCGTCAAGGCCGCAAATACCCTTACATACCCCTTTGGGACGACATCCCTGTATTCATACCAGAAATCCCATATGTCGCCCAGAAGATACAGGGCCTCCGTCCTTTCCGCCGGGATAGACTTCAGGAACGACACGAAGCGGGCTTCCCGGCCGGCCGGATCATTCACATCCAGTCCGAGATGGACATCCGCCACGAAATATGTCAAGGTTCTCTGCTCCATAGTCTTTTCTGTCCTGTCCCGGGCATCGCAGGCCCGGACTCAGGACGGGATGATATCTCAGGCGAAAATAAAGATCAGAAGCGCCACAATCGCACAGTAGAGGGCAAACCATGAAAGCTTGGCTTTCTTCACAAGGGCTATCATTACCTTACATGCGAAAAGCCCGGAGACAAAAGCCGAGACAAAACCGAGGACAAGAGGGAATGCCCCTATCGAGGACCCGCCCATCTCGCCTCCTACAAGCTGCAGGAAAGCCTCTCCGAGAATCGGCACCAGCACCATCAGGAAGGAGAACTGTGCCATTACATCCCGGCGCACTCCGCAGAGGAGTCCCGTAGATATCGTTGTCCCGGAACGGGAAAGACCCGGCACCACAGCCAGGGCCTGACCGAGCCCTACGACAAACGCCTGCCAGTACGAAATGCCGTTGCGGCTGGCTGCTGCCGGTTGAGGGCTGCCGCCGCCCCTCCTGGAAGTCATATCAGACAGGAAAAGCAGGATGGATGTCATGACAAGAGCCACCCCGACGACGAAAATCGACTGGAACAGCCCCTCCACGAAATCCTTGAAGAAAAGACCTATGATAAGGACAGGTATCATCGATACGCAGATCTTAAGGACATAGTCTGTCTCGTCGTTATACCTGAACCTGAAAAATCCCTTTATCAGATCCCAGAGCTGCTTTCTGAATACCACTATCGTACTGAGGACCGTCGCAGCATGGACAAGAACCTCAAACACAAGATCGTCCGCAGCCTCTACCCCGAGCAGTTCCTTGCCGATGATCAGATGTCCGCTGCTGCTGACCGGCAGGAACTCGGTCAGTCCCTGCACAAGACCGAGAATTATAGCCTCATACCATTCCATAACAAGCTATTTATCGAAAACTTTCATTATTGCCACTATCTCGATGACAATACCTGCAATGATTACTACAGGAGCCGCAACAAGCCTCCTGAAATCGAACATCGCATAATTGAATACCTCCGGGTCATCACTTCCGCCTCCGGCCATGAGGATATAGCCTGCAACCATGACCACGAGGCCAGCAAGAAGAAGTCTGATGCCCTTTGCGGAAACCGCCATCTTCCCCTGGCTGCCGGCATCCCCTGCCGGATCCACGGTATTTTTCCTGATATTGTCTGCCATAGATCTATCCTTCAGAAATACAATTCATCCTTACTTAATGAAACAAGCTTGCCAACGACAAACCATGTGCTTGAAAGGCAGATGACCACACCCGATGCAATCACTATGCCCATGACAACGAGGAGCAGGTCGAGGCTGAATATCTCGAACATCTGCATGAATTCGCTGCGTATCACAAAAAGCACGGCCAGCAGCATGATAATAGCCATGATAGCTGCAAATATGCCCTGGAAGAAAGCCTGGACCAGGAACGGAGCCCTTATAAACGACCTCGTCGCGCCGACCATCTTCATTGTATGTATGGCAAAACGCTTGTCGAACACACTGAGTCTTACCGTATTGTTGATAAGGACAAAAGATATGAACAGCAGGAGCACGATAAAGACGGCAAGGACCGACGATATCTTGCTGAGATTGGCGTTCAGAGCCTCGACAAGGGACTGCTGGTACACGACCTCGTCCACAAGCGGGGACGCCATGATTGTCTTCCTGACGACTTCGAGACTGTCGGCGGATACATATGCGGCATCAAGAGTCACATCGATGGACACCGGGATAGGGGCGGTATCGAATACCTTGAGGAAATCCTCCCCCAGGAGCTCCGACATCTCCTCTGCGCCCTGCTCCTTCGAGATGAATTCCGTGCTTCTGATAAACGGCATCATCTCCAGCTCGCTCTGGAATCCCGAAGCCCTGTCGTCAGAGACATCAGGATTGAGCATCACGGACACCTGCATGTTCTCCTTGAAGTAATCGGACACGGATCTCGCATTGACAAGCAGAAGTCCCGCCACCCCGACAAGCAGCAGCACAAGGCTGATACTTATCACGGAAGAGATGTATGCGTTGACAATCCGACGCCTAACTGTTCTTTTTTCCCCCTTGGCCATATCAATTCCCAATCGGGGTCAAAGATAGTGAAATATCAAAAATAAATATTATCTTTGTTGAGATTTTGTCTTTAAAAATTAGAATATGGGAGATTCTGCTAAAAGAGTTCTGTTCGTCAATTCCGAAATATTCCCATATCTGCCGGAATCAGATATTTCCCGCATCGGAAGATATCTTCCGCAGGGAATCCAGGAGAGGAAAAAGGAAATCCGGTCTTTCATGCCAAGATACGGATGCATAAACGAACGCAAGAACCAGCTTCACGAAGTTATCCGCCTTTCAGGGATGAATATCATCATCAATGATGTGGACAGGCCTCTCGTGATCAAGGTCGCCTCAATCTCCGCAGCCAGGATGCAGGTATATTTCATTGACAACGAGGACTATTTCCACAGGAAGCAGATCTACCGCGACGAGAACGGCAACTTCTTCGAGGACAACGGGGAACGCGCGATATTCTTTGCCCGCGGCGTGCTGGAGACCGTCAAGAAGCTCAGGTGGGCCCCGGACATCATACATTGCCATGGATGGATATCCCACATCCTGCCGCTGTACCTGAAGAAATCATACAAGGATGACCCCATATTCGCAGAAAGCAGAATCGTACTCTCGCTGTACAATGACATCCGGGACGAACGGTTCCCTGACAACCTGAAGGAAAGGATTGCTGCCGGGAACATACATGCGGACGACATATCCCTCCCGGAACATCCGACAGGCATAGATGTTGCTGAACTCGCGGCCCGGTATTCGGACGGCATCATAATGGGCAGCCCGGATGTCGATGACAGGCTCAGGGATTTCTGCGCCAAATCCGGGAAGCCGGTACTCGAATACAATGATGCGGCTGTCAACGACGGCTCCTACATCGATGACTACGACAGGTTCTACAGCCTGGTATAGGCACATATAAAAGATGATGATGAAAAAATTCAACCCTATAAGGACGGCATGCGCATGTATCTTTGCAATATGCGTCTCCTCATGTGTATACATCGACGACAACCTCGGGCAGAACTTCATCCCGACAAACCAGCAGTACGACATATACACCTTCGAATTCCCGCTTACCGATATCAGGATGGAATATGCCGACAGCCTCTCGGGCTTCAGCTCGACAAGGATTACTGTCGGAGCCGTTCGGGATGCGGCTACCGGACTGACCACAAGGGCAAGCGCATTCACACTCATCCCTCTCGAAGAGGAGATGGACTTCGGAAAGGACCCCGAAATACGGCAGTTCCACCTTACCGCGGTAAAGGACACCCTGTCCTACCCTGACGAAAGCGAAAGAGGCATCATCCAGAATATAAATGTCTACGAGCTGACCAAGGACCTCGGGTCGAAATACATCTACACCAGCTCCGGATACAGGATGAAAGAGGACGGCATCATAGGGAAAAGCATCTGCCAGCCTTTCCAGTACTCGGGCGGAGACTCCCTCTCGTTCGACTTCTCGAAGGAATTCGGACAGAAATACCTCGACATCCTGTCAGAGAAATTTGCCGGCATGGAGGACATAGAAGACTATACGGCAGAGCTCCCGGGCATATATATCGATGTCGACGAGCCTCTCGGCAACGGCGGGCGCATCAACATGTTCGGGCTCGCAATGGTTGTCAACGACTCATATTATGTGGCGGGGAACTATGCAGAACTGAAATTCACTGCAGAATATGACGGGGAGCGCAGGGATACGTCATTCCTGTTCTATTTCGGGGCACAGAGCCTGGAATACAGCACTTCCGGGACACAATATGCCCTGAACCTGTGCACCCACGACGGCTACAACCCTGACGATGCATCGGCAAACATATCCCAGGCTACAGCGGACATATCCGTTGAAGGCGGCGGCGGTATCAAGCCGGTAATATCCTCAAAGGAGATACGCGACAACATGCTTGCACATTTCGCGCAGAACGGCATAGACTTCAAGGATGCAGTCATCAACAAGGCATCTCTGATAATGCCTTTTGACGAACCTGCAAACTATTCCGACAAGGACATATACCCTGACATGCTCAGCCCGACATGCAGGCTCAAGTCACAGGTCACGTCAGACGATGACGAGGAGGAGGAGGTAAACTCAATCTATTATGCCGGACTGACAGATGCAAGCGTATCCTCGGAAAACCAGGGGGACATCAACTGGTCCCGCTACGAGTACGCCCCGGACATAACGCACCATGTACAGGAGATAATCAAGCTCGAAGATGATGCGGACTTCAGCATCAGGGACATATGGCTGCTGATAATGGCCACGGAGACAATAACCGAGACCACTGACAACTCGGCAATGAACGACTACATGCAGAACCTCCTGTACAACAGCTACTACAACAACCTGTACGGGTATGGATACGGCAGCTACGGCTACGGGTACGGCGGATATTATGACTACAGCAACTACTACAACTACTACATGATGGCCGCCATGATGAGCAATGCATCCCAGTCCACGACATCAAGCGTGACACAGCTTGACAAGGACAGATACTATGTCTGCACATTGAGAGGTCCGGAAAAGAATGACGGACAGGACGCGGAATCCCTCAGGGAAAGAAGGGTGCCGATGATGAGCGTTACCTATTCAGTACCGAAACAGCTCCGTCCGTCAACGGACGACAACCAGTAGACCATCCGGCAACAGCCTCCACCATGGAGGCTGCACAATAAAAACAGAGAGCTGCCCCAATCGGGACAGCTCTTCTTTTATTTTCAAACTGTTATGGATTATTTCAGTTTGTTTTCAATGTAATTGATTGCATCACCTACAGTAGCGATTTTCTCTCCTGCATCCTCATCCGGGATAGTGATGTTGAAAGCTTTTTCAAATTCCATGATAAGTTCTACTGTATCAAGAGAATCTGCGCCGAGATCGTTCTGAAAGTTTGCTGTCTCAGTAACTTCTGACTCGTCAACGCCCAATTTGTCAACGATGATTGCCTTTACTTTTTCTGCAACTTCTGACATAATCGTAAATTTTAGATAATTAATAGTTTATGTTAAAATACACATTATTGTCCGACAAAATCAGGACATAACGTTCCTGAATCGGGGTGCAAATTAAGTAAAAAAATACGAAAAATAAAAGAATTTTTGCAAAAAGGGCTTTGCATAAGCACCATACGGCATTATCTGGAGCCGGAGGAACTCAATTTGAGCCATACGCGGAAACCGTTCAGCGAATTCAGGAGATAGAATGTCCACATGATGACCATTACCTCGGCATGTGCCTGACCTTCAGCTACAAAGACACTCCACATCACGACACTGATAATATTTGTCAGAATCCACAGTATCCATTGCTCCATGAAAGCCATTGCCATCAGCGCCTGCGCAATTATGCTCAGGACAGTAGTGGCGGAATCCTTGAACGGCTGCGGATCGCCGAGAGCCTCCAGCAGAAATCCTCCGGCCACCACCAATGCCGCACACACGGCAAACAGGACCAGCCTCTGCCTTGCCGTCATCCGCCTCGCACGGACCCGGACATCATGGTCCGGAGCCGAAGACGATGCCTCCGACAGGGCCGCACCGCGCCTCCTCCACTGCCACCAGCCGATGAACTGCATGGGAAGATAATACAGGGCATTGAGGGCGGCATCGCCATATAATGCAGCCTTCCACGAAATCAATGCATACAACGATACATTCACAAGCCCGAAAAGATAGTTCCAGATACTGCCTTTGGCAACCAGCACGACGCACAGGACGCCAGTGACCGCAGCAACGGAGCCTATTATGTCCAATGTCCCCGATGTAACGGAATATATTGCATTTGTCGATATGATTCCTATGATAAGAAAAATATCATATGGTCCCAGCACCTTATTCCGATGCCTGTAACCTTCCGATAAAACCTCCCTGTCCTGCATATATCACTTACTGTCTTATTGTCACTTACAATCATGCGCCGTCTGCGGCTGTCACCGGTCCTGTCTGACAGCGGACAGATGCCCGTGTATCCTTTCCGCCAGATCCCTGCCTACCAGACCGGCAAGGTCGTCAACAGATGCGGCCGCTATCCTCGCCACGCTTCCATAGTGGAGGATAAGCCTCTGCTCCGTCTTCTCGCCGACACCCTTTATCTCACGCAAGGCAGACTCTATCTGTGCCTTGCTGCGTCTGTTGCGGTGATGCGTTATGCCGAACCTGTGCGCCTCATCACGGATTCTCTGCAGGACCTTAAGAGCCTGCGAATTCCGGTCTATAAACAGAGGATACGGGTCCCCGACCCTGATGACCTCCTCCAGCCTCTTCGCAAGGCCGACAACCGTCAGCCTGTCAGTAAGCCCCAGCTCACACAATGCCTCATAGGCAAATGCCAGCTGCCCCTTGCCCCCGTCTATGACAACAAGCTGCGGAAGATCGTCCGGAGCCTCTGTCAGCATCCTCGAATACCGTCTGTTGACAACCTCCTTCATGGACGCATAGTCGTTGGCTCCGACAACCGTCTTGATATTGAAATGCCTGTAGTCTTTCTTGGACGGCACACCGTCACGGAATACGACACATGAAGCCACGGGACTGGTCCCCTGTATATTGGAATTGTCGAAGCATTCGATATGCACCGGAAGCTCTTTCATCCCTATGGCATCCCTCAGCTCTTCCAGGACCTTCCTTCTGAACTCATCCGGGTCGGTATGCTCCTTCTGCTTGAGGGCATTGAACCTCATCTCCTTGGCATTCTTGGCACTCAGCTCGAGAAGGGCGAGCTTGTCCCCTCTCACAGGAATGCGGAACTCCACATCCTGAATCTCCACATCCGGATAGAACGGCACGATTACCTCCCGTGAAAGCTTGCCGAACTTGGCCTGTATCTCGGCAATGAACATCCCGAGCACTTCAGACTGGTCCTCCTCGATATTCAGCCTGAAGCCGAGATTCAGGGACTGGATGACAGCACCCTGTCTGAGCCTCATGAAATTGCCATATGCATCACTTCCGTCCATCACAAGGGAAAAGACATCCGCATCGCCTGTCCCGGTATTCATTATTATCGACTTGCTGTAATGTTTTTCAAGCGAGAGCATCTTCTCCTTATAGTCATTCGCAGCCTCGAAATCCATCCGTCCGGCAGCCTCAGTCATAAGGCTGCGGTAATGCTGTATCATTTCCCTGCCGCCCCCTTTCAGAAGACGTACTATGTCATCGATATAAGTGCCATACTCCTGCCGGGAAACCCCGCCTATGCAGCATCCCTTGCATTTGCCGATATGATAATTGAGACAAGGGCGGAACCTGCGCCTCAGTATGGCGTCAGATGTAATCCGGTTGTTGCAGGTCCTGAGAGGGTAAAGCGACGAGAACAGCTCGAGCAGGTTGCGGGCATGCATGACAGAGCTGTACGGACCGAAATACCGGGAACCGTCCTTGACGATACGCCGCGTAAGGTATACCTTGGGGAATTCATCTGCACTGACACATATCCACGGATAGGTCTTCGAGTCCTTCAGCAATATGTTGTACTTGGGCTTGTACTGCTTTATCAGATTGTTCTCCAGCAGCAGGGCATCCGCCTCGGAGTCGACAACCGAATACTGGGCATCCGCAATCCTGGAGACCATTATCGCAGTCTTCCTCGTCAGACGTTCCGGAGAGACGAAATACTGCGCGACCCTCTTGTGCAGGTCCTTGGCCTTTCCCACATAAATGACATTCCCCTCGGAGTCATAATACCTGTAGACTCCGGGGGAATGCGGAAACAATGCTATTTTCTCTTTTACTGTCAAGCTTCAGCAGTGAACGGGAGCATTATTTTATATACTTTGCAATCTCCTCGCCGATAGCTTCGCCACGGAGATTCCTCTTGAGGATAGTCCCGTCCGGCCCGAAAAGGATTATGTGAGGAATACCTTCGATGCCATAAAGGTCGGTAGGCACTTTCTGGGCATTGATTATCTGTTTCCAGGTAACATTGTATGCCTTTGCGGTATCCTTGGTAGCCTGCGGATTGTCCCACACCGCAACACTCAGGACCTCGAGCCCCTTTGACCTGTACCTGTCATATACGGCCTTAATATTCGGTATCTCCCGCTTGCATGGTCCGCACCATGAAGCCCAGAAATCCACAAGGACGTATTTCCCTTTACCCACATAGTCCGAGAGTCTTACGGTCTTTCCGTCTGAATCCTCGATGGTAAAATCAGTGAACATCCTGCCCTCCGCAGTATTCTCCCTTACCTCAATGCTGTGCCTGAGGGTCTTCACGAACTCGCTTGCCTGCAGCTTCTCGGAAAGGGTATTGAGGAGGGAATCAAGCTGAGGGTCCTCCATTTCCATAGCGACATTCTGGATAGCAAAAAGGGCAAGGACATTATCCTTGTTGGCATCAAGCACCTCCTGGTTGTATCCGACATACTTCCCTACCGATTTCTCATAGCAGTCCTCCATCCTGCCGGCCTTCTCCTCCTCGGAAAGGGAGGTATCGGCAGTAATCTGCTCTACCTCGGCACGGAAATCATTCTGGATGGCCATCGAGCGGACCTTGTACTCATTCATCCTTTCCTGCACCGAATTCGCACCGGCCTTGGATGCCACTACAGACTCTTCAGCCAGCGTCACATTCAGCTCAGTGCCGTCAGGAACGAACTCCACGCCGTAATTGGCTGCAGCAATGCTTCCAAGCACAGTCGGGTCTGCCGGCAGCTCGACATAGAACTTGCCGTCATTCACAGGGACAAGGGTGTCTATCTGGAGATCCGGGATAATCACATTGACTTCATTAATGCCTTCAGAATCAATTGTACCGGAAATCTTTGTCACATCAGAGACCCGGGCGCATCCAGCCAGGGCGGCAACGGCAAACGCCGTCAAAACAAATCTTTTCATACCCATAAGATTAATCGATCACATTGCGTCAGATAGCCCGACGCCATATCCTGCAAATATATGCAAAAAAGCGGTAAAGTGATAGCACTGCACGGAATTTCAATCCGTAAGAACACAGACAGGAGGGGAAGCCTTACCAGACTGTCCCCTCCTGCTGTCCGTATACGGGGGTAACCCAAAAGGAGGAATTTCAAGAGTCCCTCTTTTGCGTTGCC
This sequence comes from uncultured Bacteroidales bacterium, assembly GCA_944323805.1. GTDB lineage: Bacteria > Bacteroidota > Bacteroidia > Bacteroidales > UBA932 > Cryptobacteroides. The sequence continues at coordinate 3,700 of CALUTW010000025.1, read as the reverse complement.
CCGTCAAGGATTATTCCAGGTCCATGACAGGACTTTTAGGCTCAATGCCCGCTGCAGGAACATCCGATGACCCGCCTGCATATGACCACATCGGCATGTAATTGTAATCTCCTATGGCAAAGCCGCACTCGGATGCAGACCTCGACACCATGCCTGCCGGCACCATCCGGGACTGTGCGGAAGAAGCCTCGTCCTTTGTTATGCTGAAATAAATCGCATCATACTCTGCACCGGTAATACGCTCCATATCGCTCAGGTCATTCTTGACAGCCATGTAATTCATGCTCCGGTATTCATATGGATTGCCCTGTACCTCTATCATATTCCCATACAGGGACAGCCTGTCGTCATATGTGCTTCCTGAAAAGATCTCGGACATGTCTTCGTAGCAGAATGTAAGGTTGTCCGATACCCCGTAAAGAATCAGTCCTCCGAATACAAGGCTGAAATCCGGATCATCTGAAAGCGGTCCGAGGTCCTGAGGCGCCATGACATATACGCCCTTGGTATCGGGGTTCCAGTTCATGATGAACGGATGTTCCTCACCGGCCGATGTGCCGGACCAGCCATATACCTTGAAACTGTAATTCTTCACAAGCTCTTCTACCCTGAGATTATACGTCATGGAATTGGCTGTCCAGGTCTCGGTGCTCTGGCCTTTGAGAGTCCAGTTGCCAAGATAAGCCTGATAGTCCGGATTATCTCCTTCTGCCGGAGCCTTGTTGGTCCTGCCCAGGGCATATGCGGAATATGGCACTGTATATGTTTCCTGGTCAAATATAGCCAAAACGATATAATACTCTGTGTCAGGAGTAAGTGCGCTCGTCCCGAAATTATAATTGCTTAAGACTCCCGAAAAATCATATCCTGATTCTTCGAGTTCCGCAGCCATATCCGGGTATATCATAGCTAACGACATTACATAATTATTCAGCATGCCGGCTATATTTGACATGAACCATTCGATTCCACCGTATGATTCAATCTCGCTTTTCGGATATATCCCGAAATACACACTGCCCGGATTTACAGGCTCGGAGAAGTTGTTGAAATGAACCTGTACATAGAGGCTTTCATAGCCGTGCCAGCTGCCGTCGGTCTCGCTGTCATAAGGTACAACAGACACAGCCACCTCAGGGACTACAGGCGGAGGTGTTATCGCCTCCTTGTGCAGGAATGTATCCCCGTTCTTGTCGACACCCAGAATCAGCAGGACATATTCTACCCCTGGCTCCGTGAATCCCCATCTATCGGTATACTCGTTATATGAGATATAGCCGTAGTTCTTCAGATAAGCCTCGAAATACTCTTCGCCATACAGGGCCACAGCCTCATCATACAGTTCCTTGGAGAACAGCGCATAGAAATAGAATCTGACATTCTCATCAGGAGTAATGACCGTAATCATCTCATACTCTGACTGCTCCTTGATTTCTACCGACACTGTTGCAGTCGACTCCCCTGGCTCCGGTGTGCTGAATTCGACTGTCTCGGCCTTGCCGAACTGGCCGTCGGAATAAGTCGCAGCGACAGCTATATAAGACTGTCCCCCGACAATATTCGCCAACTGATAGTCCCCGCGCTGGCTGTTATCATCGCCTGCAGTCCATGTGATTTCCTGCTCGCCCGATGCCGTATAGCCGAAATCGAGCAGAGCCTGCTGGAGAATCTGCTGCTCGTCGTAATCAGGATATGAGGACGCTATGGAAGGACGTACCTCTTCCTCGAAGTACGGTTTTTCAAAATAGGTATGATACCACTGCTGATTGTCAGGTGCACTGACCTTATATGTGAATGATGTCTTTGTGGCATCGACAAACGAAAGGATGTTTGTCTCTTCAATCAGGATTGTCCTTGTAATGACTTCGCTGTAGTTGTCATCGAGAGATGCGGCTACAGCCAGCGTATATTCAACATCCGGCTCGATGCCTTCAGTGATGTCGACTGTTGCCGGCCACTCCTCGGGAGTCAGTACAGAATTGGCTGCTGCAAATATGTTCTCAGCCTTGACATTCCCTTTCCAGGCGGACTCGAACTCGGAAGTGGACGCGAAGACCCATGCTACAGAAGCACCCGGGTCGCTCTCTACTGAAAATGTAATCTTCTCAAGGGTCTGCGAAAGAAGCTCGACAGCCAGTTCAGGAGCGTCAGTGCTTCCCCCCCCACCCTTGACTTCGTCCTTCTGGCATCCTGCCGCGAAGAGCATGGCTGCACATCCGGCACAAGCCAAAAATGATTTAAGTTTCATGATAAATAAGTTAAATTATACAAAAATGCCGCTGGATACCGGCAAAACGCGTCAAAGTTAGAAAATTTCAGCAAGAGAAAAAATTTTTGTCAGCCTTACTGTGGCCGCCACAAAAAAAAGGCCGGACCCGGGAAACCCCATATCCGGCCTTCGATGTATGATAAGCTTACGACTTACTGTCTGTTATCCTTACGGTCTCCGCCACGACGGCCACCGCGACGACGGTCTCCGCGACCACCGCGAGCCTGTCCGCCATGTCCGGCAGCCTGTGCATTGGCAGCTATGCCTGCGTTAGGAGAAAGGTCTCTCTTGCCATAGACCTCTCCGTTGCAGATCCATACCTTGATGCCGAGCACGCCGACCTTTGTATGAGCCTCTGCAAGTGCATAATCGATATCAGCACGGAATGTATGGAGAGGAGTACGTCCTTCCTTGAACATTTCGCTTCTGGCCATTTCAGCGCCGCCGAGACGTCCGCTGATCTGCACCTTGATACCTTCTGCACCTACTCTCATTGTAGTGGCGACTGCCATCTTGATGGCCCTTCTGTATGATACACGGCCCTCAATCTGACGGGCGATGTTGTCTGCCACGATATGGGCATCGACTTCAGGCTTCTTTACCTCAAAGATGTTGATCTGAACATCCTTGCTGGTAACCTTCTTGAGTTCCTCCTTAAGCTTGTCGACAGCTGTACCGCCCTTTCCGATGATGACACCCGGTCTTGCGGCGTGGATTGTCACTGTGATGAGCTTAAGTGTCCTCTCGATGACAATCTTTGAAAGGCTTGCCTTTGCAAGGCGGTTCTCAAGATATTTGCGGATCTTATAGTCTTCAGCTATCTTCTCCGCATAGTTACCACCACACCAGTTAGAGTCCCAACCACGGGTGATACCGATTCTGTTGCTGATAGGATTTGTTTTCTGTCCCATAATTTATTCCTCCACTGTTGCAGTTGGTTTCTTCACATCAAGGATGACGGTAACGTGGTTGGAACGCTTGCGGATCCTTCCGGCACGGCCCTGCGGGCAAGGACGGATTCTCTTGAGCGTGCGACCTTCGCCTACCATGATAGTCTGGACATATACATTGCCGTTGTCCAGCTCCTGGGTCCTGTCCTGATTCTTTGCCTCCCAGTTGGCAATTGCACTGCGGAGAAGTTTCTCAAGACGTACTGATGCCTCTTTCTTTGAATATCTCAGGATATCAAGGGCACGGTTCACTTCCACTCCTCTGATGATATCTGCAACCAGACGCATCTTACGGGGCGATGTAGGCACATCATTCAGCTTAGCGATAGCTGTATGCTTCTTTATCTCTTTAAGCCTCTCGGCCATTTGTCTTTTACGAGCTCCCATAATTACAATTCCGTTTTAAATTATTTACGATTGCCCGAATGGCCTCTGAATGTTCTTGTCGGAGCGAACTCGCCGAGCTTGTGGCCTACCATGT
>CALUTW010000024.1 GCA_944323805.1 uncultured Bacteroidales bacterium | reverse complement strand
TGCGGCCTCTCGGCCCCGGCGGACGCGGACTCTCTCTTTCTTACCTCGTTATCTTTCCCATTATTGTCAATGAACTCGACCGTTTCAGTTCCTCTCTCCTCAACCTGCAAACTGTCCGGAACTTCCAAAACCGATGTTTAAGAACTGTCCGTTTTTCCGAAACGGGCTGCAAAGATACGCACTTTTCCATTAGCTCCAAATTTTTTCGTCATTTTTTCACATATTTTTTCGAAAAATTTTTCCGTGAACACTCTATATGACTAACAATCAATCTATTAGTATCGGAACATATTCGAACATAGCATCAGTGGCATGTAAAGTAAGATGCAGCACCTTGATATACAACACAATAACACCATGTCGACAAGGAAGAGGTCATGAGTTCAGGCAAACAGGCGCAACAATCCATGGATATTCAGGCGACATATGCAGGCAAAGTCCACGGGTCAATCAATATAATTACGGCATGACACCGGCGCCGAAAACATGAAAATATCAAAAGTGTTTCTTACTTTTGCACATTGGAACTTAAACAAAAAAGGCATGGAAGAAAAAAAGAAGACAGTACTGCCGGAGAATGCCAGCAGAGAGCTCAGACCGGGGGAGGAATACAGACCGTTGCTCTCTCCGGAGAAAAACTATCCGGAAGTTACCCCTTACTCGGTAAGCATGGGGCTCCTGATGACAATCATATTTTCTGCGGCAGCGGCATTCCTCGGACTTAAGGTCGGCCAGGTATTCGAGGCGGCAATCCCGATAGCGATAATCGCGGTAGGCGTATCCGGAGCCCTCGGCAAAAAGAATGCTTTGGGGCAGAATGTGATGATACAGTCCATAGGTGCATGCTCAGGGGCAATCGTAGCAGGAGCCATTTTCACGCTTCCGGCGTTATATATATTACAGGACAAATACCCAGAACTGACCGTAAACTTCACGAAGGTATTCTTCTCGTCCCTTCTCGGCGGAATCCTCGGCATACTTTTCCTCATCCCGTTCAGGAAATATTTCGTGAAAGAGATGCACGGGAAATATCCTTTCCCTGAAGCAACGGCGACGACACAGGTCCTCGTAAGCGGAGAAAGCGGAGGAAAAGGGGCAAAGACCCTGCTCGTGAGCGGACTCGTCGGAGGACTATATGATTTCATCGTATCCACGTTCGGGCTCTGGGGGGAAACCCTGACCACAAGGATACTCCCATTCGGAGAGGCCGTAGCAGAAAAGGCCAAGCTCGTGTTCAAGCTCAATACCGGCGCCGCAGTTCTGGGGCTGGGTTATATTGTAGGGCTTAAATACGCATTCATCATCTGCTGCGGAAGCTTTCTTGTATGGCTGATAATCATCCCTCTCATGAACCTCATATGGGGAGGACAGGTAATAGACCTGATGAATACTGGAATATCGGCAACAGTGGGGGAAATGTCCGCCGAACAGATATTTTCAGAATATGCCCGCCATATCGGCATAGGAGGCATTGCCACTGCCGGGATAATAGGCATAATCAAGTCTTTCGGTGTCATAAAGTCTGCTGTCGGGCTTGCCGCAGGGGAATTCAGGAAAAAGAAGACGGGAAACACGCAGGATGCCATCAGGACACAGCGCGACATATCCATGAAAATAGTGGCGGTCGGCATAGGGGTCACTTTGCTGGCGGTATTCCTGTTTTTTGCGGCCGGAGTCGTTGACAACATATGGCACGCGATAATCGGACTGCTGATTGTCGGCATCATAGCATTCCTCTTTACCACGGTTGCAGCGAATGCCATAGCCATAGTCGGATCCAATCCGGTCAGCGGGATGACACTGATGACACTGATTCTTGCTTCACTGATAATGGTGGCATGCGGACTCAACGGCACAGCTGGAATGACTGCCGCTCTCATAATAGGAGGAGTCGTGTGCACTGCACTGTCCGTAGCCGGAGCATTCGTCACTGACCTGAAGATAGGATACTGGATAGGCAGCACACCGGCGAAGCAGGAGTCATGGAAATTCCTCGGGACACTCGTTGCCGCAGCGACAGTCGGGGGAGTAATGCTTGTCCTGAACAAGACATACGGGTTTACCGGGGAGAATGCCCTTGTAGCGCCACAGGCAAATGCCATGGCGGCTGTCATCGAGCCTATGATGAACGGAGGAGGGGCTCCATGGCTGATGTACGGTATCGGAGCTGTGCTGGCCATAATTCTGACATTCCTGAAAATACCGGCCCTGCCTTTTGCACTCGGAATGTTCATTCCTCTCGACCTCAACATGCCGATGCTCATAGGAGGAGCAATATCATGGTTCGTAAGCTCCAGGAGCAAAGATCCTGCGCTTAACAGTGCGAGACAGGAGAAAGGCACTCTGATAGCATCCGGATTCATAGCCGGAGGCGCACTCATGGGTGTTGTAAGCGCGATACTGAGATTCGCTGACATCGACTGGTACATCAAGCCGTCTGTCTGGACAGAGCCTGTAGCCATAATACCTTATGTTGCCATCATCATATATCTCGCAGTATCTTCAATGCGGGCCAAAAAGGCTTAACGGATGGGAGAAGTCACTCATGCACTGTTGCTTACCCTCATAGCCGGAGCCGCTACCGGAGCCGGAGGGGCGCTGATTCTGTTCAGGCAGAAACTCAGCAGCAATTTCCTTGCTGCCGCCCTCGGACTGTCCGCCGGAGTAATGATTTTCATTTCCCTGGCAGAACTTTATCCTGAGGCTCAGGCTGCAATTGATGCTTCAGATGCTGTGAGGAACGGCAAGACATGGGTGCTGCTTTCATTTTTTACAGGAATGGGGATAATCACACTCATCGATTTCCTCATTCCTGAATACGAGAACCCTCATGAAGCCACAGGACTGAGCCTGGATGCAAGGACTGCGGCTACTGACATGATCCACAGGAACGGAAGAAGCCTCCAGTCACTCCAGAAACTGGGCATAATGTCCGCACTGGCTATCGCAATCCACAATTTCCCGGAAGGAATGGCTACATTCATCGGGGCAATGAACGATTCGCAGACAGGGGCAGGAATAACCTTTGCCATCGCAATCCATAACATCCCTGAAGGAATAGCAGTGGCAATCCCTATCTATTACGCGACGAGAAGCAGGGCAAAAGCCCTGTTATACGCCACAGTCTCTGGACTGACGGAGCCTGCCGGGGCGGCAGTATGCTACGGACTTGCATCGGCTTTCGGCATCAGGATTGCCGACGGAAGCCCGGCTTTCCCGCTCATACTCGCGGCCGTTGCGGGCATCATGATATACATTTCCCTTGACGAGCTTCTTCCTACCGCAGAAAAATACGGGAAGCACCATGTGGCCATCGCCGGTGTAGTGTCCGGGATGGCAATAATGGGAATAAGCCTTCTCATAATATGACTCCGGACCGGTACCGGACATGACAACAGACATATCAGTAAATGAAAGATACAATGGAAAGCATTCTTGACAGATTTCTGAGATACGTCTCAACAGACACTCAGTCAGACCCGGACTCACAAAGCCAGCCAAGCACCAGGAAACAGCTTGACCTGCTCGGTATGCTACGGGATGAACTGGCAGCCATGGGCATAGAGGCCAGCCTGGATGAATACGGGTACGTAATGGCAGCCATACCGTCCAATTGCGGGGACAACATTCCGGCTGTCGGGTTCATAGCCCATGTAGACACTTCGCCGGACGCTTCCGGTGCAGATATCAAGCCGCGTATAATCAAAGACTATGACGGGGGCGACATCCTTCTGAATCCGGACTCCGGACTCTCTATCAGGACAGCGGATTTCCCGGAGCTCAAGTCCTACGCCGGACAGACCGTAATCACAGCTGACGGCACCACCCTTCTCGGGGCTGATGACAAGGCAGGAGTAGCCGAGATAATGGATGCCGTACAGTACATCGTGTCCCATCCTGAATTCAGGCATGGCCCTATCAGAATAGGTTTCACACCGGATGAGGAAATCGGCCGGGGAACAATAAAGTTCGATGTGCAGAAATTCGACGCAAAATATGCCTATACGATGGACGGAGGAGCAATAGGCGAGCTTGAATACGAAAATTTCAATGCCGCATCTGCTACGGTACACATCCAAGGCAGGAATATCCACCCGGGCTATGCAAAAGGCAAGATGCTTAACGCCATACTCATCGGCATGGAGATGAATTCCCTTCTGCCGGTAGAGCAGCGGCCAGAATTTACCGAAGGATACGACGGATTCTTCCATATAGTAAGCTTCAGCGGGACTGTCGAAGAAGCCACGTTCTCATATATCATCAGGGACCATGACATGGCTCTCTTCGAGAGGAAGAAAGACATGCTGCGCAAATGCACGGACTTCATCAACTTCAAGTATGGTGAAAAGGTTGCGGAGACAGTGATTACCCATCAGTATTATAATATGAGGAAAGAGGTCGAGCCGCACTACCATATAATCGAGAAGGCAATAAAGGCCATGGAAATGGAAGGGATACAGCCGCATGTCCAGCCGATAAGAGGCGGCACAGACGGGGCCAACCTGTCATTCATGGGTCTGCCTTGCCCGAATATATTTGCCGGAGGACACAATTTCCATGGCAAGCTGGAATTTGTTCCGCTCGAAAGCATGGAAAAAGCCAGTAAGGTAATACTGAATATAATTTCCCTTTTTGCGGAAGACGGCAGATAACAAGGTCACTGACATGAAGACAACAAAGCCCGATGGCAATCATGCTGTCGGGCTTTGCTGTACTATATCTTCCTGGACGTTTCCGGACTTCCCTTTCCGGCCGGAGCTCCGGTCCGCCTTCCTGGCCTCGCGCTGCTCCTTCCGCTCTTGCCTGGCCGAAAACTTCTCCTTGAACTTTTCGAGCTCGGCAAGCTCTTTCCGCATCTCTTTCTCTGTAGCTTTCAGGAATTTCAGCTTCCGTTTCCTTTCTTTGGCCAGCTGCCTGTCCTTCTTCGCCTGAAGCTTGGCGGCATCACGTCTGTCAAGTTCTTTCCACCTGTTCTCCTTAGCTTCAAGCCGTTGCGCCCGCTTTTCCGCCCGGGCAGCCTTGGCCTGCTCCCGCAGCTGCTGCCTGGTAAGTACGACCGCAGTATCTGCCTGAGCGGCAAGCCTGGCGGAATCAAGTGCCGCAAGACTGTCTGCGACATGCAGTGAATCCGCAATCATCTTCAGGCTGTCGGCCTTGGCCAGGGAATCAGATACCGCGACAAGAGAATCTGCCCGTGCAAGGGAATCCCTTGTCCGGACTGCAGCAAGACGCTCCTGCTCCCGCTTCTCTATCTCCCGCTCCCTTTCCCTTACCTTTGCCAGGGAATCACGGACAGCAATCTGGACATATATGTCACTCATATATCCAGGGAAATAGAGGTCAGTCTGTTCAAATGCCGCCCTCGGAATTTCCGAATAATTATCCCTCTGCGGGCTCCGCAAAGACAACGGGGTAACGGCATATCTGTCTGCAGGACGTTTGTCAGGCATCCAGTTGAAGCCTTTCAGATGCTGGTCATCATATGTCATCTGTGCGACAGGATAGGCATCACTGGCTGCAGTATCGAAATAATATACGCGATGAATCTCCCCGTCCCTGAAATATGCGGAGAGCATCTTGCTTTCTTTCCTGTTAGCCGTAGCAAGCTCGTCATTCTCCTCGAGATAGAACAGGGCCGAGGCGCCTCCAAGTGCGTCGAAGCGCTCGAGTTCGTTAGACGGGGAAAAGTAGGCCATCATCTCCGTACTCTTGATCTGGTCATAATGCGCCGTATCCTCCTGGATATGAATGAAAGCATTTGACATAAGGCTGACTTTCTCCATGGTCTGGTTGCGGATTACGGCAATGACGCTGTCAGAGACAAACTGCTGTGTAATCTCGTTCCATATTATCGGACTGCGGAAAAGTCTCGCCAGAGAGTCGAGGTCGGAATATTCCAGTGAATCGCAGGTTATCTGCATCTTTTCCCTGAATATCTTGACATTTCTCAATGCAGTGACGAATCCTATCTTGGTCGTGTCAGGTGCCGGTGCGGCTACGGAATCCTGTACTGCAAGAGAGTCGGATGGAATGCCTGTTGACAGGGAATCCGCCTGGACAGCCAGTGAATCAGCCTGGACAGTCAGCGAATCCACTTGCACTGACAGCGAATCAGCCTGCGTTCCAGTCTTCACAGCCATGCCTGAGGACAGGGCTTCCGTCCCCGCTGAAACCTTTGCAGGCGAAGAAGCTGCGGCAGATGTCGCAGAAGAAGGCGCAGATGCTGCTGAAGATGATTTTCCGGAAGCTCCCGACTTGTTATTGTTCTTTACATCAGGAGGTCTGTTCGGATCGTTGGCCGCAGCCTCTGCCGCTTTCTGGGCAGCCGCTTCCGCCGCTTTCCTGCGGAATGTAGTGACAGGGTCGATATCTATGCTTTTACGTCTCTCCGCAGCCTCAGCAACAACGACAGAATCAATGTCGCATTTCCTTATCGTACGGTATATCAGAGTGTCTGCCCCGAAATATACGGTATCGACCTTGCTGTTCTCTTCAGTCCGGGCAATTACAGCCGGCTTTCTCGTCATCGTCACTTTCGAGAGGCTGTCGATATAGCTTATATGCCCGGCCACCCCGGACACATTACGGGTAGTATCCGTTACCTGGGCATTCCCGAACATGTCCACATTCATCGTATTCCTGAAGAAATACAATGTGTCGCACCAGCCCTCCTGGGTCTCGGACATCACATGGACATTATTGCGGAAAAAGAAGATCTCCCTTCCCCTGTCATACCATCCTGCATCAGCAGAAAGCATGTTATCCTCCTGCCAGGCATTGGTTTTTCTTCCGAATGTGGCAAGATTCCTGTCGGACTCGTATTTGAGCCATGTAGTCTCGACAAATATCGAGTCTGTAAACATGTTCACATCCCGGGAGAAGGTAAATGTCTTGATCTTGGAATCGTATGTACCTCTGTCGCTCTCGATTATCTGCCCGTCCTTGTCCATCATCGACCCGCCGTTCCTGAATACGGCCACACTGTCCTTTGTATTGTAGTCCAGATGACTGGTCCTGAGCGTATTATTGTCCTTATCCCTAAGCTGCACCACGTCCCCGCGGAATTCGGCAAGGTCATTGTCTATCCTGTATATCATCCTCTCGCTTTCAAGCTCGGTCTGGTCCTGGATGATCCGGACATTGCCTATCGCCTCTATAACACGGGTATTGACATTCCAGAGAGCCGTATCGCAGAGAAGGTATGTATTGTTGTGAAGGAAAGTCGCGTCTCCGGTAGCCCTGCGGAATGTGATGCCGTTCCGCTCTACCTGACGCAATGTGTCGGCGCTGACAAGCCTCACAAGACTGTCCTCCGGTTCCTTTTCCTGCGAGAATACAGGAACCGGAACCAGAAAAAGGAGAAAAAGATATATGAGTATTCTTCCTGCCTGCATACAATCTCCGGACTCTTGGCCACGGCAAAACTATTCCCGGGACCTGAATTTCGATGCCCACCCGTCCCTGTTGAACACACAGTCCTCGAAAAGCGGGTCAATCACGATATATGTTGTAGCTATCTTCTCGTTGATGAATGCGTCAATCGCTTCGACGGACTTCTCCTGCTTTACCTGTGACAGCATAAGGTCATAGTCCTCCGAAAACGAAGCGGTATGTGCCGGTATAATCCTGTCTACCTTGATTATCTTGTACACGGTGTTGCCGGAGCGGCCTTCGTTGTCAAGAGATTCGACAGGCTCGGAAATCCCGCCTTCCTTAAGATCCTTTATCGCGGCATAGTCCTGCGGCTTCAGCTGGTCTATCTCAAAGTATGAAGATCCGGTATTCGGGTCTGACATCTGTCCGCCGTTTGTCTTTGTGGCAGGGTCCTCTGAATAGAACCTTGCGGCAAGTTCGAATGTGACAGCTCCGTTCGCCAGCTCCGTCTTGAGACTGTCCAGCACCCTGAATGCATTTTCCCTGTCATCTGCCGTATATTCCGGCTTCATAAGGATATGGCGGGCATTGAACATGTCGCCTTTCTTCTCCAGGACCTCTATTATATGGAATCCGTCCGGGGTCTCGACAATCTGCGAGACGATACCCGGCTTCAGAGCCATCGCCGCATCAGAGAATGCCGGCCAGAAAATGGATTTGGATGCCATCCCGAGCTCGCCTCCCCTTCTTGCGCTACCCGGATCCTGGGAATAGATCCTTGCAAGTGTCGAGAATTTCTCCCCGTTGATTATCCTTTCCCTTATTGCAAGCAGACGTTCCTTCACGGCAAGATTGGCCGCTTCCCGGTCCGGATATATGCATATCTGGCTCAGCTGGTATTTCACAGGCACCATAGGAAGGTCCTCTGCATCCGTCGAATCTATATACTGCTGCACATCATACGGCGTTATCTCCGGGATGTCGGACATGATATTGCTCTGCATCTGCTGGGTCAGGCTCATATCTTCAAGGGACCGCCTCCACTCCTGTCTGAGCTTGTAAAGCGGCTTGCCAAAATATTCCTCGACCTCCTCATCCCCGCCAAGCTGCGAACGGATCATATCAAGCCGGTTACGGAGTTCTCCCTCGACAATGTCATTATTGACCGAAAGGGAGTCAAGCCTTGCCTGCATAAGGAACAGCTTGGACTCCATCATCTGCTCAAGAAGCTCACACCTCATGTTCCTGTCTGAAGCCATTCCCTGGGCTCTCATCATCTGCACTTCCTGCTCAAGCTGGGAAAGCGATATCATTTCATTCCCGACAACTGCCACTGTCTTGTCTATCAGCCCGTCGCCATATTTCTGGGCATGCAGGGACACATTCAGGGACAAAAGCAGCAGGGCAGCCACCACCTTCATGATATGGTTCATAATAGTCAAAATATTTTAAATTTTCCTTTGTCGCGGGCATCATTAAGCAAGTCCTGTTCCAAAGCGGACACAAGAGCCTGCTTCCTGACACTGATGATGATATTTCTGATCCTGTCGCGGCAATAGTCTACAGGAGGGATTTCCCCGGCCGGCATGAAATCCACGACATACGCCACATTACGCTTGCCATAGGCATCATTCCTCTCGATAAATCCTCCTTTCATGGAAGACAGGAGCTCCGAGTAGTCTGTCCCGAATTCCCGCGACAACGTGATCATGTCTATCCAGCTGTTTCCGAAGTCAGTGTACTTGACCGCCGAGAAATACGCCAGACTGTCGGCCTCGACCAGATCCTGCATCTCGGAAGACGACATCTTCTTCTTGATGACCTCAAGATTCGGGGAATCGGCCGATATCCGCATAAACCTTGCCCTCACGATAGGCACATCAAGCACGAAATTCTCGACATGCGCCTGATAATATTCATCTATTTCACTGTCCTGGACCAGGGTGTCCAGCCTTTCATTGATGAACCTCTGCTCATATCTGTACTTCAGCAGCGACCTCCGGTACTCCTCCAGCTCTGCCGTCACATCAAGCTCCTCCTTGGAAAGCTGTTCCTCGGCGATATCGAGAAAGACGATATCCGACGCCCAGGAATTGATATATTGCAACGCCAGACGCAGGCTGTCCTCCTCCGACGCCCCGTCCGGAATAAGTTCCGCGACCTCGCTCCGGAAGAGCATATGCCTGCCGACCTCCGCCACGACATCCTCGTCATGGAGAAGCGAGGAAATCGCCCGGCATGACGAAACAGTCAGCAAGGCGATTCCACAGACGACAGCTAAACGGGCTATGGCTTTCATTCCTGATCCCGCGGCTTACCTTGAATAGTTAGGCGACTCCCGTGTGATGGTCACATCATGCGGATGGCTTTCAAGATACCCGGCATTTGTAATGCGGACGAATCTCGCATTCCTGAGAGACTCTATGTCCTTTGCCCCGCAGTATCCCATTCCGGCACGCAGACCGCCGACAAGCTGATATACCACCTCGGCAAGTGTCCCCCTGTAAGGGACCTGTGCAACGATGCCTTCCGGCACAAGCTTCTTGATATCTTCCTCCATGTCCTGGAAATACCTGTCCTTCGAGCCGGCCTGCATGGCTTCAAGAGAGCCCATGCCACGGTATGACTTGTATTTCCTGCCGTTAAGGATAATGGTCTCTCCAGGAGACTCCTCGACTCCGGCAAAGAGCGAGCCGGCCATGATAGTGCTGGCCCCGGCTGCAAGAGCCTTGACGATATCTCCGGAATACCTGATGCCTCCGTCGGCTATGATAGGAATACCTGTCCCCTTAAGAGCCTCGGCGGCAAGCATGACTGCCGTCAGCTGCGGCATGCCGACTCCGGCAATTACCCTTGTCGTACAGATTGACCCCGGTCCTATGCCGACTTTCACTCCAGACACACCTGCATCAGCAAGCGCCTTGGCGGCCTCTCCCGTAGCGACATTGCCGGCAATGATCTGCACTCCCGGCAAAGCCTTGCAGGCTTTCTTGATGACATCTATCACATATACGGAATGTCCGTGGGCAGTATCTACAACAACAGCGTCAGCACCCGCACTGCAGAGCATCTCGATCCGCTCTATTGTATCGGACTTGACACCTACGGCTGCAGCCACGAGAAGACGTCCCTTCGAATCCTTGGATGCGATAGGGTTGTCCTTGATCTTCATCAGGTCCTTATACGTGATGAGACCGACAAGCTTGCCGTCGGCATCCACCACCGGAAGCTTCTCGAATTTATATTGGCGGAGAATCTCCGTAGCCTCTGCCAGACCTATGCCTTTCTGGGCGGTAACAAGGTTTTCATACCTTGTCATCACTTCAGAGACCGGACGTTTCATGTTGTCCTGGAAACGGAGGTCCCTGTTGGTAACGATACCTATAAGGAAATTGTTGGCATCGACTACCGGGATTCCGCCGATATGATGGTTGGCCATCATGCTGAGAGCATCCCCGACCGTAGCCTCCGGACGTATGGTAACAGGGTCATAGATCATCCCGTTCTCAGCCCTTTTGACCCGACGCACCTGGCTCATCTGCTCCTCTATGGTCATATTCTTATGAATGACACCAATTCCTCCGGCACGTGCCATTGCAATGGCCAGATCTGCCTCGGTAACAGTATCCATCGCCGCCGACACAATCGGGGTGCGGAGTGTAATACCAGTTGAAAATCTGGTGGAGACATCCACCATCCTCGGAAGGACATCTGATTTTGCAGGGACAAGCAAAACATCATCAAAAGTCAGTCCTTCAGGAATCTGAGAATTAACAAAAGTCTGCATTACGTATAATTTTGCACGCAAATATACGTAGAAGCCGAGAGCAATGCAAAATTTATTTTGCAATTGCCGAGGCGTGAACCGTATAAACCTCCTGGCAAAAGCGGCCCTGCCACGTATCCCTTTCCTCCAGACGCCTCTCAAGCAACCTGAGCAGCTCGACATTTCGTATCAGCCCCCATGGCGTCTCATTGACAAAACGCGGCGGCACCTCCCCGACAAACCTTTCTATATATAACGACGGCCTGAGCCGTTCAAGAAGCGACACGAAAAAGTCGATATATCCGTCAAGGGTAAACCTGGCAAAATCCCCGGGTCTCTCGGCATACTCCTTTTCCATCCGTGTCCCCTTTACAATCTGCAGCTGATGGAACTTGACAGACCTCAACGGCAGGCTGTTTATCATGGCCGCCTGATCGAGCATCATCTCCAGGCTTTCCCCCGGGAGACCGAGAATAAAATGGGCACCGACATCAAGCCCCCTCCCGGCCGTCATTTCCACGGCATTTCTTGCACAGGCGAAATCATGCCCCCGGTTTATCCTTGCCAGAGTGGAATCAAGGCATGACTCAATCCCGTATTCAAGAATAACGACCGGCCTGCGAGTCTCTTTGCCCCCTACCGTCCGGTACCAGTCGCGCAGGACATTCCCCTCGCTCAGGGATGCCAGCCAGTCCAGCTTCCGTCCGTCCACGCAATCCGGCCTCGTGCCGATGACAATTCCCGCCACTGACGGATGCGAGAGGGCCTCCAGATAAAGCCTCTGCAAATCCGGAAGCGGTGCATAGGTATTGGAATACGACTGGAAATATGCCAGATACATGGAGGCGCGGCGATACCGGACGCGATGGAACTCTATCCCCTCATCTATCTGCTCGGCCAGAGGCTTCTGCGGGGAACTGTATGCCGGATGGAAAGCCGCATTGTCACAATATGTACAGCCTCCCCATCCCGCCGTCCCGTCCCTGTTTGGACAGGTAAATCCGGCGTCGATGACAACTTTCTGCAGTCTCTCGCCGTATACACGCTTAAAATATCCCGTAAAGGAATTATACCTTTTCCCCTGTGCGAACTCCATGGATGCAAAAATAAGCAAACATCGTGAGACAAATGTCATTTATGTCCGGAATCGGAACATTTTTCTAACTTTGCCTCCATATCCCGTTAACAACAGTAAAATGAAACTTCTGAACGAATTCAAGACTTTCGCCATGCGCGGCAATGTGATAGACATGGCCGTCGGCGTAATCATGGGCGGAGCATTCGGCAAGATCGTAAGCTCGCTGGTAAACGACGTGATAATGCCTCCTATAGGAGTCCTTATCGGAGGTGTGGACTTCAAGGACCTGTCAATCACATTGAAAAAGGCTGTTGTCGATGCAGGAGGAGTCGAGACGGCCCCGGCAGTGACACTCAATTACGGCATGTTCATCCAGAACACGTTCGACTTTCTCATCATCGCATTTGTGATATTCATGATGGTCAAAGGCCTGAACGCCCTCATGAAAAAGAAAGAGGAAGCACCGGCTCCGGCACCGGCCAAACCGGAACCTACCCCGGACCAGAAACTGCTCACTGAAATCCGCGACCTTCTGAAAGAGAAAAAATGAGAAAGACCGGAATCCTGACATTTGCTGCAGCCGCGGCACTGCCCCTGATGGCATCTGTCTCCATGCAGGCCCGGACTGCATCTCCGGGACCGACGTCCGGACAGGAAGAAATGCCCGGACAAAGATATGCCGTTACCGACTTCTCGGTCAATTATCTCCGGGAAAAGCCGGACTTTACCGCAGAGCTCGGCAACCAGCTCCTGATGGGGACCCCTGTCGAAATCACTGACAGGGAAGGCTACTGGATACAGGTATTGTCTCCTGACCCGTACAGGGCATGGTGTGTCGACATGGGCCTTACGGAAATGTCCGAAGAGGAAATCCTTGCCTATGTCGCCGCCCCGAAATACATATGTACTGCCATGTACAGCCGCCTTATGGAAGCGCCTGACAGCAACGCGGACCAGATATCCGACCTTGTGGCAGGAGACCTTGTGCTGGCTGCCGGACAGGGGAGGAAGCATGTAAGGAAAGGGTATGTCAGGGTCATGACCCCGTCCGGAATCGAAGGTTATGCAGAAGCGGCCGACATCGAGAAGTTCGACATATGGGCCGGAAATGCCGATGCATCCGCCGGAAACATAATCTCGACCGCCAGGAAATTCCTCGGTGTACCGTACCTGTGGGGAGGGACTTCAGTCAAAGGCGTGGACTGCAGCGGATTTACCAGGATGGTATGGTTCCTTAACGGGGTGCTCCTGCCGAGGAATGCGACAGAGCAGGCAAAGGCCGGGGTCGAAGTAAAGGTGGATTTCAGCACTGATCCGGCTTCTCTTGACGGTACGCTCCCGGAAGACGAGATGAAAGAAGAGATGCTCAGACGGATAAGGAATCTGCAGCCGGGAGACCTGATCTTCTTCGGGACTCCGGCCCCGTCTCCGGGAATCACACATACCGGAATATATCTGGGAGACGGACGTTTCATACATGCCTCGAAGAAAGTCAGGTACAGCTCCCTGATCCCGGGAGACAAGGATTTCTATGAACTCTCACACAAAATGATCTGTGCAAGACGGATAATCGGGCAGGAAGATTCGGGGACGGATGTGACAAGCATGCTCAAGAGTCCCGCCTACTTTCCTCAACGGCAATAGGGAGCCTTTTCTTCCGACCGTCTGACTTTCAGGCAGCATGACCATGTAAAATTTTTTATGGCGGATTTTATTGCTATATTTGCAACCGATTTCATTATGGCGCGGGAAAATGCGCCGGGAAAAGACAAAAATTAAATTTTAAATCATTCCATCATGAATCTCAGAGACATCAAAAAGGACATCGAATACTTCATCGGGGAATTTATCGATGACTGTACATTGTTCGTCGCAATCAATCCAGGCAAGGACGCAAGCGAAGTGAACAACATAATAAGCGAGGCTGTCGACCTTTACAATGACCTCAGGGACAAGATCAACAATGCCCCTAAGACAGAGAGGAAGAAAAAGGAGACCGTTACCCGAAAGAACAGGGTAAACCTTGCACCTTACTTCGACGGAATCCGCAAGGAAATGATCGAGAAGCTCGATGAACTCAGCGAAAAGCTCAGCACAGCAATCTCGAAGCAGGCATAAGTCGCCAGCGGACGGACTCCGGTCCCCGGCAAGATCTGAACATAAGCAAGCCCCGTGCAGGATTCTGACACGGGGCTTGCTTTATGCCGTTACCGCACTATTCTTTGCCGGCAAGGTGTTTTTCCCAGGCCCATGCGGCGGCCAGGGTCTCTTCGACAGTCCGCTGCGCCTTCCATCCGAGTTCCTTTTCCGCCCTGGAAGGATCCGCCCATATGGCTGTTATATCCCCTTCCCTGCGAGGAGTGAACCTGTAGTTGAGCTTGAGATTATTTACCTTTTCAAAGGTATTCACAAGCTCCAGGACAGACACCGGCCTGCCGGTACCTATGTTGAATATCTCATAATCCTCTGCCATACGGCCCTCGAGCATCCTTGCTACCGCTGCGACATGAGCCTTGGCCAGGTCCACCACATCGATGTAGTCTCTCAGGCATGTGCCGTCAGGTGTAGGATAGTCATTACCGAAGATGCTCAGGCATTCCCTCTTCCCGATTGCTGTCTGCGTGATATACGGGACAAGATTGTTCGGCACTCCGCGAGGGAGCTCCCCGATAAGTGCAGACGGATGCGCCCCTATCGGATTGAAATATCTGAGAGCCGTACCTTTGACAGGCCCCGGCTTGTCGATGCCAGGCATGACTTCATTCCCATATGCGGCAGTAGCCTTTACCGTATCCCGGAGTATGTCCTCGCATATCTGCTTGGTGTTCCCGTAAGGGGAGATTGCCGGCTGACGCGGAGACTCCTCGGTAACAGGGAGCTTGTCCGTCTCGCCATATACGGTAGCCGATGATGAAAAGAGGACATTGCAGCCGCCATGCGTCTTCGCAGCCTCAAGGATATTGAGCAACGACAGGAGATTGTTCCTGTAATATTTCAAAGGCTCTGCAACAGACTCGCCTACAGCCTTGAATGCAGCAAAGTGGATGACAGCATCAATCCTGAACTCGGAAAACAGCCTGTCCACTGAAGCATAGTCGCAGCAGTCGATTTTCTCGAACGGGATATCATCCTTCCCTGTTATCTTCTTGACGCCTTCAAAGCAAGTCAGGTCACAGTTGGAAAGATTGTCGGCTACAACTACGTCATAGCCTGCCTGAATGAGTTCCACAGTAACGTGGCTGCCGATATACCCGGCCCCGCCGGATACCAAAACTCTCTTTTTCATATATTTCGGTTTTAAATGAATTGTCCACCGGAATGAAAGCCAAAAAATCATTTGACTATCAAAATCTTTCAAATTTATATATTTTACCGGTATTTAGCAATACCATTTTTTTGCCTAATTTTGTCATTTCCGGAAACGGACAAGCCGGAATCCGGTATCAGAAGAAAAGAAAATGAAGAATATTTACCGTACGATATCCTTTATCACACCTGCCATGATATCCATCATGACATGTCTGCCAGGCCATGCGGCAGACAGCGGGGACAGGCACGGCAGGACCGGCAGGCAGCTGCTCGAGGCCGTGTCCGAGGCAGCAGAGGGCAAGATTCTCGGCAATGCGGTAATGAGCATTTCTGCACTGTCGTCTGAAGGGGACACCATCATAATGTATAACAGCCGGTATCCGATGGTCCCGGCCTCTAACGTGAAACTTATCACTACAGGAGCTGCGCTTCATTCTCTCGGCGGAGACTACCGGTACAGGACAGGGATAGGATATTCCGGAGATGTTGCAGACGGGGTTCTTTACGGAGACCTGTATATTACAGGCGGAGGGGACCCCACTCTCGGCTCCAGGGACTCAATCGCAACCCCGTTAACGGATATCTTCAGCCAATGGCTCGGATACATTGCCGATGCAGGGATAAAAAGGATTGAAGGACATGTGGTCGGAGATGACAGGTTTTTTGACAATATCATGGAGGAGGACACCTGGCTATGGAATGACCTCGGAACATATTACGGGACAGGGGTCAGCGGACTCTCTTTCTATGAGAACGTCCAGGACTTCAATGTCTCAGCCGGGGAGAGGCCAGGGGATCCTGTCACGGTAAGCCCGGGATATCCGCCTGCCCCATGGATGGAATACAGGTACCGGTGCACTACCGGAAAGGCCGGGACGGGAAACCGGCTCTACTATTACACGTCTTCTCTCGCACCGGCAGGAGAGATGAGAGGGACATTTGCCGTAGACAGGAAGCCCAAGACGGAAGAAGGGAGCAACAAATTCCCTGCATATACCTGCGCGCGGATATTCACTGATTTCCTCGCATCCAACGGCATCAGCTGCACGATGGGGGCCGCTGACACAGGGGACATCTTCGGCATGCCGGAAGGACCTGCAGACCGGGACTCGCTGACAATGGCCGGATATACATACTCTCCGGGACTCAGGAGGATCGCATTCGAGACAAACTATGAAAGCAATAACTTCTTTGCCGAGACCATCTTCAAGACTCTCGGAAAGAAATATTGCGGAGGGGTCGGAAGCTACGAGGACGGCAGGAACGCGGTCAGGGCGATACTCGGAGAACTCGGCATCAGCTGCGATGACGTACAGATACAGGACGGGAGCGGTCTTTCCCGGCAGAACTACATATCGACCGGCTTCATGTGCAGGTTCCTCAGAGCAATGCTGGACTCTCCGGCTTCAGAGGATTTCCTCGGCACGCTGCCATCGCCAGGCGACAGCGGAACAATGTCCTTTGTGATGAGCGGCTATCCGGAAAGCATCAGGTCCAGGATACTCATAAAAAGCGGCTCCATGAACGGAGTGCTATGCTACAGCGGATACATACTGCCTGAAAGCATGGATAATGATATCGTTGTATTTTCAATAATGACGAACAACAGCACTTCAACACCATATCTGGTAAGGAAGTCCGTCGAAAGGATTCTCGCGCTGCTTGCAGGGTATTGATTGAGAAAGGCCCTATTGCCGGGCAAACAGGCTGCGGCAAAGAGCCGGGACATCACCTGTCCTGATTACCTCTATGCCGTCCGGTATATTGTCAGGACCGGCGAATGAAGATATGTATATCCGCCTGAACCCGAGTCTCTGTGCCTCGATGATCCTGCGGTCAGTCTGCGAGACGGGACGGATTTCCCCGCTCAGCCCGACTTCCCCGGCAAAACATGTATCAGACGGTATGGCATAGTCGAAATTGGACGACAGCACCGCACACACCACCGCCAGGTCGCATGCAGGGTCACTGACCCTGAGCCCTCCGGCCATATTGAGGAACACATCCTTTGCACCGAGCCTGAATCCTGCCCTTTTCTCGAGGACGGCAAGCAGCATGTTCAGCCTCCTGACATCAAAACCGGTAGCGGACCTCTGCGGAGTCCCGTATGCAGCGGAGCTGACAAGAGCCTGCACTTCAATGAGGAATGGCCTCGTACCGTCGACCATGGCGCTTACCGCCACACCACTGAGCCCTTCATCATGCATCGGCACGAGCATTTCCGACGGATTGCTTACCTCCCTGAGTCCCTTTCCAGTCATCTCGAACACGGCAAGCTCGGATGTCGAGCCGAAACGGTTCTTGATGCTTCTGAGAATCCGGTAAGTGCCTCTATTGTCTCCCTCGAACTGGAGCACGACATCCACGATATGCTCAAGCACCTTCGGCCCCGCGATGCTCCCCTCTTTCGTGATATGGCCTATCAGTATCACAGGGACTCCCGTCTCCTTGGCGAAACGGAGAAGCAGAGCCGCGCATTCCTTTATCTGGGACACTGAACCGGGGGAAGACTCCATTGACTGCGTATACATTGTCTGGACGGAATCGACAATCATAAGGTCGGGCATTATCTTCCTTGCCTCGTCAAGGATATTCTCCATGAGGGTCTCACTGTAGATGAGACAGTCACTGTCATCCCCGCCCAGCCGGACAGCCCGCAGCTTGACCTGCCTGACACTTTCCTCCCCTGTAACATACAATGTCTTCAAAGACCTGCAGTGCAAGGGAATCTGCAGTGAAAGTGTTGACTTCCCGATACCGGGCTCCCCTCCGATAAGCACAAGGGAACCTTCCACGATACCGCCTCCCAGAATCCTGTTGATCTCGGCATTGTCCAGAGACAGCCTGCTGTCCTGTGCAGTATCTATATCCGACAGCGGCATAGGCTTATGGCTGCTCCCGGGGACAGTCATCCCGGACCGCTCCGCAGCGGGCCTCCCGGTAACGACCTTCTCCTCGACCATAGTGTTCCACTCCCCGCAGGCCGGACACCGCCCCATCCACTTTATGCTCTCATTCCCGCATGAAGTGCACACCCAGACCGTCTTCTGCTTTACTGCCGCCATATATCCTTATCCTGTTTATCATTCTTTCCGGAAACATTCCTGTCAAGCTCGTAGACCTCCATGTCATGTATCTTCCCGTCATCGATATGGAACCTCAACGCGGTCCTTACAGTATGAAAGCCCTGGACTCCCGCCGCCCCGGGATTGACGACCAGCATATTACGCTTCCTGTCATTGACGACTCGGAGAATATGCGAATGTCCGCATACGAATATGTCCGGATGGTGCTCGTCTATCAGCGCCCGGGCTCTCGGATCATAGCGGCCGGGATATCCTCCGATGTGTGTCATGAGCACCTTCATCCCGCAACAGCCGAACAGCTGGAACTGCGGGTACTCAAACCGCAGGTCCTGCCCGTCACAATTCCCGTAGACTCCCCTAAGAGGCTTGAACGCGGCTATCTTCCGCGCTGTCTCCAGCCCGCCGAAATCCCCTGCGTGCCATATTTCATCCACTGGCTTCAGGAAATCCATCAGCGGACTGTCAAAGAATCCATGGGTATCCGAAATCAGGCCGATATACATGTCATTTCCTCTTCTTTGACTTCCTGCGCTTGTCAGACTGGTCTCCTTCCCATCCGTTTCCCTGGAAGAACTGCTTCCAGTCATCCTTGCGGTTGCGAGGCTTCTCAAAATAGACGTCATCTTCCCTGCTCCGTCTTCTTGAAGAACGCGGAGCAGGCTCCTGCCTTTCCCCTCTTCTTGAACCGCGGCCGCCGGTGCTCCTGCCGGCATCGGACCGGGCGGAGGAGCTGCGCTTCTTCGGACCGGATTTCTTTTCGGAATGTCCGTCAGACGCATCGGAATCCCCTCCGGCCACCTCGACACCAAGACGGTATCCTTTCCAGCTATTGCCGTCGAGCACACCTACAACTGTCGCGGCATCC
Organism: uncultured Bacteroidales bacterium; assembly: GCA_944323805.1. Lineage (GTDB taxonomy): Bacteria > Bacteroidota > Bacteroidia > Bacteroidales > UBA932 > Cryptobacteroides. The sequence goes on along the minus strand of CALUTW010000024.1, from coordinate 6,818 downwards.
TTTTCCTCGACCTCGAAGAAAGAGAACCTGCGCATCAGGTCTATACGTCCGACATTGACCCTTGCCCGGATATGGCTGTTTATAATCTCCATAAGCTTTCCGACAGTCAGCCCGTCATTCTTGCCGACATTGATGAACAGCCGCACATAGCCCGGCTCTGCCTGACGCGCTCCGGCCCCTTCTCCCCTGTCCCGGGATTTCTTTTCTCCCTTTTCGTCAACCGCAGTCTCTATCTCAGGCTTGTTGCGGTAATATTCATAGAAACGGTTGAATTCATGCGACACGACCCTCTTTATAAGGTCTTCCTTGCTGAGCCAGTCGAGCTTGCGGTATATCTCCGGCATAAAGTCGGTAATCTCCTCCTCGTTGACCTTTACCCTTTCAAGCTCGTCGATGACCTTTATCAGCTGCTTCTCGCATATCTGCCTTGCAGTAGGTATTTCCCCGTACTCGAATTTCTTTCCTATTATCTTCTCTATCTGGCGGACCTTGCCTTTCTCCTTGAGATTGATGATGGCAATGGAAGTACCCGTCTTCCCTGCACGTCCCGTACGGCCGCTCCTGTGCGTGTAGCTCTCCACATCGTCAGGAAGTCCGTAGTTGATGACATGGGTAAGGTCATCCACATCCAGTCCGCGGGCAGCGACATCCGTGGCTACAAGAAGCTGGATATTGCGCATCCTGAACTTCTGCATCACGGCATCCCGCTGTGCCTGGGACAGGTCCCCGTGCAGTGTATCGGCATTATAGCCCTCCTGCATGAGCTTTGCAGCTATCTCCTGGGTCTCCATCCTTGTGCGGCAGAAGATGATTGCATATATCCGCGGATAATAGTCGACCACACGTTTAAGAGTCTCGTATTTGTCCTTGGCATGGACCATATAGGCGACATGACGGACATTGGCCGTGCTCTCGTTCTTGCGTCCGATGACCACCTCCTTGGCATCATGCAGATAATTCTTGGCGATCCTGCTGATTTCCGGGCTCATGGTCGCCGAGAACATCAGCGTGTTGCGGTCCTGAGGGACTTCCGCAAGTATTGCATTGATACTGTCGGTAAATCCCATGTCGAGCATCTCGTCGGCCTCATCCATTACCACATTCCTGACAGTCGCCAGCGATACGGTCTTGCGTTCCATCAGGTCGAGGAGACGGCCCGGAGTTGCGACAATTATATGCACCCCGCGTTTCAGGGCCCTTATCTGGCTTTCTATTGAAGAGCCTCCGTAGACAGGCAGCACCTTCAGCCCCTCTACATACTTGGAATAGTCATTCAGGTCTCCGGCAATCTGCAGACAGAGTTCCCTTGTCGGGCACAGGATAAGGGACTGCGGCACTACATCATCTATATCAACCTTCTGGATAAGAGGCAGTCCGAATGCGGCTGTCTTTCCTGTACCTGTCTGGGCAAGTGCCACAATATCATTGTTTTCGCCGAGCAGGTACGGAATCACTTCCTCCTGTACCGGCATAGGATAGGCATATCCCATCTCTTCTATGGCGCGTCGGATTTCCGGAGCGACGCCAAGCTCTTCAAATGTCTTCATCAGAAATATATCTCATTGTTTTTCGGCCACAAAGGTAATGTTTTTATTTACATAGACGTTTCCTGCACCAAAATAAATGAGACAAAGAATTGCAGACAGGTTTGCAATGCGCCCGGCTTCTGTGTATCTTTGCCTCTAAATAAGACGGAAATGGAAATATTCTTCTCCAGAGAAATATCATCAGGCCGATGCATCCTTTCAGGCGATGAGGCTGCACACTGCATCAGGGTGCTGAGACACCGGGAAGGCGACCTGATATCAGTAATAGACGGGGACGGGACATTGCTCTCATGCAGGATAATCTCCGCATCGCAGCAAAAGGTGGAGACAGAGATAATATCGGAGACCCCGGACTGGGGTTCCCATCCTTACCATCTTCATCTCGCCGTATCCCCGACAAAGAACAATGACAGGTATGAATGGTTCCTGGAGAAAGCCTGCGAAATCGGGACAGACGAGATAAGCCCCACAATAGGGACACACTCCGAAAGGAAAATATTCAAGATATCCCGGGCAGAAAAGATACTTGTGTCGGCAGCGAAGCAGTCCCTGAAAGGAACTGTCCCTCACATCAATGAACCTGTGACAGTCAAGGAGTTCATATCGGGACACGGGATATCTCCCGGCCAGAAGGAGGATGGTGTGCTGAGGCTCATTGCATATTGTTTCGATGACAGCTCATGCCCGAGGCAGTCAGTCAAGGATGTGCTGAACGCCTACGAAGGCAATGAAGTGATTGTCATGATAGGCCCGGAAGGGGATTTCTCCCGCGAGGAAGCAGAGCTTGCCATATCCAGGGGGTTCATCCCGGTCCATCTCGGACAGTCAAGGCTGCGCACCGAGACTGCCGCAGTGACAGCCGCCGAGGCCGCTTATTTCAGATGGATGTGACATGGACGGACACCTCATCCTGCAGCAGGACAGGCAATCATGTCCGGAATCAGCCGCACCTATTTCCTTATGATGCTGATGGTGGAATCCAGCCCCACCTTGATGATAGAGGACGACTGCCCCGTCGCACCGCTTTCAAGTGAAGAGTCCACAATATAATCGACCGACTTCCTGACCGCATCGGCAATTTCCGAGAAATTCCCCGGGGCAGGCTCTCCGGATATATTGGCCGATGTCGAGACCAGAGGTCTGCCGAGCCGCCGCACCAGCTTGATGCAGAACTCCATATGCGGGATTCTGATTCCCACTGACCCGTCTTCTGCAACAGTATTGCGGGCAAGCATGTGCCTGTCGGCCGGCGCACCTGCTTCAGCGGCTATTGCCCCGGGATAAATTATTGTCATAGGCCTGTCATTTACCTCGACCAGCTGTACGGCAATCTCTGGGATTTCCCTTACATAACGGGCGACCATGTCCATATCGCTTGCAAGCAGCACAAGAGCCTTGCTGTCAGAGCGTCTCTTTATCCTGTAGATTTCAGATACGGCATCAGGATTGGTCGCATCGCATCCGAGTCCCCAGACAGTATCGGTCGGATACAGGATTGTCCCCCCGTTCCTGAGGACCTCTACTGCATCAGATATTATCTTTTCCATTTCCTCCATTCCAGTGAATCCATAATGGCCTGCAGCCGGAGCCGCAGGTGCAATCAATATTTATAATGATACATCTTCCCTTTTTTCTTCCAGTACATGATCAGCATCCAGCCGAACAGCATGCCTCCAAGATGTGCAAAATGCGCTATGCCTCCGCCTATCCCGAATACTCCGGTAAAGAGCTCTATGACAGCGAATATGATTACGAACCACTTCGCTTTCAGCGAGACCGGCGGGAATATCAGTGTAAGCATTGCATCCGGATAAAGCATTGCGAACCCGATGAGCACACCATAGATGGCTCCCGAAGCTCCGACAGTCGGAGTAAGCTTCAGCTGATGCAGGGCAGTCTGGGCGGCCAATGAACCGTCGGCAATCTGTGACATGTACACCTGGGCCTCAATGAACTGCACACCTGTATGCAGGAGAGCGGCACCAAGCCCTGTAACGAAATAGAAAACCAGGAATTTCTTCCATCCCCATATCCTTTCAAGCACACTGCCGAATATCCACAGGGTATACATATTAAAGAAAATATGCCAGAATCCCCCGTGCATGAACATGTGCGTAATGAACTGCCATGGCTTGAAAAACGGGGATGCCGGATAGAACAATGCAAAATGCTCTATCATGAATCTCTCGTTCAAGGTTATCATTATCATCACAAGCACATTGATTATGATGATATTAAAGGTTGCAGGCGCAGAACTTCTGCTGTCTATGAATCCCATTCTGAAATTTATTGTATTGTTTCTATTGTCCGCATATCAGAACTTCCTGTCCAGGTCCTCAGCGGATATCATTGTCATTATCCTGTGCCCGGAGCTTGTAAACTCCGCGTTTCCACAGGCGAAGAGGGCATCTATCAATCTCTGTGCCTCAGCTGAAGATACTGCAGAACTGTCAGAGGATGCACCGAGCCTGGCAAAACGTTCCGCCATCGCCGACTGCATCAGTCCGGCAAGGGAATTATGGTCATCGGTCAGTGCCACTATCATATCCGAAACCATTGTCTGTACCTTTCCCGGCTCTACCGAATACCCCTCAGGCACCCCGTTGACGACTATCGTATCATTCCCGAACGGGGAGATGTCAAATCCCAGGGAGGCAAGCATGGAGGAATGTTCCTCGAAAAGCAGCCTGTTCTCCACCCCTACCTGGACAGGTACCGGGAAAAGGGAGCACTGGGTAACATGCTCATTTGCGGACAGGGCCTTCATAAACCTCTCATAGAAGATGCGCTCCTTGGCTCTGCGGATATTGATGACCAGCAGTCCGGACCTGACAGATGTGACAAGATACCTGTTCTGGACAACGACAACCGCCTTCGACGGAAGAGTCCTGTCCTCGAACAGCTTGCCATAGTCATCCCTGCGGTCGACATAGCGGGAAAGCTCCCCGGGAGCATAAGCCGGCATGGGTCCTTCCTTATCGGCGGACGGCTGATATCCGGTATCATTACCGCCTGATGAAGGCCGATGCTCCGTGTCATTGCCGATTGTGTTGGTAAAGGGGGACTCCTGCGAAGGGAAACCGTCATTGTCAAAAGGATTGTACGTCGGGTCAATCGCAGGGTACGGCTCCGATACAGGATGGTATTTTTCAAAATCCCTGCTGAAGACCGGTATCTCCGGAGCCCCTTCGCGGTCGAAATCGATGCTTGCGACAAACGAGTTCTTGCCCAAGGCCTCCTTGACGCAGGCATAGAGTATCTGGAATATGACAGAGTCATCTTCGAATTTCACTTCTGTCTTCGTAGGGCTGATATTGACGTCAATGGCATGCGGATCCGTCTCCAGCCATATGAAATAGGACGGGGCAGCCCCTTCATGCACAAGGTTCTCATATGCCTTGAGTATCGCCTTGTTCAGGTATGCACTCCTGAAATACCTCCCGTTGACAAACAGGTACTGGTTGCCCTGGCTCTTCTTTGCCATGTCAGGCCTGCCGGCATAGCCGGAAATACGTACGACCGAGGTCTCCGCCGACACATCCACCAGTTCATTGACTATATTCTGCCCGAGCAGGTCCTGAATCCTGAATTTCAAGGATTTGGCCGGCTTAAGCACATAGATGTCCTTACCGTTATGGACAAGCGAGAACCCGACATCGTCCCTTGTAAGCGCAAGATGGATGAATTCAGAGACTATATGCTTGAATTCCACATTGTCCGACTTGAGGAACTTACGCCTTGCGGGAACATTATAGAAGAGGTTCCTGACGGCAAAATTGGCGCCCTTAGGGACAGCCGCCTCATCAGTGGATATGTGCCTCGAATCCGCAAAACGGACTTCGCAGCCGACCTCATCCTCCGCCCGCCTTGTCCTCAGGGTAACTTCAGCTACGGCGGCTATCGAGGCAAGGGCCTCTCCCCTGAACCCGAATGTCCGTATATCCATGAGGTCCTCGGCAGTCGCAATCTTCGATGTCGCATGGCGTTCAAAGCACAGCACCGCTTCATCGGGAGACATTCCGCACCCGTTGTCGATGACCTGGACCAGTGTCCTGCCGGCATCCTGGATAACTACGGTAACCTGGTCTGCACCGGCATCAAGGGCATTCTCCATCAGCTCCTTGACCACTGATGCCGGCCGTTGCACCACCTCGCCGGCCGCAATCATATTGGCAATATTGCCGGGAAGTATCCTTATATCCATCTTCCTACAGCAATGAGTAGAATCTTGTTATGAGCAGAAGCACCACAAAGAACAGCACAAGGCCTACAGCCCCTATGATGCTCTGCGTCCTGTTCATCTTCCTTGTCTTCTGGTAGTGTCCGCTGCGGAAACTGCCCTGAAGATGCGCCCCTGGAGAATAAGGCTCCTTTTCCTTGCGTCCGTCAACATGTCCGAACTTTTCCTTCAAGGCCTCCTTCTCGGGATCATAATATCTTGGCTTATAGTCGAACACCCTGTGCTCCTGACTGCCGAAAAATCCGAAATTGAATCCCATATCTGTCCTACCGATTAGATTTCGCAAAGATACCAAAATTTAATAACTTTGACGTTGTCAAAATGACTTGCGCGGCTTTTTGTTGGAGCCCGCCATAAAATCTCACGATATGGACAATATACGGATAGGAAACGGCTATGATGTTCACGCCCTTGCAGAAGGGCTGCCCCTCTGGCTTGGAGGCATACGGATTGAAAGTCCGGTCGGGTGCATAGCCCACTCGGACGGAGATGTCCCGATACATGCGCTTTGCGATGCATTGCTGGGCGCCCTTGCCCTCGGAGACATCGGCAAGCACTTTCCGGACACATCGGACGAATTCAAGGGCATCGACAGCAAGATACTGCTCGAAAGGACAATGGGACTCGTTTCCGGAGAAGGATACAGGGTCGGCAATGTGGATATAACCATATCCATGCAGAGGCCGAAACTCGCCCCGTACATTCTTCAGATGAGGGAGACGCTTGCAGGCATAATGCACATATCTCCGGGCGACGTCTCGGTAAAGGCCACCACAACAGAAAAACTCGGATTTGTCGGACGCGGAGAGGGGTGCGAGGCCTATGCAGTCGTACTTCTGTACAGGTAACAGCATCATTGCAGCATCATTATTAAAAATATTTTTGCTTTTTTCAAAAAGCTTAGTACCTTTGCAGTCCCATTTCGGAATAATCAGCATTAATTGCCCGGTGGGACATTGACATATTGAGATATGGTGTAATGGTAGCACTACAGATTCTGGCTCTGTCAGTGAGGGTTCGAGTCCTTCTAT
>CALUTW010000023.1 GCA_944323805.1 uncultured Bacteroidales bacterium | reverse complement strand
CGGTCATAGCTCGGAAAAGTACGCGCGAAAAACCGCAGAAAAGGAAACGTACCGGTTTTCTGGGACTTTTCGGAAAGTAACCTTTGGCGGCAAGCAGTGTCTTGTAGCCGTCCCATGACCATTCGTCCAGTTTGCGCAAAGTACGGTTGTGATTCAAAAAAAATCTCACACCTGCATCTTCATCCGGCTTCCCGGCATGATGCAAATGTGAGATTACCAGTGTAGTCCCGGGCAGAATCGAACTGCCATCTAAAGTTTAGGAAACTTCCATTCTATCCGTTGAACTACGGGACCATTCTCAGAAAAATGCCTACTCGGCGCTCTTCTGGATAATCTGACGGCCTCTGTAGTATCCGCATTCCGGGCAGACCCTGTGATACATCACGGTAGCGCCGCAGTTTGAACAGGTTGCCAATGTAGGAACCACAGCCTTGTCATGCGTTCTTCTCTTGTCTCTTCTCTGCTTTGAGACTCTGTGTTTCGGATGTGCCATTGTTATATCTTATTAATTATTATTCTCTGTCTGCTCTCCGCTGTCGCCTAAGAATCCCTCAAGCGCAGCGAACGGGTTCCGGACCTGTTCCGTGCCTTTGACAGAAATCCCGGCCCTCAGTCTGGCCACCGATTCAGGATTACATTGCCCTTCGGGATGAAACCTCTGCATCGGAAGAGAAAGACAGACATAGTCATATATAATCTGGCTCATATCCAGCTCCTGTTCCGAAGCCTGGACATACACGCTCTCCCTTGCTTCACTGCCGTCTTCAGTATCCCCGGAACCGGAAACAGGCTGCCTGCCATACTTGACATCAAGACCTGCCACAACCGACACAGGCAGGACAAGGTCATCAAGACATCTGTCGCAAAGCACGGTTACCATCCCCTCAATACTGCAATCGACCGCTATATCATGTCCTGACTTCTCGACAGCCACAACAGCCGTCAGGTCCGCATCAAGAATTTCTGCATTGCCGAAACTGCCAAAGAACTCTTTCCCGGCTTTCCAGCGGAACTCCGTCCGGCCGGAAGCCAATCCATTTAAAGGTATCAAAAACTCAGGATGCTCCATAAAACCTATAAACAGATTTGAGCCTGCAAAGGTATAAAAATTTTTTATATTGTCAATCTAAATTGCCACTTTTTCTTTTACGTTCTATCTCATCGAGAATTATTTTCCTGATTCTCATAGACTTAGGCGTAACCTCAACTAATTCATCCTCCTGGATATATTCCAGGGCCTCCTCCAGGGAGAATTTCACAGGCGGCGGAAGCATTACCTTGTCATCGCTGCCGGAGGCGCGCATATTGGTCAATTTCTTTGTCTTGCAGATATTTATATTCAGGTCCCGCTCCCTTGTATGCTCTCCCACGACCTGTCCTGCATAAATCTCATCCCCCGGTTCTACAAAGAAACGGCCCCTGTCCTGAAGCTTATCCATCGAATACGCTACGGCGACACCCGTCTCCAGCGATACAAGAGATCCGTTGGTCCTGCGCTCAATATCCCCCTTATACGGCTCATAGCCCTTGAACCTGTGCGCTACCACGGCCTCTCCCTGGGTCGCGGTCAGGAGATTGCTCCTGAGCCCCATCAGACCTCTTGCCGGGATATCGAAGTCGAGATGCGTGCGGTCTCCACGGCTGTCCATATGTATGAGGGCGCCTTTTCTCCTTGTAGTGATCTCGATAGCCTTTCCCACGAACTCTTCAGGCACCTCGATAGTAAGGTTCTCTATCGGCTCGCAACGTTCGCCGTTTATGGTCTTGTCAAGCACCTTAGGCTGTCCTACCTGCAGCTCGAAGCCCTCCCGCCTCATGGTCTCTATAAGGACAGAGAGATGCAGCACACCCCTTCCGTATACAATGAAGGAATCCGCATTAGGACCCGGCTTGACCCTCAGGGCAAGATTCTTTTCAAGCTCCTTCTCCAGCCTCTCCTTAAGATGGCGGGATGTAACAAACTTTCCTTCCCTTCCGAAGAACGGGGAATTGTTTATGCAGAAGAGCATGCTCATCGTAGGTTCATCCACAGAGATAGGCGGAAGCGGCTCCGGGTTTTCGAAGTCCGCGACAGTGTCGCCTATCTCGAACCCTTCAAGTCCTACGACCGCACAAATATCCCCGCACTGTACAGTATCGACCTTGGACTTGCCGAGACCGTCGAACACCATCAGCTCCTTGATACGCTGTTTCTGGATGATATCGTATCTCTTGCAGAGGCTGATGTTCATCCCGGCCTTGAGTTCGCCCCTTGTTACCCTGCCGACAGCAATCCTGCCGACATACGGGGAGTACTCAAGCGAAGATATCAGCATCTGGGGAGTACCAGGATTATGGGCCGGGGCAGGAATTACCTCAAGTATGGTATCAAGAAGAGCCGTTATATCGGATGTCGGCTTCCTCCAGTCCCTTGACATCCAGCCCTGCTTTGCACTGCCGTACACCGTCTTGAAATCAAGCTGGTCCTCGGTCGCGTTCAACGAGAACATCAGGTCAAAGACCTCCTCCTGCACTTCATCGGGGCGGCAGTTCTGCTTATCCACCTTATTTATGACCACGATCGGCTTCTTGCCCATCTCGATTGCCTTCTGAAGCACAAAACGCGTCTGAGGCATGCACCCCTCAAAGGCATCCACAAGCAGAAGCACCCCGTCCGCCATATTGAGCACCCTCTCGACCTCGCCACCGAAATCGCTGTGCCCCGGAGTATCTATAATATTGATTTTTACCCCCTTATAGGTAACCGATACGTTCTTTGCAAGTATTGTGATCCCCCTCTCTCTCTCAAGGTCATTATTGTCAAGAATCAGCTCCCCGAGCTTCTCCTGGTCCCTTACCAGCCGCGCCTGATATATCATCCTGTCGACAAGTGTCGTCTTCCCGTGGTCGACATGCGCGATAATTGCAATATTTCTTATTTCCTGCATAACTAACGATAGGTATTCTCTCAAAAAGCGCTGCAAAATTATACAATTCTCCCGTCATTATAAAGTTTTTATATTATTTTTGCCGAAATTCAAATGACATATGGCAGAAAAAATAATCATTCTGGACTTCGGGTCCCAGGTCACGCAGCTTATCGGCCGCAGGCTCAGGGAACTGAATGTCTATTGCGAAATCTATCCGTTCAACAGGTTTCCCGCTCCGGGGCCTGACGTGAAAGGCGTCATCCTGTCCGGAAGCCCTTTTTCAGTACGCGATGAAAAGGCTCCGCAGGCCGACCTGTCACAGATCAAGGGGAAGCTCCCGCTTCTTGGCATATGCTACGGGGCACAATACCTTGCCTACAGGTTCGGAGGAGATGTCAACGCCTCGATAGCAAGGGAGTACGGCAGGGCAATGCTTGATGTGACCGATTCCTCCTCCCCACTGATGAAAGGGGTAAAGGCGCACTCACAGGTATGGATGTCGCACGGGGATACCATTGCCAGGCTGCCTGAGGGCGGAGAAACCATTGCATCCACGGCAGATGTAGAAAATGCCGCATACCATATCAAGGGAGAAGACACATATGCAGTGCAGTTCCATCCCGAGGTGTACCACACCGAGGAAGGCAGCCGGATCCTGGCCAACTTCGCATACGGGATATGCGGATGCAAAGGGGACTGGACACCTGCATCATTCATAGACACGGCAATAGCCGAACTGAGAGAAAAGATAGGGAACGACAAGGTCATTCTCGGCCTGAGCGGAGGCGTGGACTCCACAGTCGCCTCTGTACTGCTCAACAAGGCCATCGGCCACAACCTGACCTGTATCTTCGTCAATAACGGCCTCCTCAGGAAAAACGAGTTCGAGGAAGTCCTTGAATCATACAAGGACATGGGGCTCAACGTCATCGGGGCCGATGCATCGGAAGAATTCATCGCGGAGCTTGCGGGAGTCACGGAGCCGGAGCAGAAGAGAAAGATAATAGGAAGGCTTTTCATAGAGACATTCGACAGATATGCCCATAAGATCGAGAACGCGAAATGGCTTGCCCAGGGCACGATATATCCGGATGTGATTGAATCGGCCTCTGTAAACGGACCGTCTTCGACAATCAAGTCGCACCACAATGTGGGAGGCCTGCCGGAAAAGATGAACCTGAAGATTGTAGAGCCGTTGAGAGCCCTCTTCAAGGATGAGGTGCGCCGTGTCGGCCGTGCCCTCGGCATCAAGGACGAGCTCATCGGAAGGCATCCGTTCCCTGGACCGTCGCTCGGCATCAGGATACTCGGAGATGTAACCGAAGAGAAGCTGAGGATACTGCGGGATGCAGACGACATATTCATAAGAGGGCTGCGCGAATACAGCCTTGAAGGCAACAAGGCCGCCATAGAAGCGCTTGCAGGCCCGGGAGCGGAGGAAGTCCGCTCGGCCTCTGACCCTACAATGCCGGCGAGGAACCTTTACGATGCCATCTGGCAGGCAGGCGCAATCCTGCTGCCGGTACGCAGTGTCGGAGTAATGGGAGACGAGAGGACATATGAGAACACCATAGCCCTGCGCGCAGTCATATCTACGGACGGGATGACGGCAGACTGGGTACGGCTGCCATACGACTTCCTTGCCAAGGTCAGCAATGACATAATCAACAAGGTCCGGGGAGTGAACAGGGTAGTCTATGATGTAAGCTCCAAACCGCCTGCCACAATAGAGTGGGAATAGTGCAATCCAGACTCATACAATCATAAGAAAATGCTACAGAAGACATTGAACGGGAAAACGCCTTCCATAGGAGAAGGCTCGTTCGTAGCGGAGAATGCTACGCTGACAGGAGATGTTACCATAGGCAGGAACTGCAGCATATGGTATGGGGCAGTACTCCGCGGAGATGTGGGTGCGATACGCGTAGGGGACAACAGCAATGTCCAGGACGGGGCCGTACTGCACGGCACTCTCGGGGTATCTGAAACAATACTCGGGGAATATGTCTCTGTCGGACACAATGCGGTCGTACACGGGGCCAGAATAGGGAATGACGTGCTCGTAGGCATGGGTGCAGTCATAATGGACAATGCCGTTGTCCCGGACGGGACAGTGATTGCCGCAGGGGCGGTAGTCCTGGCGAACAGCATCCTTGAACCAGGGATATATGCCGGAGTACCGGCAAAGAAAGTCAAGGAAGGCTCCGAGAAGATAACAAGGATGGCCCACGACAATGCCGCGGGATATCTCGAATATAAGGAGTGGCACAGATAAGCCACTATCGGGACATCTATATTACCGGCAAAGGCCGGAATGCAGACATCGCCGGAAGGCCTACCATCCTACGGCGATGTTTTCTGCTATCATATCTGTCAGACGCTGCCTGGCCTCAACCGATGCCCATGCCACATGAGGGGCAAGGCTGAATCTCTCCGGATGCGCCACATTCAGCAGAGGGCTGTCTTCCGGAAGAGGTTCCAAAGCATATACATCCAGACCGGCACCGGCAATGACTCCGGCATCTACGGCCTCGGCAAGGGCTTTCTCGTCAACTATGCCGCCGCGGCCCATATTGACAAGGACTGCGGAAGACTTCATCATCCCGAGTTCATCCTTCCCTATCAGACCTGCCGTCCTCTCATTATACGGGGCATGCACAGAGACTATGTCCGATTCCCCGAGCAACCGGGACAGCGGAAGGCTCGGATATTCCCCGCAGTGTGAAGTACCCGAGGTGGAGAAATAGCATACTTTCATACCGAACGACTCCGCGACCTTTGCCACCCTGCTTCCTATGTTACCCATGCCGATTATACCGATGGTCTTCCCTGCCAGCTCGAAATAAGGCACCGACACCTCTGTAAACATGCCGCTGCGGGAATATCTGCCGTCCTTGACATAAGAATCGAAGTACTGGGCCTTCCCGACAAGATTGAGAATATGCATAAAGGTCGCCTGGACTACGGAGTCAGTGGAATATCCGGCCACATTGCGCACAGGAATCCCTTTCGAGGCGGCATACTCCAGGTCTATATTGTTTACACCGGTAGCGGCCTCGCATATCAGTTTCAGCCCGGGCGCAGCATCAATAAGAGAGGCTGTTACCTTTACCTTGTTGATTATAAGGACATCGCAGTCCCTGACCCTTTCCTCCGCCTCTTCAGGGGATGATGTCCCGTAAAGGACAAGGTCGCCGAGTCTTTCTATTGCGGCAAAAGAGACATCACCCATAGTAGCCGCATCCAGGAACACTATCTTCATCGTACAAGAATTATAATATGGCACAGCTGAAAGGGGGTATACAACCCTCATGCAGCACGAGCCCCATGTTTCATATCAGAAAAGGCAGCCCGGGAAACCGGACTGCCTTCTGGAGTGCGCGGGATCAGAGTCGAACTGACACGCCATTTCTGGCACTACCTCCTGAGAGTAGCGCGTCTACCAATTTCGCCACCCGCGCCTCGAAAGTGGGTGCAAAGATACAAAAATTTTTTCAAAAGCAACCATCTTGCAAAGATTTTTGATCTTATATTGTCACGACAAAGGAAAATTCCTGTTTCCAGCCCTCAATCGTAAATATGACATCCGTCTTCGAGTAATCGATTTCGACAGTCACGTCCCTGAGATTATCCGTTGTCCAGTCATATCCGCTGGCAGCTATGATTTCCCCAAGGGCGAATACCCTCAACAGGTTCCCGTCTTCGATAACCTCCAGTCGCAATGAGTTGTCTTTCTGCCTCGGCACCCTCACTGAGCAGCTGCCGCTCCCGTCCGGTTCAGGGAAATAGCTGAAAGCCCCTGCCGCAGGAAAGCCTGTGATATCATAGCCTGCGACATCCCCAGCTATCCTGAAAGAAAACGGGATATCCTGTTCCTCATGTCTGAATTCTATTGTAATCGTACAATAGCTCTTATACAGCACGGGACGGCATATGCAGTATTCTTTCCTTGCGTCTATTCCGGCACTGAAAAGATAGAGCGGAGGGAACTGTTCCCCTTCAGGCACAATGCATCCTGACGAGGGGTCGAAATGTCCTTCATCCCCATGCCATACATTGACATCAAGGAGCCTGCGGGGCACATCAACGGCATATCCGGCAGTATCTCCGCTCCCGACATGGCCATGGAAAAGAAAGCCGTCCGCCGATGTCACGGACAATGACAGCCCGTGAGATACATCGCACCCGACCCCACTGAAATCGAACACCAGACGGCACGGGCAACCACCTCTATCCTCCTTCACAGAACAACCCGCACACATAATGATGGCTGAAATCAAAACAACCGCAACGGACGACAATCTTTCTTTCATGGCAAATCTGTTATAAAGTAAACCTGTCAGATTTCAAATGACCCGGAATATCCTTCATCCCAGTCATCGACTACAACATTGAAGGTGGCGTCGAGACGCTCGACAGGAATCTCCGGAGAAGATGATCCCGGTCCCGTAATCTTCAGCTCAGTCACCGTATAGGTATGATTCGCCTCAATGACAGGCATTGTCACAGGATAATAATACCTTACCCCTGCAAGATCGGCCTCGACGACGAGCCTCGTATGTCTCGGGGTCCAGATTTCCTCAAACGAGTCGTCAGAAGCGTTCGGATAGCAATAGAAATAATGCACATCGGCATATGCCGTCTCCGGTGTCACGGATTCCTCCAGTTCCCCGCTGTCTATAAGGTTCGCAGCCTCGGCTGAATAACCCATCTTGTTATACCACGTCTGCGGGGCAGCGGACTTCAGATAAGGGACATCCCCTGCAACGTTGGTCAGATAGATCCGTCTGACAATGAAATCCGCATCATTGAACTGTCCGAGAGAAAATGCCGTGGATATCTTCTCGATCGAGACCCGCGCAACCAGCCTTGTAACAGGGACTGTCACCTCCGATGACAATGAAAGGTCCACGGTCTTCCTTCCTGCCATGACCAGAGCTCCGGGAGCATTGTCTGTCAGGCCGGATATTTCATTCTCAAGGTCAGACAGTGCAAATATGTCGCTTACCTGCGGTGCATTGGCAAGCACGACTATCTCCCTGCTGCCGGATGTGCACTCGAGGACAAGATGGTCAGCCTCTGCCGTTCCCCACGTATCGACCGCCCCGTCTTCCCTGAATACAAAGACCTGTATCCTGTTTACCTGTTTTTCCGTCGATATATCCGTTACTTTCGTAACCCCGGCGACAGGGACCGATATGCCAAGACGGACCTTTTCCCCCGTATCCGGGGAAGGCTGGACTGTCTCTTTGGTGCAGGAGCATAAAAGTGCTGCAACTGCAAGTACTGAATAAAGAATCTTTTTCATTTGATACTTGATTAAAAAGTTAATAGATAAGGTTATAAATGATTCTGTCATGATTCCGGCCCGGCATCGCAGTCCTTGGCTATTGCCGACATCTCAGGATCGAGATTCGCCCTGTGCCTCATCCTCGGGTCCATGTCAAGACTTTTCCTGTACAATCCGGCAGCATCTGAATCCCTTCCGAGGCGGACCAGAGCCACTGCAGCCAGATAATATGATGACGCAGTCGGGCTCTCCAGGCCGGAGAGTATTTCAAGGGCCGTATCCTCATATCCGGCGGAAAGACATGCCAGAGCACTGTTATAGTCTGCGTATGGCTGCAGGATTGCGACAGCCTTCCTGTAGTCAAGGTTCATGATTGCCTCCACTCCCTGACGGTATACCGTATCAAGCTCCGTAGTATGGACAGTGTCCTTCTCCATGTCTTTCCTGTGAAGCCAGAACTCGAACTTCACACTGCGCAGCCTGGGATATATCTTCTCTCTCAGATACCGGTATCCGGCCATCCTGCTTATCGCATATTCGGCTGAATCCTTGTCAGGAGACCTGCTCAGCTCCATAATCCTGTCCTTCTCGTCCTGTCCAAGGACCGTATCGGCAGCCACCAGCAGGACGAACTGCTCCCAGTTCTCAGGCACCGAGCCGGAGGCAAGCCTGTCCCGCAGGCTGTCCGGGAAATCCCTCCTGAAATATTCAAGCACTGATTCGGCCCTTGACGCAGCCAGCCTTGAATTCAGGGAGACCGCACCCTCCGGGGAACACGATGCAGAGACCTTCATGGAATCGAGGAGGAGTTCCGATGCCGAAGAAATATCCCTGATACTCTTCCTTATCCTGGCTATCTCCCGTATATTGCCGGGAAGAAGGGTGTCCACTTCCGCACTTCCCTGCCTGAAATCTATGAATGCCCGTGTATTGTCATGCACGACCCTCGATATTATCCGTGTCCTGTATCTCGGCGACATGTCCGCCAGTGAAGACAATGAGCTCACATAGAAAGTAAGCGGCGCCGAATCGGGGAACTTCATGAGAGTCCTTCCGTCCTCCATTATTTCCCCCGCCAGTGTGACTGTAATCTTCCTCAGTCCGGGACGGCTCTCAAGGGTCTGCACATACCTGTAGACAATGTTGCCGTTGCCGGGGACAAGTATCGTATCCAGACGGAAGCCGTCTTCAAGGACAGGGTCCCTGACATATTTCCTGAACATTGCTCCCGCATTCCTTTTCCTGTTCTCGTTCCGCTCCAACATCCCGTGCCTGGTATAATGTCTCAATGCCTCCCTCTGGCTTACCCCGAATACATTTTCCGCCTGCGGCTCTGAAATGAATGACGAGTCATTCTTCATTGAATATGTCTCCGGATAATACCGCATAAGGAATTTCTCGAGCTGGTCCTGCCTTATGAAAAATGAACTGTCGGTAATTATGGAAGCTATGAATGCCCTGTAGCGCTCATAGCCGCGCAGCTGTCTCTCCCTGTACCGGGCACCCGTGATATACAGAGGAAGCAGGTCGGACACATCCCCCATCATATCTACCCTGGGGGTATATCTGAGCTTCCATCTGGAATCCATGACCGCCTCCGGGACTTCCACATCGAACTCTATGTCCACCAGTCCGGCCCGCTCCGCGACATTCCTGAAGCGTGCCGTTACCACGGACGCAGATATCACATCGGTAGCTACCATCTCCCCTGTTTCCGAGTCCCTGATTGCATTAAGTATCAGAGGGCCTCCTGTCTCCTCCGCAGGCATGTCCGCTCTTCCGTCAGCCAGCAATGCGCCTGATGCATCGGCTGGATTGTCAGACATACCTGCTGCATCGCCAGGTACGGATATCTCCGCTGCAGCCCCGGTATCCGAGATATATGCAAGCTTCCTGTTCAGGGAACATGCGCACATCAACGGACAGATACATATGACTATCAATGCTTTTTTCATTTCAGAAGACATAGGAAAAGGAAATTGAGATATCCCGTGGAAGAATGAAGGCCTTTACCCCTGAGTCAAGGGTCCTTCCGCATGAGGGGCAGGAATACACAGTATACCATTTGACACCTGTCCAGAAACCGGCTCCGAACTCTATGTTGAAATGCTTCCCCAGCATATGGGTATATCCCGCAGAAAATACTGCTCCGGCACTGTCCCCCTCCTCTGTCCTGCGGGATATGATTCCTCCCATATTGTATTCCTGATATATGGCCTTGCCGGAAATCCACCATCCGGAATATACATGCCATGGCCAGAATCTCACACCGGCGGAATATGACAGCTGCCTGCTCTGGAACTGCCTGGACCTGTCAGAAGCATTGAATGTCCACGGGTTATATTCCGCGCCGGCATTCACTGTCCAGTTCCTGTCGAATGCATATGATGCTTCCGCATTCAATGTCCCCAGCCAGGCATATCCCAGAAGATTTACGGAGACGGAAAAACCTCCCGACCTTGCGGCATGGCACGATACCAGAAGCATTATTGCCGCAGCCATATATCTCAATCTGCACATAATCCGTCTCAATATCTGTTGAACGCCTGCTCTATTACGAGAGCCTTGTCCGGACATATTGTCATCAACCTGTTCTTCAAGGCATTCCTGTCCGTCACATCGGACCCCAGCGCCCTGAATATCTCGGACCTCGAGACTCCCCGCTGGTCAAGGTACCTCAGAATCTGCGGCCGGAACCAGAACGATGTCCCGAACGACGGAACTGCTCCGCCGTATCTTTCCTTATACATCATGCTTTCAAGATAGTATGCCCACATTTCCCCGACTTCACAATACCCGGCATCGGACTCTGTCCCGGACCCGTACGTTATTCCTCCGGAAGTAACGAACGACGACAGTATGAAATATATGTACCTGTTCCAGTATTCATACCCCACCTTGGAGAAATGGCTGGCATGTGCAAGTTCATGACATACCGTACTGTAGATGGCCTCATAGCCTGAAAGGGTATTGGTCCCGATTGTAATGTCCGGGGCAAAGAATGAGATAATCGATGCAAAAGGCCCGAGAAAATCCTCCAGAAGCCCGCCCTTGACTACTGCCCCGTGATGAATCATGACCGCGCTGCTTGCCGACATGCCTGGGAACAGCCATATGCGCAGGTCGGACGGAGGTGCGGAGATATCCATATCGTCAGAAGCACACCGTGTAATATAGTCGTAGGCGGCATTATTTACCACGCACCTGTTGAAAAGCTTGCTGTCAGACCGTTCGGTTATTGTCACGGACAGACCTGACGGAGATGTCCTGCCCAGTGCGGAGGTAGAGGCCTGCACAATTATCAGATTGAGCCCTATGGCAAAGCCTTTCGTGTTCTTGAATACGAGCCTGTACCTGACCTTGGAGGAATATTTCTTCGGAATCGTGTAATAGCCGTCCCTGTCCGTATATGCAGAAGAAAACTTGACAAAGACGTTGCATCGCACACGGACACCTGCCACACCGAACGGCTTGCCTCCGTTAAGGTCCTTGTCCACAATGGTTATGCGCCCGGAAGGATGGACCTTTGATGCCTTTGTCCCGACTGTAAGCAGATCCGCGTTACCGGTCATTCGATATGCCTCAGCCTCAAGGGCTTCCCAGTCAATCTCCTCTCCTGAACGGGTAGTGATATTGCTGTCGGCGATAAAGCATTCGTCCAGGATCTCATATCTGATATCCGGAAATTCGAAGTCCTTTCCTACGACGGCATACTGCCAGGTAATCCCGTCTTCCGGAATCGCCGGGTCGTGGTAGTAATCGCCGTCCACGACGATTTCATAGTCTACAGGATGGTCAACAAGATCTATGTCCAGGCTGTTGAGAAGCTCCAGTTCCTCCCTGTCCTCCGGAAGGAACCTGACATAGAGATCTGTTGTCTCGATATCCTCCCTCGAACGGGTAGGATAAAGCGAAGAATAGGCATTCCGCACATTTTCAGTCTTGTACGGATTTTCAAGTTTCTGTCCGAGGACTATTTTCCCATGTGAAATCGAATACCCGGTATCCGGCATGCTATTGCCTGGAAATCCGTCCGTCCCCTCCTTGCTGCAGGCCGTCATTGCGGCGCACAGCAGCAACAGTTCCCAAAATCTTTTCATGGCATTCTATGTTTATCCGGGGACAAAGATATTTTACATTATCCGTGTTCATGAAAAACAAACGTTTAATTATAAAATACCCTCCAGACAGACATCAATGCCATGTTTCCGGGCAGGATGAATGAAGAAAAAATAAAAAATTCCGCCAGGACCCTGGAATCAGTTGAATGTATACCTGAATCCTACGGAAATACTGTGCGGAATAAATCTTACCTTGTCGATGAAACCTATCTTGGGAGACCATTCGAGACAGAAGACCACAGGAGAGCCAGGAAGCTTATAATCCAGGCCCAGAGGAATGTCTGCCGACATGAAGAACCGTTTCCTCGTCCTCAGGGCCTTGTCCCTGTCCCCGAACTCGGTCCCCAATGAAATACCTGCCCCTATATACGGGAGAAGACCGGATGTGTTTCCGGACAGGTGCAGATTATATGCGCCTGTTACCAGCATGAACTGATGGTGCGGAGTAAACGGATTTACCAGGCCGAACGAGATATCCACGGCGCTGGACATTGAAAAGAAGAACTTGCCTTCCGCTGCAAAACAGTTGCCGAGCCGTATCCCGAGAGAGTAGTCATATGGCCTTGCCTCCGTCCGCGGCGCAGACATGGCCAGCACCGCAGACAGAAAGGCCACTGCAGCATACCTTATGGAAGACCTGTGGAAAAGATGCCTCATATGCATCAGAAATATGATACGGTCTTCTGCTCAACGGCGGTCAGTATGCTGTTGGCAAGACGGCTGACGCCAAGACGGAAAAGGTCCTTTGTGAGCCATTCCTTTCCGAGTACAGCCGATACGATTGAATAGTAGCATACTGCGTCCATGGCAGTCGAGATGCCGCCTGCAGGCTTGAATCCGACCTTCTTCCCGGTAGCCTTATAATATGCGGCGATACATTCGCACATTACAAAAGCCGCTGCCGGAGTGGCATTCACACTGACCTTGCCGGTCGATGTCTTGATGAAGTCGGCTCCTGCTTCCATGGCCAGGAACGATGCCTCAGCTATCAGCTCCATATCCAGGAGAAGCCCTGTCTCAAGAATGACCTTGAGATGTACCGTCCTTCCCTGGCTTGCAGCCGCCTTATCGATACAGGACCTTATCTGCATGATCTCATCAGATGCGGCAGCCCTGTCCCCATCCAGAAAAGAGTTCAATGCCAGGACAATATCCACTTCATCCGCCCCGTTCAGCACCGCAAGCTCACATTCCTTCAGCTTTACCTCAAGGAAGCTCTGCGATGACGGGAAGCAGGCAGCGACTACCGTGACCTTTATGTCGTCGGAACAGCGGGTATCACGCACAGTCCCGGCAAAATCCGGATAGACGCAGATTGAGGCCGGATAAGGATAGCCTGGGAAATTCTTCTTGAGGTCATTGACCTTTCCGACGAGCCTTGATATGGAGGTCCTGGTGTCCTCTGTCCTGAGGGACGTCAGGTCCATCATTGAGAAGCAGTCTTTCAGGACTTTCTCGGAGGCCGCATTTTCAAGATTGGCGGCTATGCGTTCCAGTTTTGCCTCAATAGCTTTCGTATCAGGGCAATATCCGTATTTTTCAAGTAAAGCTTCCATATCGAAATATTTTTATTCCTTTATTTTAGAATCGATTATGATTGTGACCGGCCCGTCATTCTGCAGCGAGACCTGCATGTCCGCCCCGAAAATCCCCTTGACGACAGGCCTGGAAAGCCTTTCGCCGAGCATCCGGCAGAATTCATCATACATGGGGGATGCGGTTTCAGGCCTTGCGGCCCTGATATATGAGGGTCTGTTGCCTCTGGCCGTAGATGCATAAAGGGTAAACTGGCTTATTGCCATTATATCCCCTCCCGTATCCGTGACCGGAAGATTCATTACTCCGTTATCGTCATCGAACACCCTCAGGGAAACTATCTTCCTTGTCATCCATTCAAGGTCGGCAATCCCGTCCCCATCGGTAAAGGCGACCAGGACCAGAAGCCCGGCGGCAATGGATGCCTCATATCCGGCATCGCGGACCGAAACCGAAGCATGCTTTACCCTCTGTATTACAACTCTCATCTGCTATCCTCTTACCTGTATGTGGAACCCCTCCTCAACCAGCGGCCGTACCATCTCAGTCATCTGTCCGGCTGTAAACTTGACAAGGTCTTTCTCCGGTGTCTCCCTGTCGATGGTATACACCATGACTTCCCTCGGCGAAAGATACCTCACAATATCCATCCAGCGTTTCAGGTTATCTTCTTCCGAGGAATCGTACTCCGGAGACCTGAGAAACATCGTCTGAAGGATAAAGTTCCCGTTAAAGCGCTTCAGCCCGGCGATGACCTTTTCAAGGGAATATCCGGGAGAAGGCCGGTTGACGGATGCTATGCCGTCATAATACGGGGCATCTATCTTAAGAATAGGATTATCAGTCTTTCTGAGGGCCTCGAATACCTCCTCCCTGTCTATCATTGTGGCATTGGACAATACCGAGATCTTTGCCTCCGGATAATACCTGTCCCTGAGCTCCACAGCCACATCCGTTATCTGAGGAAATTCAGGATTGAGGGTAGGCTCACCGTTGCCTGAGAATGTGATGGAATCTATGGCTGTCCCGTCTGCGGCACATTGCTCCAGTTTGGCAGACAATGCATCCCTGACTTCTGTGCAGCCAGGGAACCTGCGGTTTGCCGCCATTCCGTCCCTGTTCCATCCGCATTCGCAATATATGCAGTCAAAATTGCACAGCTTGCCTTCAGCCGGAAGAATATTGACCCCAAGTGAAGAACCAAGTCTCCTGCTGAATATGGGACCGAAAGCTATATCATTGAAGTGCAGCATAATACCCAACTGTTATGCAGTTCCATCATACAATCCTCATTGAGGTGCTTTCCGCTGTAAGGCGTCCTGCCGAGTCCAGCCCGTCCACGAATACGAGGCCTGGCCTTTTTCCCGGCCCGACAGTCCCGAACATGTCTTCCATAGCAAGGAATTCCGCCCCGTTCCTGCAGGCCCATATATAGAGTTCCCCGGACGGGATATCAGGGAAAGCGCTCTGGAGACAGTACAGCTCCCTGACCATATCGAGCGTATCATTGCTGGACAGGGAATCTGTCCCCACGGTTATCTTCAGCCCGTTCCTCCTCATAAGAGGCACCGGAGGGAGGGCATCATGTATAAAGATATTGGACATCGGGCATACTGCCCAGTAGACGTTATTCAATATACCGGCTGCGGCATCCACGGCATCCTGTGTAAGACATACATTGTGTACGAGCAGGATATGCTCATCGAAAGGCGGCTGATGCACTTTCATGAGCCTGTCCAGGAAATACATGAGCGATGGTTTCCCTGTTACCGGAGGAGTGCTCATGCCGGCACGCCTGCGATTATCCCACATTGCCCCGGAGCCTTTCATTATCATCTCCTCCTCTTCAGGACTTTCCTGTGAATGATACGAAAGATATCCCGACTTCAGCCCTGCAGCAGAGGCCGCCGACAGGAGCTCCGGACTCATCGTATAGCATGAATGCGGTGTCGGGGCAGCGTCAAGGCCATATTCCCGGGCCTTTGCCTCCAGACCGGACACGGAGTCCATCACGGCATTGCAGTCTTCAGGCTCTGTCCCGAAGACCTCAAGGAATGTCCTGGTATACATCGGAGATGCTGCCTTGATGCAGAAACTGTCATCGCAATTGCTTATGTCCGCCATGGCAGAGACCCCTTGTCTCCACAATATGTCCATCCACCTGCGGATTGCTGCTATCTTGTCCTCTCTGGAAGAACTGTCCCTCAACTCGTTTATCTGGTCGATAAATCCTGCCATGCCTGTACCTTTCCGGAATTTTCCCTGAAGATGTGACAGTTCGATATGGCAATGGGCATTGACAAAGCCGGGCACGACAGCCCCGTCATAATAATTGTCATATGACATACCGTCCGTACATTGTCCTGTCCTCAGGATTGTCCCGTCATCCTCATACTCGACGAAGCCGTCAATTACAGGCTCCGGAGTCTCGAGGGTATACAGATATCTTGCAACTATCCTTTTCATTCCTCTATTTTTTCCTTACTGCAGCAACCTCCATTTTCTCATGGGTTCCGGATGCCCTGACAGATTCGACGGCAGGCTCCCTCACTACCGGAGAAATCCCGCGCTCATCCCTGGTCTGAATTACAGGACGGACGGCATCGCTGTCATCTGCGTCATGGTTCTGAGGCACTGCCAAAGTACTGTCGGAAGCCATCAGCAGGGAATCTGCGTGAACGAGCATAACAGGCCCGGCAAAGACAGTATCCGCCCACGACGACGGATCGAAGTCATATCTTCCGCCTGCAGAATCGACACAATAGGTCACACTGTCGGCAACGGCCTTGCCGGGATTCGAGACCCCTGTAAGGTAATATATCCTGTCCGGAGCATAGCGGTCTCTCCCGCTGCGCATCCGTGAAATGGACTCAAGCAGCTCCTTCTGCCTCTTCAGGTCCCTTATGTGCCCCTCTATTATTACCGTAGTCTGCCGGAGTATCCTTGCATACCGGTCAGGGTCCTGAAGATAATATTCGACACTGGCTCGGTAGTCATCCGCCGTATACCCGTACTTTTCAAATATAGGCTCATATACCCACGAGGTATCCGCCGTCTTCCTGGCCTTGTAATGCGAACTTATCCACTGGTCTGCGACAAACATCTCGGCATATATCTCCGACATCTTGTCGCGCGGTATCACAGAGCTTTCCTTCCTACATGAAAACAGCAGGAAGACACATATGCCCGCAAACATGATATGGAAAAACGTCCTCTTCATCAGCCAGACTATAACTTATTAACGCAAGACTGCTCCATATTCATTTGTAAAGACTGCAAGGAGCTTCGACATGAACTTCTCCACATCATTGTCGGTCAGGGTCTTCTCCGGATCCTGGATTACAAAGCTCATTGCATACTGCTTCTTCCCCTCAGGAATCTTATCGCCCCTGTATACATCGAACAGAGATACGCTCTTGAGAAGCTTTTTCCCTGCCCGGAATGCACTCTTACGGAGATCCGCATACGCGACGCTCTCATCCAGCAGCAGGGCAAGGTCCCTGCGGACTTCCGGGAACTTAGGCAGCTCCCTGTATCTGGTCCTGTCCCTCTTCACGAGTTCGAATAAAGCCGGCCATGATATCTCTGCGGCAAATACCGGCTGCCGTATGCCGAACTGCTTCAGCCGTGCAGGCGCTACCGACCCCATCACCGCCAGTATCTCTCCCGATCCGGGCAATCTGTATGCAAGCCCTTCAGAGAAGATATCTGCAGGAGCCGCATCGTAATCCAGGGAATAGATGTCCGCCCCGAAACGCCTCAACAGCAGTTCAAGGTAACCTTTCAGCTGGAAATAGCTGCCTTTGCGGGCCTCGGCACACCAGGACTTCTCTCCCGGTCCGGTAATGAACATCGCATATGCTGTCTTCTCGTCATACGAGGCAAGCGTACTCCCGTCCGTTTCCGGCCTGAACGAATATACCGACCCGTATTCGAAGGTCTTCATGCTGTATATCTGCCTGTTGATATTATATGCGATAACCTCCAGACCGTTCAATATCAGGGTCTGTCTCATGACATTGAGATCGGAGCTGAGCGGATTGAGTATGCGGACACATTTCTCTTCCGGGAAAGTCTTCAGACCGGTATAGTACTCGGATTTCGTGAGAGAATTGTTCATTGTCTCCACAAAACCGTTTGCGGCAAGGAAATCAGATACCGTATTCCTGACCTTCTCCGGCTCCGGCTTCTCCTCAGCATTTACCGAGCCGTGGACTGATGACGGAAGCTCTATGTTATTATATCCGTATATCCTCAGAATCTCTTCAACCACATCGCATTCGCGGCTTACATCCACCATATATGACGGGACAGCCACCTTTGCCCCTGCCGGACGTCCGTCAGCATCCGTCCTTCTCTCAAGGAAATCATATGAAAGCCATGAAAGTATATTCTCAATCGTCTCATGGCCTATCTTCTTGCCGATGAACCTCTCTATCCTGTCATAGTCCAGGTCGACAGTCTTTCTGACGAACTTCCCGGGGCAGAATTCCTGGACCTTGCCGACTACATGTCCACCTGCAAGTTCAAGAATCAGCAATGCGGCCCTGCGGCCGGCATATCCCGCGACAAGAGGGTCCGCGCCCCTCTCATAACGGAACGATGCATCTGTCTTGAGGCCATGCCTCTTCGAACTCTTCCTTACCGATACAGGATTAAACCACGCACTCTCGAGAAAGACATCCGTCGTGGTCTCCGTGACACCGGATTCCTTGCCTCCGAATACACCTGCAAGACACATTGCCTCCACCGGATTGGCAATCATAAGGTCCTCCCGGGACATCGTACGCTCGACACCGTCAAGCGTCACGAACTTCTCGCCTTCGGCAGCCCGTCTGACAACGACCTTATGTCCGGTTATATGTGCAGCATCGAACGCATGAAGCGGCTGTCCTATCTCCATGAGCACAAAATTGGTGACATCCACCACATTATTGATTGGCCTCAGTCCGACAGACAGGAGTTTCTTCTGCAGCCATTCCGGAGACGGGCCGACCTTGACACCCTTTATTGTTATTCCCGTATATTCCGGGGCTCCGTCCGCAGCCTGGACCTCGACAGGGATAGCCCCGTCAATTTCACTGGCCGACGTACAAATTCCTTCCGGGCCTTCGCGGAACGCCGATACATCCGGGATATTGAGCCGGCACGGGATATTGTTCAGCCTGAGCCATGCATACAGGTCCCTTGCGACCCCGATATGCGATGCCGCATCCACCCTGTTGGCCGTCAGTCCTATCTCGATTACCCAGTCCGATTCCAGATGGAGATATTCCTTTGCCGGAGTACCTGGCACGGCATCCGGGTCAAGGACCATGATCCCGTCATGCGAATTGCCTATGCCAAGCTCATCCTCGGCACAGATCATCCCGAATGACTCTACGCCGCGTATCTTAGATTTCTTTATCTTGAAATCCTCGCCCAGCTTCGTGCCGACCGTAGCAAGGAGCACTTTCTGTCCGGCAGCCACATTCGGGGCACCGCATACGACCTGCAGAAGCTCCGGCTCCCCGGTATTCAGCCTGGTTATATGCAGATGATCGGAATCCGGATGGTCATAACATTCGACCACTTCGGCAACGATCACTCCTGCCAGCCCTCCCGGAATGGCCTCGACCTGCTCGAGTGAATCCACTTCAAGTCCTATAGATGTCAATGCCTCTGCGATCTGTTCCGCTGAAAGGTCACATTCGATATAATCCCTCAGCCAATTGCATGAAATTCTCATATCTTATACTTTTAATATCCCTTAACAGAATGTCGTCAGATACCCAGGTCCTCCCTCGAAAACAGCGACCCGACAAACTCCTTCTTGTCAAATACCTTAAGGTCATCAATCCCTTCGCCGATACCCACGAACTTGATAGGTATCTTGAACTGGTCAACTATGCCGATGACGACGCCGCCCTTGGCTGTCCCGTCAAGCTTTGTGACAGCCAGCGAGGTAACATCGGTAGCCCGTGAGAACTCCTTGGCCTGATGAAAGGCATTCTGGCCTGTAGAACCGTCCAGGACAAGAAGGACCTCATGCGGGGCATCAGGCACGACCTTCCTCATCACATTGCGTATCTTTGTCAGCTCATTCATGAGGTCCACCCTGTTGTGGAGCCTTCCGGCCGTATCGATGAGGACCAGGTCGGCATCCTTTGCAACGGCAGACCGTACAGTATCATATGCCACGGAAGCCGGGTCCGAACCCATTTCCTGCTTCACGATATCCACACCGGCACGCTCAGCCCATATGCTCAGCTGCTCGACTGCCGCAGCACGGAAAGTATCGGCCGCACCGAGGACGACCTTTTTCCCGAGACTCCGGTACTTGCTGGCGAGCTTCCCTATCGTGGTTGTCTTTCCGACACCGTTCACTCCTACCACCATGACCACATATGGTTTCCTTGAGAAGTCAAAAGGTTCAAGCGACTCATCCCCGGAATCTCCCGACACATCCAGAAGGTCGGATATCTCATCCCTGAGAAGAGACACAAGCTCATCGAACGAGACATATTTGTCCCGGCTTACCCGCTCTTCAAGGTTATCTATGATTTTCAACGTGGTATCCACGCCCATATCGGTGGCAATCAACGCCTCCTCTATGGCATCGAGGACATCGTCATCCACCTTTGACTTGCCGACAACAGCCCTTGATATACGTTCAAAGAAACTGCGCCTGGTCTTCTGGACACCTTTATCAAAAATTCCCATATGAATAAAAATTATAACTTACAAAAATACGTAAAATCGATGGAATTTGCGAATATTTTAAGTGCAGCGCCACAAGTCAGGTGGCTGCAGCCTGAAAAAAAAGATAACCGGAAGCTGCATGCTCCCGGTTATCCTCTGATTTTCCGATATAATACCGCAACTGCAAAGACTGTCAAGCAGAAAATCTATGCTGTAAACGGACAGAATCTAGTTCTTTGCGAAGAAATCCTTGACTTTCTCAGTCTCGACAAGCTCCTCCTTGAAGACATAGGCTCCAGTCTTGGAAGACCTGTCCATACGGATGCACTTCACCATACTCTTAGCACCGGACTTGGCGCTGAAGGTTGCGACCGCTTTCTTTGCCATAAATCAATTCCTCCTTATTTGATTTCGCGATGAAGAGTTACCTTCTTAAGGAACGGATTGTATTTCATACGTTCCAGACGCTGAGTTGTATTCTTCTTGTTCTTGGTAGTGATGTATCTTGAAATCCCAGGTACACCGCTTTCTCTCTGTTCAGTGCATTCCAATATGACCTGAACCCTGTTGCCTTTTGCTTTCTTTGCCATAGTCCACTGAATTAAACAAGATTAACGAAACCTTTATTCTGTGCATCCTTAACAACTGCATCCAGACCATTCTTCTCAATGGTTCTTATACCTTTGCAAGACACTTTCAATGTAATGAACCTCTGCTCTGCCTCCGACCAGAACTTCTTGGTCTTGAGATTCAGGGCAAAAATGCGCTTTGTGCGCCTCTTGGAATGGGAAACATTGTTTCCGACCATTCTCTTTCTTCCTGTTACTTGACAAACCTTTGCCATTGTATCTGCTTTTTAAATATTATCTTTGTAAATCAATGTCTTCCAAAGACATCCCAGACTCACGCCTGATACGGAGGGCTGCAAATATCGTATAAATTTTTCTAAAATACAAGTAATTACACAAATTTGAACAGTCTGTCCCACCTGATGTTCTTCGGGAAACTCTTGCTCCTGTCCGATGAGAACCAGATCAGCGCCGGCTTTCCGACGATATGATCCTCCGGCACAAAGCCCCAGTATCTTGAGTCGAGGGAATTATGCCTGTTGTCTCCCATCATGAAATAATAATCCTGTCTGAAAGTATAGCTCACGGCCTTTTCGCCGTTGATGTATATCTCTCCGTCCGATACCCTCAGGTCATTTCCTTCATAGACAGAAATCAGTCTCTCATACAAAGGAAGATTGTCAAGGGTAAGCTCTACGGTCGCACCTTTGGATGGAATCCATATCGGGCCATAATTGTCTCTCGTCCACCTGAACTGCTCCGCAAACGGGAAAAGCGTAAGGTAGGAGTCCGGATAATCCGGAGGAAAGACATCTATGTTGGCCTCCACTGAAACGACATTCGGATACTTCTCTATCTGTTCCAGCATCGATGCTGTCAGTGGAATGGCAGGATATCCGGGAAGATCCGCATCGTACCACAGTTCCGCAGTGTTAAGCCCGAGCTTCTCCAGATTCTTCGGATTGATTCTCTGGCCGTCGGTAACGACCTTGTATGAATTCTGCAGACCAGGATATATCTCCTGCATCTCCGAATTCACATAGACCGTCCCGTTGCGGATTTCAAGGGTATCTCCGGCAACCGCCACACATCTCTTCACATAATGGTCCTTCTTGTCCATCGGACGGACCTTTACCGGTCCGAGATTGGCAATGGCATAGTCTCTTCCGACTGTCCGTGCCATCATGTAGTAGTCATCGGCCGGAGCCTTTGTGAGCACCGTATCCCCGTCAGGGAAACCGAACACCACATAATCGCCGCGTCTTACATGGCCGAAGCCTTTAAGCCGCCTGTATTCATTCCGGATCAGAGTCGAATACGACTCCTTCCCGTTAGGAAGAATATTGTGCGTGAACGGAATCGTCAGAGGAGTCTGCGGAACCCTCGGTCCATATGCGAGCTTGCTGACGAAAAGATGGTCTCCCGTCATCAGGGAGCTTTCCATCGACGATGAAGGAATCTTGAAGGCCTGGAAGAAAAAGATATTAATGAATGTGACAACCACCACAGCAAATATGATGGCGTCCAGCCAGTCAAGTATCCAGTTCCGTTTCTCTCCCTCCTTATAGTACTTTTTCCAGAACAGCCACTTTACCTTACGGGTAATATGGTGGTCGAAAATGACTATAAGGCCGAAAAGCCACCAGTAGTTTCCGAGCCAGACCACCCACAGGACATAGAGCAGGGCCCAGAACGCGAACCTTACCCACCTGTTGTGATACAATTCCTTCAGGCTCGTGCGCATACCTATTTTACAGAATTGATTATAGCCTCAAATGCCTGAGGATTGTTCATGGCAAGGTCTGCAAGCACCTTACGGTTCAGACCGATGTTCTGTTTTGACAGTCTGCCCATAAACTGAGAATAAGTCATGCCATACTGACGGGCAGCAGCATTTATTCTCTGGATCCAGAGAGCGCGGAAAGTGCGCTTCTTTGCTTTACGGTCACGGTAAGCATAGGTAAGACCTTTCTCGTAGGTATTCTTCGCTACCGTCCAAACATTTTTTCTTGCAAGAAAATTACCACGTGTTCTTTTAAGGATTTTCTTGCGGCGTGCCCTTGAGGCAACAGCATTTACCGATCTTGGCATAAATTCAACTGTTTTATGGATACAGTGCCTCGTTCAAAGGACTTTTCAACTGTATTCCAAGTTCAACTTCATTAAAATCAGATAACCAGCAAAGCTCTGACTCTCTTCGTATCTGCTGAATCAATCAGTCCGAAATGAGTCAAATTCCTCTTCTGCTTCTTGGTCTTCTTCGTGAGAATGTGGCTCTTGTAAGCATGCTTTCTCTTGATTTTTCCCGTTCCGGTAAGCGCAAAACGCTTTTTCGAACCGGAGTTGGTCTTCATCTTTGGCATAATTGAATTATTTGACTGTTAATAATATGATAATCCATACAGGATGGATCACTTTTTCTTTACAGGTGCAATCATCATGATCATCCTCTTACCCTCAAGCTTAGGCATCTGCTCTGCCCGTCCGTATTCCTCAAGCTCGACGGCAAAACGGAGGAGGAGCTTCTCGCCCTGGTCCGCATAAAGGATTGACCGGCCCTTGAAAAAGACCGAGGCCTTTACCTTCGAGCCCTCCTGGAGGAATTCCATGGCATGCTTCAGCTTGAACTGGAAATCATGCTCGTCGGTATTGGGGCCGAACCTGATTTCCTTTATCACTATCTTCGCAGAATTGGACTTCATCTCCTTGGCCTTCTTCTTCTGCTGATAGAGATATTTCTGATAGTCGATGATCTTGCACACAGGAGGATCGGCCTTTCCACTTATCTCTACCAGATCAAGTCCCTGCTCATCGGCCATCTTCATAGCCTGGGCAATAGGATATATGCCCTGTTCCTCGATATTATCTCCTACAAGGCGTACTCGTGAAGCTGTAATCTCTTCATTGATTCTCAATCCGTTCTCGTCCTTTGCAGGTCTTCTGCCGTTGTTTCCGGCAGGCCGTCCTGCTCCAGGGCCTCCAGGCCTTGGACCGTTAAAACGAGGCGCAGATGGTTTGAATGGTGCTGCGATAAGTGTGTCCTCCTAAAATTTTAATTAATAATATACTGTATGACTGCTATGAAAGCTGGGCCTTTACCTCGTCCGTTACCATTGCGGCAAAATCCTCCGCTTTCATAGAGCCTTCGTCTTTTCCTCCCTGACGCCTTACGGAAACCGTTCCCTCGGTCATCTCCTTCTCCCCGACTATAAGCAGGAAAGGAATCCTTTTGAGCTCACTCTCACGGATTCTCTTGCCGATAGTCTCGTTCCTGTCGTCTATTGAGGCGCGAATATCGGAATTATTCAGCAAATCACAAACTTTTTTTGCATAATCCGTAAATTTTTCACTTACAGGCAATATAACAGCCTGATCCGGGGTCAGCCACAGAGGGAGCTTCCCGCCAGTATGCTCGAGAAGGACTGCTACAAAGCGCTCCAGGGATCCGAACGGTGCCCTGTGTATCATGACCGGCCGATGTTTCTGCCCGTCACTGCCAGTATATTCCAGTTCGAAACGCTCCGGAAGGTTATAGTCCACCTGGATTGTACCGAGCTGCCACTTCCTGCCGATGGCATCCTTTACCATGAAGTCGAGCTTAGGACCATAGAATGCGGCCTCGCCATACTCCACAACGGTATTCAGGCCTTTCTCGGCAGCGGCATCTATAATCGCCTGCTCCGCCTTGGCCCAGTTCTCGTCGGAACCTATGTATTTTTCCCTGTTATCCGGGTCCCTGAGAGATATCTGAGCGACATACTCATTGAAATCCAGGGTCTTGAATACATAAAGGATAATATCTATTACCTTGCAGAACTCTTCCTTCAGCTGGTCCGGACGGCAGAAGAGATGGGCATCATCCTGAGTGAATCCACGTACTCTTGTAAGGCCGTGAAGCTCCCCGCTCTGCTCATAGCGGTATACCGTTCCGAATTCCGCGAACCTGAGAGGCAGGTCCTTGTATGACCTCGGCTTCGTCCTGTATATCTCGCAGTGATGCGGGCAGTTCATAGGCTTCAGAAGGAATTCCTCCCCTTCCTGAGGAGTATGGATAGGCTGGAATGAATCCTTGCCGTATTTCGCATAATGTCCGGAAGTTACGTAGAGATCCTTGTTGCCGATGTGAGGGGTTATGACCTGCTGATATCCGTATGACTTCTGTATCTTCCTGAGGAAATTCTCCAGTCTTTCGCGGAGCTCCGTGCCCTTCGGAAGCCAAAGAGGAAGTCCCTGGCCTACCCTTGAGGAGAATGCGAAAAGCTCCATCTCCTTGCCGAGCTTCCTGTGGTCACGTTTCTTTGCCTCCTCCATCAGGACGAGATACTCGTCCAGCATGGATTTCTTAGGGAATGTGATACCATAGATACGGGTAAGCATCTGGCGTTTCTCGTCTCCGCGCCAATATGCTCCTGCAATTGACGTAAGCTTGACAGCCTTTATTACCGATGTGTCACGGAGATGAGGTCCACGGCACAGGTCCGTGAAATTGCCGTTGGTATAGAATGTTATTGTACCGTCCTCAAGCTCGCCTATAAGCTCGCACTTGTATTCGTCCCCTTTCTCGCTGAAGGTCTTCAGAGCCTCATCCTTGGACACTTCCCTCCTCGTGAAGGACTCCTTGCTTCTGGCAAGCTCCATCATCTTGGTCTCTATAGTCCTCAGGTCTGCCTCGGTTATCTGCCTGCCGCCGAAATCGACGTCATAGTAGAACCCGTTCTCGATGGCAGGTCCTATGCCGAACTTGATGCCCGGGTAAAGACTCTCAAGGGCTTCCGCCATAAGGTGCGATGATGAATGCCAGAAGACATGCTTTGCCTCATCGTCATCCCACTTGAGAAGACGCACCGTGGCATTCTCCTCTATCGGCCTGTCAAGGTCATATGTTGTCCCTTTTCCTGTCTTGTCATCAGATGTCGTCACATTCACGGCAAGGACCTCCGCCGCCAGTCTCGGACTGATACTCTGTGCAATCTCATAACCGGTAATCCCCTTCTCGTAGGATTTTACGCTACCGTCAGGAAATGTAATGTCAATCATAACAAATAATTTAACGTCTCTTAAATCTTTACAGGAACGCAAAGGTACAAATTTTTTTCTATCTTTGCTCTCCTGAATCCGGTTAACTTATTTAAGGCAATGAAAGAGACAGTCAGCACAAGAATATTGTGGAACAATGCAGGAAAGGCAGGTGCGGTCCTTGGACTGACATCAGCAGCTGTCATGTTCCTTAACCAGCTTGCATCAGGGATGTCATCGACCGGACTGGTACTTCTGGCAAGTTCAGTCCTGTGGCTCGTCAAATTTGCCGGATGCATATGGCTCATGAGATTCTTCATGCAGAGGCTTGCAGACAGATATGACGGCGTTACAGGCAGCACCACATTCAAATACGGGATGATGATAGCATTACTCTCGGCTCTGATATATTCTGCCGTCCTGCTTGCCAACATGCTTTTCATTTCCGCCGACCTGACCCAGCAGCAGTTCGACCAGGTAATGCAGGCATATGCAGGGATACTCGATGCCAACTCCATTTCCATGATGGAAAAGCTCGAGAATGTATATCCGCAGATAGCATTCTTCTCTCAGCTGGTGTACTGTTTCATGTACGGTACCATACTGTCGCTGATTCTTTCAAGATTCATCCCCAGGAACGACCCGTTTGCCGGTTATCAGGCAGGTCCCGACGAGCAGTAAAAATCACGTATGATGAAAGAGAACGAGGCTAAGGACATATCAGTAGTCATATCGCTGTACAACGAGAACGAGTCGCTTCCCGAGCTTGTCAGGCGCATCAGGGATGTCATGAAGGCAAATGGCTTCAGCTATGAAATAATAATGATAGATGACGGAAGCACGGACGGTTCATGGAAGACTGTCACGGAGCTTTCCGGGGCAGGCGACATACACGGCATCTCATTCAGACGGAACTACGGAAAATCCGCCGCGCTGTACTGCGGGTTCAAGGCAGCCGAGGGGAATGTCGTGATCACAATGGATGCGGACCTGCAGGACTCTCCGGAAGAGATCCCGGACCTTTACAGGATGGTCAGGGAGGATGGATATGACATCGTCTCCGGATGGAAACGGCACAGGAAGGACAACAAGCTGACCAAGAACATCCCGTCGAAAATCTACAACGCCGCGGCCAGATGGATAACAGGCATCCATCTGCATGACATGAACTGCGGTCTCAAGGCTTACCGGAATGAGGTGGTCAAGAACATTGAGGTATACGGCGAAATGCACCGCTTCATACCATACCTTGCCAAAGATGCCGGCTTTACCAGAATCGGGGAAAAGCCTGTCCACCATGAAAAGAGAAAATACGGGAAAAGCAAGTTCGGCATAAGCCGTTTTGTAAACGGATTCCTGGACCTGCTGTCATTATGGTTTCTATGTACATTCGGAAAGAACCCGATGCATTTCTTCGGGCTTACAGGCATCCTGATGTTTCTTGCCGGAGGGATTATCGCAGTCTGGCTC
The DNA here is from genome assembly GCA_944323805.1 of uncultured Bacteroidales bacterium. Classification (GTDB taxonomy): domain Bacteria; phylum Bacteroidota; class Bacteroidia; order Bacteroidales; family UBA932; genus Cryptobacteroides. The sequence continues at coordinate 572 of CALUTW010000023.1, read as the reverse complement.
ATAGTCGCCAAGCTGATTCATCAGGCCAATGGACTTGACTTCCGCCCTGTTACGGACCAGCCGCTTTTCTATCTTGCACTCGTGTCCGTGCTCGCAGGTATCATGCTTTTCCTGTCCGGATTCATCAGCGAGCTCATATCCCGCAGCAGCTCATCCCGGAACAGATACAACATCAAGGACAGATTCTGACAAGCCCTCACAGGCACTTTTTCTCTGGCGTGGCTCATCTGCGGCCCTTTGCCCGACTCCTGTCGCATTGACGGGAGTCAGCAGGTTGGCTGCTTCCGGGCGACACCTGGAACAGAAACTCGGCAGAACCGCCGATGCCACCCCTGGAACGGAAATGCAACAGAACCATGACAGGTGTACCTGGGCGAGCCGTGCCGGGGGGGGTAGATGGGAGGGACAGGACTGGATGAGAAGAAAGGTCACTGGATAAAAGCAGAGGTGGCGGGATAAAAAAAGAGGAGGCTGACAGCACGGGATTCCGTGTCTTCAGCCTCCTCTTGCAAAAAGCGGCAGCGGCCTACTCTCCCACCTGGTGGGGCAGTACCATCGGCGCGGCCGGGCTT
>CALUTW010000022.1 GCA_944323805.1 uncultured Bacteroidales bacterium | reverse complement strand
CTCTAGTTTGATTTCAAAACTATACTTCATAACAAAACCCCGAAAGTTTTTTGTCTAACTTTCGGGGTTCATGTCACTTTTGGGTCGGCCTCTTTTTATTTGATTTCACTATTTTTGTCCCATATAATCATAATCGATACAATAAAACTCAGTCGACATGAAACGAATCCTGTTTGTCCTGACATTGGCTGCAGCCTGCATTTCATTTTCTGCGGAGACCTCAGCACAGGACCTGATTACGAAAAAAGATGGAAATGAAATCAAGGCAAAGGTCCTGGAGATTGACAACGAAAACGTAAGATACCGTCTTTTTGACGAGCCGGAAGGTGTCATCTATACCGTACGAAAGAATGACATCCTGGTAATTGAATATCAGAACGGACGAAAGGAGATTTTCACTGCACGACAGGGGCTGGCCAACAATATCCTTGACCGGGACCAGGCAGATAATATTGTTCCAGGAATGAAATACAAGGCTCTCAGACATATCTACAGTCCCTCCGATTATATTCCGGCACCTGGCTATCAACCATACAGCCCGGGACTTTCCGGAGTACTCTCATTCCTGATTCCAGGACTCGGACAGATGATATGCGATGAAGTCGGACGGGGATTCGCATTCCTCGGAGGCACATACGGGCTGGGAATCGTAGCCGTAATAGGCATGGCATCTTATTCCGAAGCCGGGATAATAGTGGCTCTGGCAGCATCAGCAGGTTGCCTTGCGGTGGAAATCACATCTATAGTCGATGCCGTCAAGGTCGCGAAAGTAAAGAACATGTACAGCGAAGACCTGCGCAGGAAATATTCATTCGACATGAATCTCTATCCTTCTGTACAGTACATTCCGGCAGGAACAGGATTGCAGCCGACAGCAGGATTTACACTGGCCATGAATTTCTGAGCCGTCTCAGATGACCTCTATGTCATCCGAGAGAATCCATCCCTGGCGTCCGTCGGCAAGCTCGATATTGTTCCACTCCCCGACCTCGTCGAGAATCCTGACGGTAGTGCCTTCGTGCAGGATAAAGAGGTCAGTGGATGTCTGGTCGGACGGGGAACTCTTGACAGAAGTGACAGGACGCATGACAACGGCACTGTCAGCCTTCATATAGTCGCTGCGCTGCCACAGGGAGAATCCGATGCTGGACAAGGCGAATATCAGGGACACTATGCCGCAGAAGAAGCCGGTCCTTTTCCATGCAGCCCGGGCTGACATGAAAAGGACTGTCGTCATCATGCCTGTCAGCAGAAGGAATGCGATGAACAGTCCGGCCCATGCATCCGAGTCGAGCATATAGCACAGTTCCCTGGCCCATGTCTTCAACACGAACTCAGGGACAGGGTCGATCCTGTCCTGAATAAACCCTGACACGACCTCCAGATTGTACCTTGCGTCCGAATATGACGGGTCAAGCTTCAGTGCACGCTCATAATACAGGATTGCATGAGGATAGTCCTCTGCCTTGAAGTATGAACTTCCGATATTGCAGTACAATGCCGGAGATTCAAGGCCGGAAGCCGCTATGGAGCCGTATTCGGCCGCGGCATCAGCCCAACGGCCTTCGGCATATGCCTCTGTGGCACTTGTCCACAGGGAATCTATATATGGGTCTCCGGCTGCTGAAGCAGATACCGGAAGGGCCAGCATCAGCAGCAGGGACATCGCCGCTGCTTTCGGCATCCGGCCGCCAGTCTTCTTGCTTCTCATCTTGGAATCCATTGAAGATATCACATTTATAGCGTTCTGATAATGTGCATTCATTGCATCATGTCCGGCATCCGGAGAATATCTGGCGAACTCGCATGCATCCACAAGGGAAAGGAACTCATTGACAAGGCCGTCATCGACACCTGACCTGGAAAGGGAGTCTGCCACACTGTCTCTCGAGAGTTCCGACACAGGGATGCTGAGCTTGTCCGATATGAACCCGAGCAGAGCCTTATGGAGCTCCTCATAGAATGCGGTATAAAGATTCTGGCTGAGATAGTCCCCCGCAAGCTTAAGCCTCCTGAGAGCCATCTTTGTCGCCCGCCTTGTCCTTGTGCCGGCAACATCAGCCTTACGGACAGCCAGAAAATTAAGCAGCATCCACAGCATGGCGGACAGCAGCACCGCACAGGCCGAAAGTCCCCAGAAAAGTCCTGAACCCACGAAGAAATCGCCTTTGGAGGCAAATACAGGCACCTTGGTCCTTATATACCTTATGTCCTCATTAAGACTCTTGACCCCATGCCTTGTCACAGACGGCACTGAAACCTGTGTCCCTGCATCCTGTTCGCTGCCCTTTTCGACAGAGAACGGAATCGGTCTGGTCTTCAGGGTCACATACCGCCCCTGCTCTATATCGTAATAGCTGTATGATATCGGTGCAATGGCAAAGTCTCCGTGACTGCGCGGAATAAACGGATACTCATAGGTCTTGCTGCCGGATGTCCCGCCTGAAGCCTTGTCGGTATCTTCAGTGACCTTTGTGTCATATACCTCGAAATCAGGAGGGAATGTTACCTTCGGCGCATCGAGCAGGGACACATTTCCCTTACCCCTGATAGTGACTATGAGGGATGCCGCCTCATGTGTGGCAAGTGAATCCCTGCTGAGTCCAGCTGAAATCGAGAATTTACCTACGCCGCCGCCGAATGAGGCCGGAGCTCCTGCCGGAAGCGGGGAGACCTTGACATTGATTGCCGGGGTATATATCCTTTTCCTTATTGTCCTGTAATCATCGAAGAACCCGTCGAAGATACTTGCAGAGCCTCCCGATGACACCCTGATGTTCACAAGGCATACAAGCTCGGCAGGGTCGATGGTAACTGTCCCCGACTGCTGAGGAATCAGCACGTATTTCCTAAGGACCGCAGTATTGTATATCTTGTCCTTGTAGGTTTCCCTGCGGAATTCGATATTGGTCGGGGCCTCGGTCTCCTGACTCCAGAAACCGTTGAATGACGGGAATTTGGCATCCTCGAATCCGGCTATGTTGACCCTCTGGTAAAGCTTGAGGGTCGCCGTTATCGGCTCGCCTGCGACAACATCCGTACTGCTCAGGCTCAGCCTCATGAAGAGGTCGTCGTCGGATATGCCCATGCTGTCATTCCTGCGGCCTGCGGCAGAATCCTGCGACTGCTGCCCGGACTGGGAGCCTGAGGACGCCCCATCGGAGACAACCTCTATAGTGACCGACTCGGACACAATGTCCTTACCCTTGACCCTGGCCGTAGCCTTAGGAAGCGAGAAAGTCCCTGTCTTCTTCGGGACAAGGATATATGTGAATGTGAACTGCGATGATTTCGTCCTTTTCCCGTTGATATTCTGGATACTTGTAGACCGGCCCTGCTGAGGCCCCCATACAAGCTGGAAGTCATCTCCCTGGTCCCACTTGAAATCCGAAGGGGCATTGTCCCCTTCCAGAATAAAAGAAACATTGAAACGCTCGTCTGCAGCAACTACATTCGGGGCCTCAACCCTGAAAACAGTCTGGGCCTCCGCCCAGATGCCCGCGAGAGCCATGACAACTGTCAATAATATCCTGTTCTTCATCTTCCGCTTGAATTTATGCCTTATGTTCTTCCATACCCCTGAGCGGGACCTGTCACTACCAGTTCTTCTCCTTCTGTCTTGACTTCAGTGCCTCGGCCTTCTCTTTCTTTACCTTTTCCTGCGTCTCTTTCTCTTTGGCCTGGATAGCCTGAAGCATCTGCTGCGCAGCCTGAGGGGTTATCTTAGGCTGCTGCCCGGAAGCTCCGGACCTGTTGTCCTGCCCTCCGTTATCCTTGTTGTCCTGATTCTGCCGGTTGTCCTGATTGTCCTGTCCGTCATCGTCATTCTGCTTGTCCCGGTTATCCTGGTTGTCCTTGTTGTCCTTACTATCCTGATTATCCTGACCCTGGTTCTGCTGATTCTGCTGGTTTTTCAGCATCTCCCTGGCATAGATATAATTCTCCTTGGCATCCATATCCCCCGGATTCAACAGAAGGGACTGCCTGTATGCCTCCACTGCAGCCGCCCAGTCCTTTGACATGGATGCGGCATTCCCCGAATTATAGTACCAGTCAGAGGCTATGTCCGTCCCAGGAGCCGTCTCCTTCAGGCGGTCATAAGTCTTCCTTGCCTGGTCATAGTCTCCCTTTTTATAAAGTGTATTTGCAAGATTGTAATTTGCCGCCACAGAAGACGAATCCCTGTTCAGAGCCTTCATATAGTCTATTTCCGCGGCATTCCAGTCTTCATTCCTGAAATCCCTGTTGCCTTTCCTCACATCACGCCTGTCAGGCTGGGCATATACCGTCTGTACGGCAGCAAGCATGGCAAGCAGACAAATAACCAGTGTCCTCATTTCCTGTCCTCCTGAAACAAATGCCTTTTCATTCTTCTGTCGCCTATGAGCATCTCTATGACAAGAAAAGCCAGAGCAATGCCGAAGAAATACATATACTGTTCGTCGAACTCCTCGAATACGATGGAGCTGAACTGCTCGTCATCCATCTTCCGGATCTCGTCCACAATCGGATTGAGCCCGAATTCGCTGTTCCCAGCCCGGACATACGAGCCGTTGCCGGCAGCCGCCACCTCCTTCAACGTATTCTCGTCAAGGCGCGAGACGACGATATCCCCGTTTCTGTCCTTGAGGAGCTCCCCGTTCAGAGGCACGGGCTTGCCTTCCTCGGAGCCGACCCCGACAGTAAAGACCCGGATGCCCATCGAGGCCGCCTGCCTGGCAGCCGCCACCGGATCATCCTCATGATTCTCCCCGTCAGTAATCACAACTATGACCCTGCTCTTCTCACTCTGGGCACTGAAACTGCGGATGGCGGTATTTATCGCATCCCCTATGGCTGTCCCCTGTATCGGGACGGACTCGGTGCTGATGGAATTGAGGAACATCTTTGCCGACACATAGTCAGTCGTGATCGGGAGCTGGACGAATGAACTCCCGGCAAAGACAATCAGTCCGATACGGTCATCCCTCAGCCTGTCGACGAGCTTTGATATCGCGAGTTTGGCCCGGTCCAGACGGTTCGGTGAATAGTCTTCCGCCAGCATGGAATTGGAGACGTCAAGAGCTATCATTATCTCAGCCCCTTTCGTCTGGTGTTCCTTCAGCTTGGCCCCGATCTGAGGTCTGGACAGGCCTATAACAAAGAAAAAGAATGCTATCGAGAATAATGTAATCCTTACCCAGCCCTTCGACACTGACGCTGACGGCATCAATGCCGAAACAAGAACTGCATCGCCGAATCTCCGTATCCGCCTCTTCCTCATATGCATCATCAGGGCATACCCTGCAAAGAACAGGGGTATCAGCAATATGAGCAGCAGGTATTGGGCTTGTGCAAAATTTATCATACGAAATCTCCTGTTAAGGCAACCTTCTTATTACAAACAGATCAAGTATCAGTCCGAGGAGCAGGGCGGCAAGGGCCACAAGGGCATAGCCAGTGAAAAGCTCCTTGTATACCGGGAAGCTGTCCACCGTGATACGGTCCTTCTCCATCTTGTTGATCTCGCTGTATATCTCCATGAGCTTGGTATTGTCGGTGGCACGGAAATAACGTCCTCCTGTCGATTCGGCTATCTCCTCAAGCAGTTCCTCGTCAATCTCCACGCGCACATTCTGGATTTCCACCCCCCACGGGGTCATTACCGGATACGGGGCCATCCCTTCCGCACCGACACCTATCGTATAGACCCTCACACCGTATGTCCTGGCAATCTCGGATGCCATCTGCGGAGTGATTTCCCCGCGGTTGTTGACACCGTCGGTAAGGAGGATTACCACACGGCTCTTCGCATCAGAGTCCTTCAGCCTTGCCACGGCAGTCGCAAGTCCGTTCCCTATGGCAGTACCATCCTCGATAAGGTCCGTCTGCACCTCCTTCATCAGGTTTATGAGCGTCGCCCGGTCTGTTGTCAGCGGGCACTGCGTATAGCTTTCCCCCGCGAATACGACTATACCGATCCTGTCGGAAGGTCTCTGCGAGATGAACTCGATTGCGATGTCCTTGGCCGCACTGATCCTGTCCGGGGTAAAATCCCTCGCAAGCATACTTGTCGACACGTCCATCGTCAGCATTATGTCGATACCTTCCGTATCCACCCTGTCCATCTTGTCCGAAGACCTCGGCCGCGCGATTGCTATGATAATCATTACAAGCGCAAGTATCTTCAGCACAAACGGCACATGCCTGAAGCCGGACATGAAAGGACTGCCTGCCTTCTTCCACGGGAAAAGCACCGACACGCGAAGGTGCGGCTTACGTTCCATCAGCTCCAGCAGGATATAGTGCACAACAAGCAGGAACGGTATAATTTCAAGCCAGAGAAGCTCAGGATACTCAAAAAACATCGCTATTCCTCCTTTTTGTCATTTGGCGTACCGCCATCCTTGCCTGCAGTCCCGTCCTCTCCGGACTGACTGTCCACTTCCTGCTGATACGTCTGTGTCACAAATCGCACAGCGGAAGGCACGACAGACGCATTTTCCTCATCAGATGCCACATATTTGGCAAATTTCACGAAGTCCGCGCGCTCAAACAGGGCTTTCATCTCATCGTAGAGATCCTGCGGCACATCCCCGGAAGCAAGCTCCCTGAAAATCTCCGCAGTAGTCATCTCCATTGCGGAAATCCCGTATCTTGCCACTATATATTCCCTCAGGGCATCGGTAACCCCGGAGTAGAATATCTTCTGCTTCTCCGGCACCCACAGACGGTTGCCCCTGAGCACGTCAAGCTTCCTGAGCGCGACTATGTGCGGCGGGTCTTTCCTTGCGGCTGCCGCAGCCCCCCTGCCTCCGTATCTGCGGACAAGCCAGACAATAAGGACCACAAGGGCAGCAAGCAGGACGAGCCCGCCCAGATATGGCAGCAGTTCCTTGAAAGTCAGCGGATAACGGGCCTGTCCCTTGATATCATGAAGACGGAAAACAGCCGTATCCACAGGCATGGTCCTGACGTCAAGGGACGCGCTTCCGAAAAACACGGTATCGACAGTCCCGGAAGGAGTCCTGCGGAGCACTGCCATCTGCGGCAGAGCATACGACCCTTCGTCAAAGGATGTGATTATCACACTGGCTTTCAAGTCCATCAGTGACGGACGCCCCCTTTTCCCCTTTCTGACATCCAATGTATCTATCTCCCACGGGGATATGACCTCGACACCCTCACAGAAGTTCTCAGACCAGTCCGGGAAGCCGAATGCAGTACCCTCCTCTACATCCCCGATGGAGAAGCCGTAGCGGAGCTGGTCGGCGACAAGGACAGAGTCCCTCCCCTGCAGATTCTCGAGGAAGAGGCCTTCCATGGCAGTGCTGCCGGCATCCTGTGCAGCTACGGCTGCAGCGGACAGCATCAGCACGGTGCCTGTCATCACAGAATATTTCAGTCGCAAAAACATAGTCTATCTTTTTTGGAAGAAAGCCATAAGCCCTTTCACATAATCATCATCAGTAGATATGCTGACATTGTCCACCTTATATTTCAGGAACATCCTGGATGCCGCCGACGAGACGGCTGCGAACCATTCCCTGTAGGCAGTGCGCATTTTCCGGCTGGAAGTATCCACCCATGAGGACTTCATGGTCTCGGAATCCTTAACATGCACCAGCCCGATATCGGGAATCTCCCTCTCGCGCGGGTCATAGATCCCGATGACAGACAGGTCATGACGGTTGACCGCCACCTTCAGTGCATCTTCATAGCGCGGAGTCCCGTCACTGTCCACATCAAGCATGTCTGAAAGGAGGAATGCCGTGCAGCGCTTCTTTATCGCATTGGTAAGATACCTGAGAGCCTCGCTGATATCCGTCCCGTCATACCGGGGCTTGAATTCGAGGATTTCCCGGATAATGTGGAGAAGATGGCTTCTCCCTTTCTTCGGCGGGATGAATTTCTCCACCCTGTCACTGAAGAAAAGGGCCCCGACCTTGTCGTTGTTGATAATGGCGGAAAAAGAAAGCACGGCCGCGATTTCCGCTATCAGGTCACGCTTGTTCATGCCGGAAGTCCCGAACAGTCCCGAACGGCTGATATCGATCAGCAGCACTACGGTCAGCTCCCTCTCCTCCTCGAAGACCTTGACATACGGAGACCTCAGACGGGCCGTCACATTCCAGTCCATGTTGCGCACGTCATCGCCGAACTGGTATTCGCGCACTTCGCTGAAAGCCATTCCCCTTCCCTTGAAGGCGGAATGATACTCTCCGGCGAATATCTGATGCGACAGGGCCCTCGTCTTTATCTCTATTTTCCTGACCTTCCGAAGCAGGTCGTTCGTACTTCTCTCGCTATCCATTACGGAACCTCTACGGCATTAATTATCTCAGAAATTATGTTTTCCGTGGTCACATTCTCCGCTTCAGCCTCATATGTCAGGCCGATCCTGTGCCTGAGCACCTCGTTGCAGACAGCGCGGACATCCTCAGGTATGACATATCCTCTCCTCTTGATGAATGCATAGGCCTTGGATGCCATTGAAAGAGATATGCTTGCTCGCGGAGAAGCCCCGTATGATATCAGTCCGGACAGCTTGCCGAGCCCATAGTCCTGCGGAGTCCTTGTAGCATATACGATATCAACGATATAGCGTTCTATCTTCTCGTCCATGTACACATCCCTTACGACTTCCCTGGCACGCACGATATCCTCGGGCTTCATCACCGGACGGGCCTTCGGGAACTCTCCCGTATTGTTCATCCGGACAATCAGCTTCTCCTCCTCCTTCTTCGGATATGAGACCACAACCTTCAGCATGAAACGGTCCACCTGCGCCTCCGGAAGCGGGTATGTACCCTCCTGCTCTATCGGGTTCTGCGTCGCCATCACAAGGAACGGCTCCGGAAGCCTGAAAGTCTCGTCCCCGATTGTTACCTGGCGCTCCTGCATGGCCTCAAGAAGAGCGGACTGCACCTTGGCCGGAGACCTGTTGATCTCGTCCGCAAGCACGAAATTGGCGAAAATCGGCCCCTTCCTGATCTGGAACTGCTCGCTTTTCTGGGAATAGATAAGAGTACCGAGGACATCCGCCGGGAGCAGGTCCGGAGTAAACTGTATCCTGCTGAACTTTGCATCCACACACGAAGCCAGGGTATTTATGGCCAGTGTCTTTGCAAGCCCCGGTACGCCTTCGAGAAGAATATGGCCGTTGGCAAGGAGACCTATCAGAAGATTCTCGACAAGATGCTTCTGCCCTACAATGACCTTGCCCATCTCCATAGTGAGGATATCGACAAACGAACTCTCCTGCTGGATGCGGTCATTCAATTCCTTAATGTTTACACTCTCCATAAGAATTCCTATATTTTTGATAATTTTGCATCAGTTTATGCAGTGCCTTCCGGACAATCCGGGCCACCTGTGCGGCGACTGCAAATTTAACAATTCAAGCCGACAATCTTATGCGCTACATCATCAGACTTTCTTATGACGGCTCCGGGTTCTCAGGCTGGCAGCGCCAGAATAACGCGACCACGGTCCAGGGGGAAACAGAGCGGGCACTTTCCATCCTTTTCGGAGAAGAGGTCTCTGTAACCGGGGCCGGCAGAACAGATACGGATGTGAATGCAATAAACTACATGGCACATTTTGAAATATCTGAAAGTAAGCCCCTCACGGAACCGGCGCACTTTATCTGCAAAATAAATGCCATCCTGCCCAGAGGAATCATGGTACATGAGGTAAAGCCCGCCCCGGGGGATTTCCATGCCAGGTTCTCGGCAACAAGCCGGGAATACCATTACTTCCTGCACCGGAAAAAGGACCCTTTCATGGGCAGGTTCTCGTGGTACTGCAAGTATCCGCTCGATGTGGACGCAATGAACAGGGCGGCAGCCATGCTGCTCGGGGAGCACGACTTCAGCTGCTTCGAGAAGAACGGCGGCAACAACCTCACTTCGATATGCACGGTAACCGAAGCCATATGGGAGACATGGACACCACCCCATGCAGACATGCTCGGATATCCATGCGCAGACGGCGACTGCCTCGTATTCCGGATAAGGGCCAACAGGTTCCTGAGGAACATGGTGCGCGCCATTGTCGGCACACTTGTTGATATAGGGCGCGGCAGACATGACGAAGAGTGGATCGGAAGCCTGCTCCGTAACGGGACGAGGTCCGATGCCGGGGAATCCGTACCGGGACATGCCCTGTTCCTGAGCGGGGTGGAATACCCCTGCGAAGACGGGTGCAGGCTATAAAAATTCTTCCGTTTTTCCATTTATTTCATATCTTTGCGGTCTGATTAAATTTTAGAGGATAAAATGCTTTTCAATCTTTTGCAATCAGGCTTGGATGCCGCTGCAGCTGTAGAGGCAGTGCCACAGCAGCAGGAAATGACGATGTCCCTTTTTGACCTGTTCCTGAAGGGCGGTGCGCTGATGTGGGTGCTGCTTGCACTCTCGTTTGTAGCCATCTACCTTTTCGGCAAGAAGTGGTGGATGATACGCAAGGCCGGGAAAATAGACAGGAACTTCATGAATGACATCCATGATTTTATCCACGATGGAAAGATAAGGTCGGCCGTCAGCCTCTGCCAGAAATACGACTCCCCTGTCGCAAGACTGGTTGAGAAAGGTCTGGAGCGCACAGGACGTCCGCTCACTGATATCCAGACGGCAATAGAGAATACGGGAAACGTCGAGGTCGCAAGGCTGGAGCGCGGGCTTCCGATACTGGCCACAATTGCCGGAGGAGCCCCTATGATAGGATTTCTCGGGACGGTAATAGGCATGGTGCAGGCATTCTTCAACATGGCCCAGGCCGGCAACAACATCGACATAACCCTCCTTTCCGGAGGTATATATGTGGCGATGGTAACGACTGTCGGCGGACTCATCGTGGGCATCATAGCCTACTTCGGGTACAATTACCTTACCTCCCAGATTTCCGACCTCGTATTCAAGATGGAAAGCACCATCATAGATTTCATGGACATGGTGCATGAACCGGAGGAAAGACCAGGCAACTGAGGACTGACAAAATCATACAGGGAAAATGGCTTTAAAAAGGACAACAAAGGTAGAACCGGGTTTCTCGATGTCGTCAATGACCGACATCGTGTTTCTCCTGCTGATATTCTTCCTGGTGACTTCGACCCTCGTCAACCCTAATGCGCTCAAGCTCCTGCTGCCGAAAAGCACCGGACAGGTTTCAGCCAAGGCAACGGTAAGCGTATCGATAAAGCATTATCAGGATGCCGGGACATTCTCCTACCACATCAACGGGGAGGAAAGGCCGGTACCGTTCAATGAGATTGAAGACGACCTTGTGGACCTGCTCCAGAATGAGCCGGACCCCACATTCTCCATATATGCAGACGAGACAGTACCTATAAAGGAGGTCGTGGAAATAATGAATATCGCCAAGAGGAACCATTATAAGGTAATAATGGCGACGCGGCCTGAATGACCGCAGGCAGTATTGGCGGCATCCCACAGACTCGGACAGGATGGATGAACAGTATAAAAAGGAAAGGGAGAGGCAGGAAAAGATTGCCAGGGCTGTCGGACTGTCGGCGGCCGTGCTGATAAATCTGTCTTTCATCGCTGTCGGTTCGACGACCGGCATGAAATATCTGTATCCTCCACCGGAAGAGCAGTCCCTGCTGCTGGACTTCTCCGACTATGAGGCCGAGATTCCGGAACAGGTGCTGACTGGCACACAGCCTCGTTCGGCAGAGGCAAGGCCGGAAGAGGAGGTACAGCTGATACAGCAGTCGCAGGCACAGAACGAGGGGACGGAACTGAACGAGGCCAAGGAAGCCGTAACGGACGATTTCGGCGATGTGGAGGTCAAGGAACCTCCAAGGAAAAAGGAGATAGACAGGAGGGCCCTGTTCCACGCCGCTGACAACAAGACAAGGAAAGACACGCTTGCCCCCCAGACTGCGGCAAAGCCGGGGGATGTCCTCAAGGCCGGACATGCAAGCGGGAACACACTGACCGGGGAGACCATGGGAGAGCCCAATGCCCAGCTTGAAGGACGAAGCGTCCTCGGCACGCTGCCGAGCCCTGAATACAATGTCCAGGCATACGGCAAGGTCGTGGTGGAGATACTGGTCGACAGGAACGGGACGGTAGTGGAGGCAAATCCGGGAGCGGCAGGGACAACGGTTACCGACAAGACACTGTGGGAAGCCGCCAGAGCCGTAGCCCTGAAGGCGCAGTTCAACCTCAAGGCCGATGCCCCGCAGCTGCAGAAAGGGACGATTACATACATATTCAATCTCAGATGACCGGCACACAGGCCGTCTGGAAAATGAAAGGAAAAGGAAAATGGCGTGAGCCATAATTCAGGTAATTATAAACAAATCAATTCAACGGATGAACCTGAGACGGGACATCCAGTACGGAAAATGGAAAACTACAGAAGAGGCGGCAATGACCGCAGGACAGCAGGCCGTAGCGATTACGGCAGAAGGAATTCAGAGAGGAATTTTTCAGAAAACAGAAGATTCTCTGACAGTTATTCACACAGACCTCGCCATGAGAGCCACGACGGAGATGCCTCAGAGGCTCCGAAACGCAGGCCGAGGGTCATCAGAAGCAAGGACGGGGCGCTGAGAAGCATGTCTCCGGCACAGAGGGGCTTCAGCCATGAAGACCATGGATACGGCAGCTCCGAAGGCAGAAGCTACAACAGGTCAGGAGAAGGACGCGGCAGCTACGGCAGCCCTGAAAGGAGAGGCTATGGAAGCCCAAGGAGAAGCTTCGGACAGGACAGCAGGAGAAGCCAGGGACCGGAAAGAAGGTATTCGGATGAGGGCAGATACTCCGATGAAAGGAGGAGACCGTTCGGAGAACGCAGGAGTTCCGGAAGCGCATCCAGGGGATATTCATCATCCTCACGTCCAGCAAGAGGCTTCAGCAACGACAGGAGGCCGAGAGTCCCTGCAGAAAACGGCATCAACAGGATGATAAGCAGAAAGCAGCTCCAGGATGAGACAAGATACTCCGACAACGACATGGTAAATGTACCTGTAAAGGAGGAAGTAAGGCTCAACAAGTTCATAGCCAACTCGGGTATCTGCTCCAGAAGGGAGGCCGACAACTATATACTCGCCGGAGTGGTAACCGTGAACGGGGAAGTGGTCACGGAACTCGGCTCCAAGGTCAACATCCATACCGATGATGTCCGCTTCAACGGGGAGCGGCTCAAAGGAGAGGAGAAGGTGTATATCGTGATGAACAAGCCGAAAGGCTATGTGACCACTGCCAGCGACCCTCATGCCGAAAAGACCGTGATGGACCTCCTCAAAGGCTGCAAGGCAAGGGTATTCCCTGTAGGAAGGCTCGACAAGTACACAACAGGCGTGCTCATGTTTACCAATGACGGGGAAATCGCAGAGAAGCTGACCCACCCTTCATATGACAAGAAGAAAATCTACCAGGTAACCCTTGACAAGGACCTGTCCGCAGAGGACTTCGACAAGGTCAAGAGCGGCATAATGCTTACCGACGGGGAGATTGCTGCCGACGAGCTCGAATATATCGACGAGACAGATCACAGGAAGCTCGGGATAGAAATCCATTCAGGGAAGAACAGGATTGTCAGGAGGATATTCGAATCCCTCGGATATGAGGTACGCGGTCTCGACAGGGTATATTTCGCCGGACTGACCAAGAAAGGCCTTAAGAAAGGCCAGTGGAGATTCCTTACCCAGGGCGAGGAGAACATCCTCAAGATGGGGGCGTACAATTAGAATTGTTCACTGACATAATCAGATATGGCAGAACACGATACGGCCGCACACGGCAAAAGGCACAGAGCAGGGTTTGTCAACATCATCGGGAATCCGAATGTCGGCAAATCCACTCTTATGAACGCTCTGGTGGGCGAACGGCTTTCAATAGTGACGGCGAAGGCCCAGACCACCAGGCACAGGATAATGGGCATTGTAAACGGAGAGGACTGGCAGATTGTCTATTCGGACACTCCCGGCATCCTCAAGCCGAACTACAGGCTGCAGCAGAACATGCTCAACTTCGTAGACGCAGCCATAGGAGATGCCGACATCATACTGTACGTCACAGATGTGATTGAAAAGCAGGACAAGAACATCGAATACATCTCCAAGCTCCAGAATGTGGAATGTCCTGTCATACTGGTCATCAACAAGATAGACATCAGTACGCAGGAACATGTGATGGAACTCATATCCTGGTGGCAGGAGCAGCTGCCCAAAGCCGAGATACTCCCGGCATCGGCACAGGAGAAGTTCAACCTTGACAACATATTCGACGCCATCCTCGAAAAACTGCCCGAAGCCCCTGCATGGTACGACAAGGACGTCTTCACGGACAGGAACCTCAGATTCTTCGCCTCGGAGATAATCCGGGAAAAGATCCTCCTCAACTACAGCCAGGAGATACCGTATTCATGCGAGGTTGAAATCGAGGAATTCAAGGAAGGCAGGGAAAGATATGACATCAGCGCGGTAATCTATGTGCTGAGGGACTCACAGAAGGGAATCATAATAGGGAAAGGAGGCCAGTCCCTGAAAAAGGTCGGGACACAGGCCAGGCTCGACATGGAGGACTTCTTCCAGAAGAAGATATTCCTGAAGATATTCGTGAAGGTGGACCCGGACTGGAGAGAAAGCAAGAAGGAGCTGCGCAGATTCGGATACGAAGGATAGGATCAGAAGCAATAAGACACGGAAGATGAGCAAAGACGATGACATGGACCTCGTCCCGGAGGGAATTGACGGGGAACAGGAACTGACAGACGGCAACATTGAGGAATCTGCCGGAGCCTCTGATACAGGCAGCCGGGCTGAAGACGGTGCCGGCTCAGGGAAATATGACAGGCTGCTCAATGAGAACAGCCGGAAATACAAGCTGTCAGGGATGTTCAAGGACTGGTTCCTTGACTATTCCTCATATGTCATTCTCCAGAGGGCTGTCCCTAATATCGCCGACGGGCTCAAGCCGGTCCAGAGAAGAATCCTCCATGCGATGTACAGGATGGATGACGGGGCTCATACAAAGGTTGCGACCCTTGTCGGGGAAGCGATGAAGTTCCATCCGCACGGAGATGCCTCTATTGAAGACGCCCTCGTCAATCTCGGACAGAAGAACCTGCTCATAGACTGCCAGGGTAACTGGGGCAATATCATTACCGGGGATGCAAACGCCGCATCCAGGTATATAGAGGCAAGGCTCAGCAAGTTCGCCAAGGAAACGGTATTCAATCCGAAGATTACGGAATGGATGAACTCGTATGACGGGCGCAACCAGGAGCCTGTGGAACTTCCGGTAAAGTTCCCGCTCCTGCTTTTCCAGGGAGCGGAAGGAATCGCTGTCGGACTGTCATCCAAGATATTGCCCCATAACTTCAACGAGCTGATGGACGCATCCATTGCCATACTCGAGGGCAAGGATTTCGAGCTGCTGCCGGACTTCCCTACCGGAGGTTTTGCAGACTGCTCCAGATATTGCAAAGGCAGGCGGGGCGGCTCCGTCAAGGTACGTGCGAAAATCGAGAAGCTCGACAAGAACACCATAGCCATCACGGAAATCCCGTACGGGAAGACCACCGGGCTCGTGATAGACTCCATAATGAAAGCCAAGGACAAAGGGAAGATCAAGATCAGGAAAATCGATGACCTTACCTCCAACAAGGCCGACATCGTCATCCATCTGCCCAACGACGTGTCCCCGGACAAGACGATAGATGCCCTCTACGCCTTTACCGACTGCGAGATTTCCATTTCGCCCAATGCCTGCGTAATTATCGACAACAAGCCGCAGTTCCTTGATGTGGAGGAGATTCTCCGGTACAATACCTTCCACACGATGGACCTGCTCGGGAAAGAGCTGAAGATAAGGCTCGACGAGCTCACGGAAGACTGGCATTACACCTCGCTTGAAAAGATATTCTTTGAATATCAGGTATACAGAATCCTGGAGGACAAGTCATTCCCGTCCTGGGAGGCCCAGCTTGACGCCGTGCTTGCCGAGATGAGGAAATATCAGGACCTGGTCAGGAAAGAAATAGTGATGGATGACATCGGCCGGCTTGTGGAAAAGCCGGTGCGCAAGATATCGAGGTTTGATGTCAAGGCTCTTGAAGACAGGCTGCAAAGCCTCGAGACCGAGATAGATGAAATATCCAATCATCTTGAACATCTTGCGGAGTATACCATTGCATATTTCCGCAGCCTCAAGAAGAAATACGGGAAAGGATATCCACGCCAGACCGAGATTGTCAGCTTCGAATCCATTGCCGCGACACGCGTCGTGAACAACAATGCCAAGCTGTACGCCAACATGGAAGACGGGTTCGTCGGGATAAATCTCAAGAAGGAGGACAATGCGGAATACATCTGCGACTGCTCCGACCTCTCCGAAATCATCGTATTCCACAAGGACGGGAAATACATGGTGACAAAGGTAAGCGACAAGGCTTTCCTCGGCAAGGATATCATACACGTGGCAGTCTTCGACCGCAATGACAGCCGTACGATATACAACGCAATATACAGGGACGGCAAAAGCTCCGTAAGCTATGCCAAACGGTTTGCCGTCACGAGCATAACGCGCGACAAGGAATATGATGTGACGCAGGGTGTCCCGGGGTCCGCCCTCCTGTGGTTCTCTGCCAATCCCAACGGAGAGGCCGAGACCGTAAGAATCAATTACGCCCCTAAGGCAAAGCTGAAGAAGAGCAGCGAGGAATTCGACTTCTCCAGACTGCTGATAAAGGGACGTGCATCAAGGGGGAATCTTGTCTCCAGGAACCTCATCAGGAAAATCACACTGAAATCCAAAGGCGTATCCACTATCGGAGGCAAGGACCTGTGGCTTGACGAGGACATCAACAGGCTGAATGAAGACGGCAGGGGAAAATACCTCGGCCAGTTCACGACAGGAGACCACATCCTTGCGATATTCAGGGACGGCACATATTATACGACATCTTTCGACCTGAGCAACAGATATCAGGGGGACCTGCTCGAGATTGAGAAATTCGAGCCGGGAAAGACCTTTGCCGCCATATATTTTGACGGAGCCCAGCAATGCTGCTATGTCAAGCGGTTCTCCTTTGATATCAGCGATAATACCCCTGTGACATTCATATCCGAAGCCAACGGTTCAAGACTCGTGGAACTGTCCTCGGACATGCATCCGCAGATGGAGATAACCTTCGGCGGGAAACACGTACAGCGGGAAGCCGAAAAGGTGGATGTCGAGGAATTCATCGCAAAGAAGGGCCTGCAGGCCAAAGGGAAGAAAGTCAGCCAGTATGAGGTCGCATCCGCGAGATTCATCGAACCTCTGCACAAGCCAGAGGATGACATTGTGCAGCAGGACCTCCAGGCCGATGCACCGGAAAATGCCGGGACACCTCAGCCGGACAACGGCGATGACAGTCTGCCTACATTATTCTGAGAATCCTGATGGGAAAGACTATAGCACTTGCCGGATTCATGGGATGCGGCAAAAGTTCCGTCGGGAAAGAGCTCTGCTCGCTGACAGGCGCATCATTGACAGACCTCGATCTGTATATCGAAAGGCGTTCCGGCAGGAAAATCCCTGACATATTCGCAGAATCAGGGGAAAAAGGCTTCAGGGCACTCGAGAAACAGTGCCTTGAAGAAGTACTGGAGACCTGTCTCAAGACTCCCGGACTGCACATTCTGTCACTTGGCGGAGGGACTCTGACCATCCCGTCCTGTGCAGGACTCATCCGCAGCGAAACGACATGCGTCTATCTGAGGGCATCCGTGGACCTGCTCGTAAGGAATCTGTCGGGCAGCCGTATCGAGGACCGTCCGATGCTCGCCAGCCCAGACGATGACATAAAAAAGGAGGGCTTCAATGATGAAGTCCTCCGTAAGCGTATATGCAGCCTGATGTCCTCAAGGAGCCATATCTATGAAAGCGTCTCGCACATTGCAATAGACGTGGACGGCCTCGGGTTCAGGCAGACCGCAGAAAGGATAATCTCCCTTGAAGGTCTGCAGGACTACTGCTGCTGAGCCTGATACTGTGCCTGGAGCTCTGCCTGCAGAGACTCGAGTGTCCTTCCTTCTGGAATCCCGAGGGCAGTGCGGGCGGCCGGAGTAAGGTCCGTGCTCTGGGCGGCATCGAAATAAAGCAGCTGCGAAGAATCGAATACATAGATTACTCCCTGAGCCTTTGCAAGCTCGTTGATCTTTTCCTGTGCCTTCTGGTAGATAGGAGCCATAAGGGTATTCTGAAGCTGTGTCAGGTCCTGCTGGCTTGACTGCTCGAATGTACGGATACGTGATTCGATGTCAGAAAGCTCGCGGGCCTTGCTTTCGCGTACTGCAGGAGTCCATGTAGCCTGCTTCTGCTCGAATTCCTGGGCCTTGGAATTGTATTCCATGATCATGCTCTGATATGTCTCCTGGGTCTCCTTGGATGCAGCATCGATCTGCACTCTTGCAGAGTCCATTTCCGGCATGAGCTGGATTATCTCCTGGAAATTGATATGCGCGAACTTAAGGTTCTGTGCCGATGCAGCCGTACATGCAAGAATGACAGCTGCTGCAATCATAACTGTTTTTTTCATACTGTTGCTATTAATTTTTCTTTAGTCAATATTCAACCTATCAGAACTGCTGTCCTATGACAAAGTGGAACTGGCTCTTTCCGTTCACAGGGTCATCGAACCCGTATCCCCAGTCTACACCGAGCAGACCGATCATTGGCAGGAACACCCTGACACCGACACCTGCAGACCGCTTGATCTGGAACGGATTGAATTTCCTTATGTCGTCCCAGCAGTTACCGCCCTCCAGGAACACGAGTGCAAATATCGTGGACTGCGGCTGGAGTACGACAGGGTATCTGAGCTCGACAGTGAACTTGTCATACACATTACCCGCATATGCGTAGCCTCCGCTGCTGTATGGTGTCATGGCCGTAGGGGTCAGGGAGTAGTTCTCGTATCCCCTCAGGGAAATGACCTCCGTACCGTATGTGTTGTATCCTGACATTCCGTCTCCTCCGACAAGGAAGCCCTCGAACGGAGAATATCCCCAGTTCCTGTTGTAGTACCCCAGATATCCGAACTGCGCACGGGCCATGAGGACGAGGTCCCCCACAAGCTTGGTATAGATTGCTCCCTTGAAGGACCATTTGTGGTACTCGATCCATTTGTACCTGTCCTCCGACGACTGGTTGTTGTAGTCGATATCCCTCCAGCTCGATACCCTTATCGGGTTGCCGTTCTCGTCAAGCCGGCCCTTGTCCTTTCTCCTGAACAGGGAGTAAGGCGGTGTCAGCTGCAGCGACAGGCTGAACTCGGAGCCCTGACGCGGATATATCTGCTGGTCGGTAGATGTTCTCGAAAGGCTTATGGTATAGCTGAGGTTGTGCGAGATACCTGTATTGAAGAGGAAGTTGTAGTTCCAGTTCTGCAGCTTGTATGTCTGCCAGCTGAGCTGGTTGTACAGCACGAAGTAGTTGTCAGGCCATTTGAGCCGCGTACCGATTCCCGCTGCAAGTCCGTAGACCTCCATGAACTCGTCATTGTTCAGGATATTGAAGGCTATATAGGAATTGGTCTGTCTTGTGTAGTATGCCGATATGCTCAGCGAGGTCGGCTTCTTGCCGAACAGCCACGGCTCCATGAAGCTGGCCGAGAGGCTGGTATAGTATGTTCCGTTGGTCTGGAACCTGATTGCAAGGTTCTGCGCATCTCCGAGCGGCACAGGACGCCATGCCGACTTGTCGAACAGCCTCCTTGTGGAGAAGTTGTTGAAGCTGACACCCACAGTGGCCACGAATGTGTTGCCGCCCCATCCTCCGGACAGCTCGAGTGTACTCGACGGTTTCTCCGTGACATTATATACTATATCGACAGTATTGTCCAGCTGGTTCGGAATAATAGAATAGCCTTTTGACGGATCCGCTATCGCCTCCGGGTCGAACTGGCCCATAGAGGCAATCTCCCTTATGGAACGCTCGAAATCGGTCTGGCTGAAAAGATATCCCGGCCTTGTGAATATCTGTCTTCTGACTACCCTCTCGTTGGTAAGGTCATTCCCGTTGATGACAATATTGTTCAAGGTCGCAGGCTTTCCCTCGACAATGCGCATCTCGACATCCACGGAGTCTCCGGCTATGTTGAGCTCTACAGGCTGGATATTGAAGAACAGGTACCCGTTGTCCCTGTACAGCTTTGACACATCGTATTCATTCTGCTTGCCTCCGCCGAAAAGGCGCTTCTCCATTGTCACAACATCGTACACATCGCCTTTCTCGATCATGAGTATGCCGTTCAGCACATCGGACGAATATACGGAATTGCCGGTCCACGTGATATTGCGGAAATAGTATTTCTTGCCTTCATCGATTGTGAAGTCTATCTCCAGCCTGTTCGGCTCGATATAGTACATGGTATCCTTCACAATCCTTGCGTCCCTGTATCCGGCCTCGTTGAATGCACTGATGAGGGAACGCTTGTCGTTGGCATATTCCTTCTCATTGAATTTCTTGGAGCTGAAGAAGTTCATCAGGCGGGCATCCTTTGTCTTCTTCATCGACCTTACCAGCTTTGTCTCCTTGACATTGTCATTGCCGGTAAAGGTTATCTTCTTTATCTTTACCTTCTGCTTCCTGTCGACAGCGAAATTGACCCTGATTGCGCTCTTCACAAGCGTATCCCGCCTTGTCTGCACATCCACTTCTGTCAGGAGGAAGCCTTTCTCATAATAGTATCTCTTGATGATATCCGTGGCAGTCTTGGCCACATAGTCGGAGAATTCCCCTCCCCTGCGGAGATTGAGCCGCTCCAGAAGCTCCTTCTGCTCCCCGCTCTTGACCCCCGTAAATGTCCATCTGGACACCCTAGGACGCTCCGTTATGCATATCTTGAAAAATGCAGTATCCCTCGAAGGGGCGATAGAGTCGATGACAACCGCCACATCCTCGAAATATCTCTGCAGCCAGAGCCGGCTGACAATCGACGACACGTCATCACTCGGGACTGTTACCTCAAGTCCTTTCTGCAGCCCTGTGAGCTGTATGATCTGGTCCGGGCCGAAATAATGGTTGCCTTCAACCTCGACACCGCCTACGATATATTTCTGCGGATTATTGTAATCTACCGTTATTTCACTTTGCTTGAGCTGTGCCATTGCGGGGAGAGACAGTACAGACAGAAGCGCAAGAAAGGTTGTACGGAGTAATCTCATCTCTTCTTATCAATCAATATGCTGTTTGTTACAATTCAAAGATGCAAATATAAGGAGAAGCCGAGAGCAATCCAAAATAAATTTTCCGATTGCCGGGGCGTGAACCATATAACCGGCTACCGCCTATTTGACCTTTCCATAACGCCTGTCCCGTTTCGCATACTCCTGCAGCGCCTGACGGAACTCCTCCTTCCTGAAATCGGGCCAGAGCACATCCGTAAAGAGAAACTCGGAATAGGCCGCCTGCCACAGCAGGTAGTTGCTTATCCTGCATTCCCCCGAAGTCCTTATTATAAGGTCGGGGTCAGGTATCCCGTCTGTCGCAAGATAACGGCCGAAACCGTCGGTTCCCATTGCAAGGAGGCTGTCCCTGCGCTCAGGATGCTCCACAATCTCCCTGGCATACTTCTTTGCCGCCTCGAGAATATCCCATTTGCCGCTGTAGCTCAGGAAGATTATCAGCACAAGCCTGTCATTTGCGGATGTCTCCTCCATGCACCCGTCTATCATTTCATTCAATGACGGGGAAAGCCTTGACCTGTTGCCGAGGACTACGAACCGGACGCCGTTCTTCATCATGACCGGGAGCTCGTCCTTCATTGCCTTTACCATGAGTTCCATGAGAGTATGCACCTCATGCTCCGGACGGTTCCAGTTCTCCTCCGAGAACGCGAATAGCGACAGGTATCTTACCCCTGTCTCGACGGCTGCTTCGGTACATGCGCGGACACTCTCCACACCGGCAGCATGTCCATAGACCCGCTCCTTGCCACGTTCCTCGGCCCATCGTCCGTTCCCGTCCATTATTATGGAAACGTGGGCAGGGATTCTTTTGTTTTCTTCCATTTCAAAAATCTTTTCCGTTCCTTATGTCTTCGCCCCAGAACAGTTTGCTTGTCAGGGCATTTATAAAATTGGAGCCGTCAAGCCGGACTCGCTTAAGCGAAAACTGTGCCACCGATATCTCCAGTTTCAGTCCGGGGTCTGCCTCGACGGTCCTGTTGTCAAGTGTGAACATCACGGAAGAGTCCCTGGAGCGCAGGCTGAGGCTGATTTCGGATGTATCCGGCACAATCAGAGGCCTGACATTGAGATTGTGCGGAGATATAGGGGAAATGATGAGCACCCTGGATTCCGGCAGCACAATCGGACCGCCCACACTGAGGGAATATGCCGTAGAGCCGGAACTCGTCGCCACAAGGAGCCCGTCAGCCCAGTATGTCGGCAGGGTCGCCCCGTCAATCCTGACATCGACCCCCAGCATTGCCGCCCCTGACCTGTGGACAGTCACCTCGTTCAGGGCATACGGCCAGCCGTCGATAGCCGGACAGCCTGTAACATAAGACGGCACGGCATGGAGAAGGGTCCGCTCCTCGATGGAATATCTGCCTCCGAGCACTGCATCAGCGACCTGGTCGGGCCCGTTCTCTGACAGGAAGCCGAGCCTCCCGAGATTCATCCCGAGCACCGGAATCCCCGAATCCCCCACAAGGACTGCAGCAGAAAGGAAAGTGCCGTCTCCCCCGATACAGACCAGCATATCCGTATCATCTCCCGAGATATCCTCCCGGCACCGGACATCATAGATGGAACATCCCCCGGCAGCCAGGCGTTCTTTCAGCCGTTCAATCCGGCTGTCGCCCGTCAGGCGGGCATTTCTCAGGTATACAGCTATCTTCATATGGTATCCTGCTATTCAAAGCGGTGTAAAAACGAATCGTAAAGTTACAAGTTTCCGGCAAATTTAGACGCATTATGAACAATAATATATATTTTTGCCCCGGATTTTACCGGACCGGACCGAAAACCGGCGTAAAACACGTGAATAAATGACAAGACTTAGCGTAAACATCAACAAGATAGCGACTTTGAGAAATGCACGCGGAGGCAACATGCCGGATGTGACCAAAGCCGCGCTTGACTGCGAGAAATTCGGGGCCGAAGGCATTACCGTGCACCCGAGACCGGATGAAAGGCACATAAGATATTCCGATGTAAGGGAAATCAGGCCCCTGGTCAGGACAGAGTTCAACATAGAAGGTAATCCGATACCGTCATTCATAGATCTCGTATGCGAGGTAGTCCCGGACCAGGTAACCCTTGTCCCGGATGCGGCAGACGCCATCACGTCAAATTCCGGATGGGACACCATCAGAAACCGGGGATTCCTGTCCGAAGTATGCAGCACCTTCAAGGCAAAAGGCATCCGCACCTCGATATTCATAGACCCTGACCCTGCAATGGCGGAAGGTGCGGCAGAATGCGGATGCGACCGCGTGGAACTGTACACCGAGCCGTATGCCTCCGGGTACGCCGCAGACAGGGAAAAGGCTGTCGCCCCGTTCATCCTGACTGCGCAGAGGGCAATGGACTGCGGGCTCGGAGTCAATGCCGGACATGACCTCAATCTCGACAACCTGGGCTTCTTCATCTCGAGCATCCCATGGACCGCAGAAGTATCAATCGGCCATGCAATCATCTGTGATGCCCTGTATATGGGTCTCGAGACGACAATCCGGGAATATCTGAAGAGGACAAGGGGCTTGCGGTAACCGGGAATCCCTGGCGTCCGCCGCTGTCCACGCCCAGGCAACCGGAAAATTTATTTTGGATTGCTCTCGGCTTCTGCGTATATTTGTCGCTATCGCGCCATTTATACTGTTGCGCCTCGGCAATTGCGAACAAGTTTGCATTGCTCTCGGCTTCTGTGTATATTTGTCGTAATTGCGCCATTTATACTGTTGCGAATTTTCGCACCCGCGGCAGGAGGGACTGTCCGGACAATTGTAACTGATTAATCTTAAGACCACAGATAGGAATGAAACAAGCATCTTTAATTCTCAGCATCATAGCCATAGCGGCTGTTGCTGTATTCGGCACACTGTCACTGACCCATAAGGACGGCAAGGTATCGTCAACCGTATCCCGGAACGACAGCACCGCCGTCTCTGCTGTCAAGGGAGACATAGTATATATCCAGCTTGACAGGATTCTCCAGGAATATGACATGGCCAACGACCTCAGGTCGGTAGTCGAGACAAAAGTCCAGAACATACAGGCTGAAGTCGACAGAAGGGGCAAGAAACTCGAGAACGATGTCAATGATTTCCAGGAGAAGCTCAACAAGGGGCTCATGACAAGGTCGGTAGCTGAAGTGCAGGGACAGAAGCTCCAGCAGCAGGAAGCCGAATTCAATAATTTCGCCAACCAGAAGAACAACGAGATCATTGAAGAGCAGACCGTGATGATGAACCAGCTTGCCGATGCCATCAAGACATACCTCGACAAGTACAATGAGGAGAAGCAATATGCGATGATCCTCACAAACCAGGGAGGGGCGCCTGTGATTACCGGGGACCCGGGACTTGACATCACGGACGAGGTCCTTGCCGGACTCAATGAGGAGTATGTAAAGAACAAGAACAAGAAGAACAACTGAAATTGAGAATAGCCATACTGTCCTGCTTCTACCCGTACAGGGGTGGAATATCCCAGTTCAATGCCTGTCTGCTGGGCGAACTCGGGAAGAAGCATACTGTCATGGCCTTTAATTTCAAGAGACAGTACCCGGAATTTCTCTTCCCGGGAAAGACACAATATGTCACAGCAGACGATGAGGCCGTACCGGTAGAGAGCATATCCCTGCTGGATACGGCCAATCCTTTTTCCTATGCAGCCACACTCAAGGCAATACGTGAATGGAAGCCGGACCTGCTGATTGTCAGATACTGGATGTCATACTTTGCTCCCTCTCTCGGATACATCACACGCAGCATCAGAGGCAAGGGGAACTGCAAGGTAATATCGATACTCGACAATGTGGTCCCGCACGAGAAGAGATTCTTCGACACTCCACTGACAAGATATTTCCTGAAAGGGAGCGACGGATGCGTGACATTGTGCGATGCGGTAGCGCAGGACCTGCTCCGGCTTAAGCCGGATGCCAGATACACGGTAATACCCCATCCGCTATATTCGCATTTCGGGGAAAAGATGCGCAGGGAGGAGGCCGAAGAGAAGCTCGGGCTGCTGCCAGGCAAGCGCAACATCCTGTTTTTCGGACTGATAAGGGAATACAAGGGTCTTGACATCCTTATCCGGGCATTCAGCACGCTCGGAGACGGATACCAGCTGATCATAGCAGGAGAGCCATACGGCTCCTTCGACAGATACAGAAGACTGATAGACGGATGCAGTAACAGGGATAATATTCGGACAGTCCTCAGATATATACGCGACTCCGAAGTCTCTGCATTCTTCTCTGCAGCGGATGTTACCGTACTGCCGTACCGGAGCGCCACGCAAAGCGGTATCAGCTCGGTGTCATACCATTTCGAGACACCGATGATTGTAACGGATGTCGGAGGGCTCAAGGAGACCATCGGGGACACCGGCACAGGACTTGTCGCCGAAGACTGCACTCCCGAGGCTATCAGGAATGAAATAGAAAAGTATTTTGCAGACCCCGGAATACGGACACGCTGCATCGAGAATATCCGCAAGGAAAAGGAACGGCTGTCATGGAGCTCATTCTGCCGCAGGCTTGAAGAGTTCGCGGACGGGCTGTAGGCCTGCCGGACCGGATTATAAACCCATGCACCATCATGAGAGGAAAATTTGTAGCAATAATATTGATGTCCGCCTGCCTGGCTTTTACCCAGGGGGTTACTTACGCGCAATATCCGCTTGTACCTGTCACTGTTTCAAAGGAAAAGGTCAGGATGGACGGACGTGTGTATTATTCGCATATCGTGCTTGAGAAACAGACGCTCTACTCGATAAGCAAGGCATACGGCGTAAGTATCCAGGACATCTACGATGCCAACCCGTCATTAAAGGAAGAGGGGCTGAAAAAGAATGCAATCATACTCGTTCCTGTCCTGACTTCCGACAATGCGAAGGAAGTCTCTTCAGCACTCCCGGCGGCAGATGCCGATGCCGTAGACAAGAAGCCGGAAAGCGATGTCAATGCCGCTCAGGAAGTGAAGAAGGAAAAGCCGAAGGACCAGAAAAGGAAATCCAGGGAAAAAAAGACAAGGTCAAAGGATGTCTTTGTGACCCATACCGTAAAATGGTACGAGAATCTCGGGATGATATCTGAGAAATACGGGGTGCCCGTCGAACTGATAATGGAAATCAACGGCCTTTCCGGAAAGAAGCTGTCCAACCGGCAGAAACTGAAGATTCCGGCTGACCTTACTGCATATCTGGCTGCACATGCGGCAGAAAAACAGGAGAGTGAAAAGGCGGATGCGGCCCTGGCTGCCGTACAGGATTCGGAGTCAAAGCCAGCCGAGACTGCCGTCCAGGACAGGAAAGGAAGCGTCAATGCCGTGCTGATGATGCCGTTCCAGGCATCAGAAGGCAAAGGAAGCGTGACATGCATGGATTTTTACAGCGGAGCGCTGCTTGCAGCAAGAGAGCTCGGACTTGAAGGGATAAATGTCGACCTTGACGTTTACGATACCATGGGCGATACCCCGCCGACAGCGGAAATATCTGCCCGGAACGATTTCATAATAGGTCCGGTATCCGCCGAAGACCTTGAGAAAGTCCTTGCCGCCGCTCCGGCAACCGTAGAGGTCATCTCTCCGATTGACCCGAGGACAGGCAGCCTGACAGCATCGCACAGCAATTTCATCCAGGTCCCTGAACCGGCAAAGGAGCAGTTTTCCGACCTCATCAGATGGATAGGGGAAGACAAGGACTCAAGCGACAGGATTGTAGCGATATACGAGAAAGGGGCGAGGGCGGGTGCCGAGAACGAAATGGTAAGTGCACTTATCCGTGAATCCGGCATGATTGCATCATCCTTCTCCTATAACATCCTTGAAGGGAGGGATGTGCTGGAGTCAATGGAGACACTGATGGATTCCACAGCCGTCAACAGGGTGCTGGTGGTATCGGAAAGCGAGGCATTTGTCAACGATGTTGTAAGGAACCTCAACCTGATGATACATGACAGGTACAGCATAGTACTGTACGGCCCGTCAAGACTCAGGGGCTTCGAGACAATCGATGTCGAGGATTATCATAATGTCAATCTCCATGTCTCGTCGCCGTATTACATAGACTACGATACTCCAGAGGTCCAGTCGTTTCTCCTGAAATACAGGGCTCTGTTCAATACGGAGCCAGGAGCATTCGCTTTCCAGGGATATGATGTGATGCATTACTTCATATCGCAGTGCTCCCGGTACGGCTCCGGCTGGGCAGACAGGCTTGCGGACGCGGAACGTGTACGCATGCTCCAGACTGACTTCAGATTCACAAGGGAAGCTGACGGAGGATTGAAAAATACTGCAATCCGCAGGATCATATATGGCCCGCGGTACACTGTGACACTGCTGGACTGAAAGATGTCCGGCAGAATACCGGTACGGTACTAATTCCCGGAAAGAAGCGACCGGGCATTGGCTATGGCGGCATCAGTCACTTCCGAACCGCTGAGCAATCTCGCAACTTCAAGGACTCTCTGCCCGTCGGAGAGTCTTTTTATTGTAGTTGCAGCCTTTGATGTGTGCGGGTCGATATCCTTTGAAACCAGATAATGGGCGTTCCCCTTGGCCGCAACCTGAGGCAGGTGCGTAATTGCAAACACCTGCATATTCTGTCCCATATCGCATATCATGGAGCCCATCTTGTCGGCAACGCTTCCGGACACCCCGGTATCGATCTCATCGAAAACCAATGCGGGCATATCCATGTAATTCGCCATTACAGCTTTCAGGGACAGCATTATACGCGACATCTCGCCTCCGGATGCACACTTTGACACATCGACAGGATTCCTGCCTGATGCAGAGAAAAGGAAATTCACGGAATCGGAACCTGTCCTCGACAGCGGTATATTCCGCACCTCCACCTCAAAGACGGAATACGGGAGTTCAAGCCTCCTGACAGCCTCTGTGATTGCCTCCGAAAACGCGGATGCAGCGGATACTCGCGAATCATGCAGCCTGCCGGAAAGTTCTCCGACAGCCAGCTCCGCCTTGTCAAGCATGGAGGAAAGTTCCTCACATCTGGACTCCATTCCTGAAGTATCCCCGAGGATGCCAGAAAGGGAATCTCTCTCGGCTATCAGCTCCGCGACAGTGCTGCAGCCGAATTTCTGCATCAGCCCATACAGGAACGACAGCCTGTCCTCGACAGCCTGCAGCCTTTCCTGCGAGACTTCCGTCCTTGAATCAAGTTCAGCGACTTCCGAGATGATATCATCAAGCTCCACCCTGCACGATGCAAGCCTGTCGGAAAGAGATGATACTGACGGCACATAGCGGGACACCTTCGAAAGATGCTTCTCGGCTTCCCTCAGCATAGAATCAATGCCGGGCATATCTGAAGCCTGGTCGCCCGAACACAGGCCGACTGCTGCACAGAGACTTTCCTTTATCTCCTCCGCATTTGCAAGCTGCTTCTGCTCCGCTTCCAGACTTTCCAGTTCGCCATCCTTCAAAGATGCGGAATCCAGCTGCCTGAACCTGGCTTCATTATAGTCCTTTTCATTCCTTGCACGCTCAAGTGCGGCCCTTACCGACTCCAGCTCGGCCCTGATGCCGGACATCCTCGCATAGGCCTCATGGAATTCCTCCAGAAGAGAGGCGTTGCCGGCATATGAATCCAGCATGGACAGTCTGAATGCAGCATCTGAAAGCTGGAGAGTCTGATGCTGCGAATGTATGTCTATCAGGCGGGAAGCAAGAGACGACAGCACCTGCACCGTAACAGGAGAATCATTGATGAACGAACGTGACCGCCCGCTCCTGTTGACGACCCTCCTTATAAGCAGATGTCCGTCATCCGGATCAATATCGTTTTCCTCAAGGAACCCGGAGAGTGCGGGACCGGCACTGTCTACGGAGAACTCCGCCTCGACGACACAGTTTCCATCCCCTTCCCCGATAACCGATGCATCGGCCTTCGCCCCGAGAGCAAGTCCCAATGCACCGAGAAGAATTGATTTACCGGCGCCGGTCTGTCCCGTAATAATAATCAGACCCTCCGGGAAAGATATGTCCAGAGAGTCTATAAGCACATAATTGTTGACATGAAGCCGGCTGAGCATCGGGATTCCTGATTATTGACTATTCGTTCTCCTCCTTCTTTGCCATTCTCCAGTAGATCTCGTTGTTCTCGAATTCAGAGATAGCCACAAGCCCTGGCTTAGGCTGCTTCTCATAGAATTTCGAGATCTCTATCTGCTCCCTGTTCTCGAAGACTTCCTCCATGGTGTCCCTGTCGTTCTTGAAATCCTCGAGCTTCTTTGTCAGCTCCTTCTTTTCGGCTATGGAAATCTGGTTGGCCCTCTTGGAGAGGATTACCACTGTCTCATAGATGTTCCCGGTAGGTGCTGCAAGGTCGCAAAGGTCGCGGGTAATGGTATTCGTAGGAATTTTCTTTGTCATATTGTCATTCATTTTTATCGTCTACTTAATTATACCCCCGCCGGAATATACGGGGTTCAAAAATTTTTTCACTTTCTTCCGGACCTGCCTTTACGTCCTGATTCTGCAGGTACCGACTTTGCCTCTGCCTCATTGATCATACCGTCCAGTTCAACGAGGTCAACGGTCCCGTCCACAAGACGCTCATTTGCCTTTGCACCCCGTCTGATTGCGGCTTTTTCCTCTTTTCCAAGCTGACGGCGTTCCTTTTCAAAGGATTTCTCGTCGATTTCCTCGAGACCCGAGACATCCTCTCCCGCACCGTATCTTCCGAGCAGGCGCTGCACCCTGCGGTAAATTGTATCGAGCTCCCGCCTGTATCTTGATTCAGGATATTCCCCTATGAAATTGAGATAGTCATCGACAAAAGTCATATAACGCTCCTGCTGCTTGTCAGCGATACTAAGCTGGGCATACTTGTAGGACGACATCGCTATATAATAGAGTATGTCCTCGCGGTAAATATTGTCAGCATCTTCCTTGAGTACATTCCTGAAAGTCACTCTGGAAGCGATATAATCCTCCATCTTGTAATACAGCCTGGCCGCCTCGAACGCCTTGGTGTCAAGACGTTCATTCAGATCCCTGAGCATCTCGCGGCAAATCTCTGTGTTCGAAGACTCCGGATACTCGACCATATACTCGGATATGGCATTTATCGCCACATACGTAGGGCTCTGGTCCAGCTCGTATCTCAATGTCTGCCGGTAGAGGCAGTCCAGACGGAGAAACCTCGCCTCGGAAGCGAAAGGGCTCCGCGGATAGCTTTCTATGAATTTCTGGAAATTTGTCTCTGCGACATAATAGTCCTTCGCCCTGTAGTTGCTCAGGCCCCAATAGTACTGTACGGTATCGTCACGTTCAGTACCGCTCGTCATCACCGACATCGACTCGAACAGTGACGCCGCCTTTGTATACTTTGTGTCATT
The DNA here is from genome assembly GCA_944323805.1 of uncultured Bacteroidales bacterium. Classification (GTDB taxonomy): domain Bacteria; phylum Bacteroidota; class Bacteroidia; order Bacteroidales; family UBA932; genus Cryptobacteroides. The sequence continues at coordinate 1,235 of CALUTW010000022.1, read as the reverse complement.
GAAATACTGGAATGCGGCTTCATATTTCAAGTCTACATCATTGCTGTTCAGCAATATCTCATACTGGGACTTGCATGAGACCAATGCGGCCGCCGCAGCCAGAAGCGGTAAAATGAATCTCTGTATCCTCATTGTTCTGTATGTTTCTGTGAGATAAGGAATTTCTCTGCGTCAAGGGCAGCCCTGCATCCTGACGCGGCGGCTGTTATCGCCTGCCGGTAAACCGGATCCTGGACATCGCCTGCGGCGAACACTCCCTCGACATTGGTCTTCGAGGTCTTGCCGTCAGTAACGATATAGCCCTCATTGTCGACCTTTACCCAGCGGCTGAACAGCTCCGAGTTCGGATGATGTCCGATGGCAAGGAAAAAGCCGTCGACTGCGATGTCGAATACCTCCCCGTCCTTGCGGACGAGCCTGGCGCCTGTAACGCCCATGTCGTCCCCGAGCACCTCCCTGGTGTTGCAGTTCCACAGTATCTCTATGTTCGGCGTGTTCATTACCCTTTCCTGCATGGCGGTAGAGGCCCTGAGGACATCCCTGCGGACAATCATATAGACCTTGCTGCATATGGAGGCAAGATATGACGCCTCCTCGCATGCCGTATCCCCTCCGCCGACGACAGCGACCGTCTTCTTCCTGTAGAAGAAGCCGTCGCATGTGGCACATGCAGACACACCCATGCCCTTGAACTTCTCCTCCGACGGCAGACCGAGATATCTTGCAGCGGCCCCGGTAGCTATTATAAGGGTTTCAGCTTCAATTTCGTGACTCTCATCCACAGTTATGACAAACGGCCTTGACGACAGGTCTGCAGAAGTCACGATGCCGTTCCTGACATCGGCTCCGAGCCTTATTGCCTGCGAGCGCATGGTATCCATAAGCCCCTGCCCCGAGACACCGTTCTCAAATCCAGGATAATTCTCTATGTCTGTCGTGGTTGTAAGCTGGCCACCAGGCTGCAGCCCCTCATACAGCACAGGAGACAGACCCGACCTCGATGCATATATCGCTGCCGTATAGCCTGCCGGCCCGCCGCCTATTATAAGGCATTTAATGTTTTCCCTGTCCATTTAAAGATGTATTTTCAAATGACTTTCTTATCATCCAAAACTGTTGCAACCGGCAAATTTATGCAAAATCTATGGAAAAACCCCAAAAATTCGGCAGATTAACGCAATGTAATCTGTGAATTAAGTAGTTAGGAGAAAATCGCGGAAGTTGGATAGAGGGCT
>CALUTW010000021.1 GCA_944323805.1 uncultured Bacteroidales bacterium | reverse complement strand
GATGAGTTCGATCGGAAAAATTACCGGGACAGTCTGCCGATTGACTCATAATGACGGAATTAAACGACAGTCCCTAGTTAACATGATAATTTTGCTAACATATCTGCTAACATGAATACCGTCAGCCCCCCCCTTAAAAGCAGTCTCCACAAGACAAAAAGAAAAGCAGTCACATCTCTGTAACTGCTTGATAATAAGAGAGCGGAAAACGAGATTAGCTCGCTGCGCTTCCTTTTCTCTGTCCCTTCGCCAGGGAGGCACTTTCAAGCAGACCGCTGTCGGGCTGACGCCCTTTCGGCCCTTTCATTTCAAGGCATTGAAAGCAAGCTTTCCGCCTTGAAATGAAAGACCGCCATAGCCTGCGGCTACAGCGGTCTGCTTGAGCGGAAAACGAGATTCGAACTCGCGACCCTCAGCTTGGGAAGCTGATGCTCTACCAACTGAGCTATTTCCGCGTTTGTTTCAATTGGATTGCAAATATAGGGAATTTTTTCTTTACTGGAATATTTTATTGATGTTTTTTTGCCTACTTTATGTCGTTTGTGGGATTGCCTGTGGCTGTACATGGCTCAGAAACATTCCTTGAGTATCTCGACGATATTCCGGGAGCGCCCCATTGTATAGAAATGCACAGCGGGGATATTGTGCCTGAGCAGGTCCTTGCACTGCATTATGCACCATTCTGTCCCTATCCTGTATACTGCCTCCCTGTCATCGCCGGCGGCCTTGATGGCATCGGTAAGTTCCACCGGTATGTCGAGGGAGAAGGATTCCGGAAGGGAGCTGACCTGCCGGGCCGTAGACAATGGTTTCAGACCGGGGATAATCGGGACGGAAATCCCTGCTGCCCGGCATCTGCCGACAAAATCATAGAAGACACTGTTGTCGAAGAACATCTGAGTGATCACATAGTCTGCTCCGGCATCGACTTTCTTCTTGAGGTTGACGATATCCGTCTCGATGTTGGGGGCTTCAAAATGTTTCTCAGGGTATCCGCCTACACCGATTGAAAAGGTGGCTGGATTGTCGCCTTTCCCTTTTGCCGCAATCCCGTTGCCCGGAATGCCGGTTTCCTGCCGGGATATCTGTTCGAACCTGCGGATTGCGGATACAAGTTCACTTGCATATCTGTACCCTCCCTGGACAGGCGTGAACCGCTTTTCTCCAGCAATGGAGTCCCCGCGCAGGGCCATGACGTTGGATATGCCCATGAATCTCAGGTCATGGAGCTCGCTTTCAATCTCTTCGGCTGAAGCACCGCCGCATATGATATGCGGAACGGTCTCAATGTCAAATTCGGACATTATTGCCCCGCATACTGCAACTTCGCTTACCCTTTTGCGGACAAGGTGCCTCGAGTATGAGCCGTCAGGCTTTTCCCTGTATTCGTATTCGTCCCTGTGGCAGGTCACATTGATATACTGCGGGCTGAATTCCATGAACGGACGGATGGACTCTATGAGTTCGTCTTTTGTCATGCCTTTCAGCGGCGGAACTATTTCGAGGGAGGGGAATGCCTTTCCACCTCTGGATAGGATTTCACTTATTTTCATATCTGTCAGCTACAAGAATTCAGTTGGTGCAAATCTATCAATAATTCCCGGTATTGCAGCAGTCCGGACGGAGAAACCTATGCGGTCCTGTCATTCATCCAGCAGATGTCCCAGAAACCTGTATGCATCTCCGGCTGTCATGCCACGTCTGGCGGCATAATCATCATACTGATGTCTGCCTATCCTTCTTATTTCCGGATATGTCGCTTCGGGATGGATGAAAATCATTCCGCATACGGAGGCGCCCGGCAGCATCCCGCAGCTTTCAGTCAATGTTATGCCGAGTCTGTCGGAGTCCGGTATCAGACGCAGGATGTCGCGTTTGAGTGTATGGTCAGGGCAGCTCGCATAGCCTGCTGCAGGCTTTATTATCTTAAGCCGGTGTCCATCCGGTATTCCTTCCGATATCCGGTTGTCTATCCATGTCGAGGCGGCCTCGGCAAGAGTGTTCATGACCGAGCGCTCCATCATATTGTCATAGTCTCCGGCCGGGATGCAGTTTCCGCATCTGCATGAGTTCCCGGTATCCGTGTCATGGGTCTGGCCTGGATTCCGTACGCTGATTGCGAATACTCCGGCCGGCGAGGCGAATCCGCAGTCTTCAGGGGCAGCGAAATCGGCAAGGGAAAGGCGAACAGCCCTTCCGTCCGGAAGCATGTAAGGCTCCTCCTGCCTCATCATAGGCAATACGGCAGCTGTCTTTCCTTCTGCCGCCGGATCTGCTGAAGTGCGTAAGATCATGTCATCCCCGCATGCGTTGGCGGCAAACCATTTTACCCCGAGCATTATCAGGCATCGGCCGGAGCCGGACAGCCGTGACAACACCTCCTCTGCCTCTTTCCTGAGGCCCGCCATTGCAGGCTCGTCCGGTGTCATCTTCCCGTATTTGACACCCCATATCGCATAGAACATCCTCCAGTCGAAATACGGCATGACATCAGTAATCCCGAGGTTGCATACCGGGATGTCCTCCGTATTGATGCCCGAGCCGTATACAGGATAGCTTTCAGGTGCGAATACATGGGTATCCTTCCTGTTGTCAGTACGTTCGGGACAATGACCATTGCCGTCTCTTGCTTCGCCCCTGTCATCGTGCCCGTCATTTTTCATCCTGTACATTTTCCGCAGACTTTCCTGTCTCAGATGTTCCTCCTGCACGAACTTCGACCGGTCAGCCATGTATTCCTTGGCCATCACTGCGCTTGCCGAAGCATCCTGGCCATAGAATACATGTCCGTACAGAGGAGCCAGCTTTACAGCCGTATGCAGTGCGGAAGTCGTGGCCCCGCCGATGAAAAGGGGAGTGGTCATGCCTCTTGACGCCATCTCCCTGCAGAGTTCCTCCATCTGGTACAGTGACGGGGTAATGAGACCGCTGGCAGCGATGATATCTGCATGTTCGGCCTCCGCTGTATCAATAATGGTCTCCTTGTCGACCATTACACCGAGGTCTATGACATCGAACCCGTTGCATCCCAGGACTATTGCAGTGATATTCTTGCCAATGTCGTGGACATCTCCCTTGACTGTCGCTATCACTACCTTCGGTCTGCGGGACGTGCCGGCATCATGCTCCTGCTGCATGTACGGCTGCAGGATGTCAACTGCCTGGCGCATGACCTTTGCAGATTTTACCACCTGCGGCAGGAACATCTTTCCGCATCCGAACATTTCCCCCACTTTCTTCATGCCGTCCATCAGCGGGCCTTCGATGATGCCTACGGCATTCCCGGTGTGGCGGAGACAGGCTTTCAGGTCTTCTTCGAGCGTGTCCGAGCCGCCTTTGACAAGGGCCTCTGTAATCCGTTCCTCCGGGGAAGTGGCAGAGCTATGCTGCGGAGCATGGTTTCCTGCATTCCCGGATGCACCTGCCTCCTTGTCTGCTGCAGTCTCCTGTGCTTTCGCAATCAGTCTCTCGGTCGCACCGGCATCCGTGTTGAGGATGACATCTTCCACGCATCTGAGCAGTTCCGGCTCGATTTCATCGTATATCTGCACCATGCCCGGATTGACAATGGCCATGTCCAGCCCTGCGTTTATCGCATGATATAGAAATACTGAATGCATCGCCTCCCTGACAGGATTGTTGCCTCTGAAAGAGAACGAGAGGTTTGAAATGCCTCCGGATGTCAGGACTCCCGGAAGATTCTCCTTTATCCATCTTACTGCCCTGATGAAATCTATGGCATAGCCGGCATGCTCTTCGATTCCGGTGCCGACGGCAAGAACATTTACGTCGAAGATTATGTCACAGGGACTGATGCCGGCCTTCCGGGTAAGGAGGCCGTAAGCCCGTCTGCAGATTTCTGTCTTTCTCTTGAAATCCGTTGCCTGTCCCTGTTCATCGAATGCCATCACTACCATGGCTGCACCGAGGGCATGGATTTCCCTTGCCTTGCGGAGAAACTCCTCTTCCCCTTCTTTCAGGCTTATCGAGTTGACAATGGACTTGCCCTGAGCATTCTTCAGGCCTGCGAGAATTGTCTCCCAATGCGATGAATCAATCATCAGGGCGGCTTTGGCCACAGCAGGCTCATTCGAGATGTATCTGACGAACTTCTCCATCTCCGAAGTGCTGTCGAGCATCGCATCATCCATGTTTATGTCGATGACTGATGCACCGTTCCCGATCTGTCCTGCCGCGATACGTATGGCTTCAGCATAATCCCCGGACGCAATGAGCCTTGCAAACTTTCTGGAGCCGGCAACGTTGGTCCGTTCTCCTATATTGGTAAAATTGTATCTCTTGAGGTCGATATGGACAGGTTCGAGGCCGCTCACACAGCAGCCTTCATCAGGTGCTGCAGAAGCCTCCGATGCAGATGCAGACCTTGCATAATCACGTGCATGGTATTTCCTTACGGTATCGGCGATTGCCCTGATATATTCCGGAGTCGTCCCGCAGCATCCTCCAGCAATATTGAGCAGGCCTTCCGATGCCATCCTTTCAATGGCTGAGGCCATCTCGTCAGGGGTTTCCGCATAGCCGCCCATCCCGTCCGGCAGCCCGGCATTCGGATAGCAGCTTACTGCACATCCGGCAAAGCCTGCAACTTCTTTCAGCAGCGGGAACATCTCATCGGCTCCGAGCGAGCAGTTCAGCCCGAAAGCCGTCAGGGGATAATGGCACACAGCCGTATAGAATGCTTCAATCGTCTGGCCTGTAAGTGTCCTTCCGCTCCGGTCGCTTACCGAGACGGAAACTATGAGAGGAAAATACCCGCAGTCATCCAGCCTTGACCTGATTGCGGGATTGGCCTGTATCTCCGGTTCTTCAAGAAGTTTTTCAAGGGCATAGATTGCGGCCTTTGCATTCAGCGCATCAAAACAGGTCTCTAACAGGAGCATGTCCGCTCCTCCGAGCATAAGACCCTTTATCTGTTCCCTGTATGCTTCAGCCATGCGGTCGAATGTGACAGACCTGAATGCCGGGTCGTCCATGTCCGGAGACAATGAAAGCGACTTGGATGTCGGCCCGATGCTCCCGGCGACAAATATCTGCCGTCCTGTCCTGGCATATGCTTCATCGGCGGCTTCCCTGGCGATTCTTGCTCCGGCGGCAGCCATGTCGAAAGCAAGGGAGGCGCAGCCGTATTCCTCCTGGGATATGCTGTTGGCACTGAATGTGTTGCTCTCTATGATGTCAGCGCCGCATCTGATATATTCATCATGTATCTTCCTTATGATGTCCGGCCGGCTGAGGTTCAGGCATTCATTGTTGCCTTTGAGCTCCTTGCCGCCCCTTTCCGGTATCCCGGAACAGAAATCGCTTTCATCCAGGTTGAATCTCTGGATCATTGTCCCTGTCGCTCCGTCAAGAATGAGGATCTTCCCTTCAGAAAGTCTGTCTGAAATACTTTTCTTCATTGTGCATGATTTATGGATGCAGACGGCAAAGATACTGATAAACCGGAAAAAATAGCCTGCCCGGCAATGAAAGTGCGGGCAGGCTGAAACAAATTTGAATGTGTAATTAAAAGCGGCCTGTCACAGGCGTCTGATTTTCCTGTCCTGCGGTCCTGCCTCCCTGAAGGAGATTGCATAGCCTCCGGCCTCGGTTGCATCCTGGACAAGTGTGCTCCTGGAAGTGCAGCGTACCTGCCTTATGGCATATGACTGCGGATTGGTCAGATAATCGGTCTCCGGAGTATCGGAATAGATGGTGGCGACATACTCTTTGTCCGGGTCGAGGAAGTCGAGACGGATTTTTGATGTATGCGGCTTTTCCCCGGTAACATTACCGACAAACCACTGTCCAGTCCCTTTGGCCTTGCGTGCCACAGTGACATATTCGCCTGGCTCGGCTTCGAGGTATATGCTCTTGTCCCAGTCGAGGGCGACGTCCTTGATGAACTGGAATGCGTCCATGAACCGTTCATAGTTCTCCGGAAGGTCGGCTGCCATCTGGAGAGGGGAGGACATTACCACGTATATGCCGAGCTGGTTGGCAATTGTACAGTTGGCATGTGTATGGTTGTTGGGGTTGATCTTTGATATGTCCATCTCGAAGATGCCAGGGGTGTAGTCCATAGGCCCTCCAATGAGGCGGGTAAACGGCAGCACCGTCACATGGAAAGGCTTGGATCCGTTGGTGCCCTGATACTCAGTGCCCCTTGCCGACTCATTGGAAATCAGGTTCGGCCATGTCCTGCACAGCCCTGTCGGACGCACTGCTTCATGAGCATTGACCATGATACGGTAGTCGGCAGCCTTTTCCACAGCATAGAGATAGTGGTTGACCATCCACTGGTTGTAGTGATTGTTCCCTTTCGGGATGATGTTGCCGACATATCCGCTCTTGACGGCATCATATCCGTGCTCCTTCATGAAGGTATATGCCGTATCGAGATGCCTTTCATAGTTGCGCGGCGAGCCGGAGGTCTCATGGTGCATGATCATCTTGACACCTTTCTCTGCCGCATATCTCTGGATTTCATCCACATCAAAGTCGGGATACGGGGTCACGAAGTCGAACACATATTCCTTCATGTTGCCGAACCAGTCCTCCCAGCCGACATTCCATCCTTCGACAAGCACTCCGTCGAAGCCGTGTTCTGATGCGAAGTCGATGTATTTCTTGACATTCTCCGTGGTCGCTCCGTGAGTGCCGTTCGGCTTGACCTTGCTCAGGTCATCGGTGTCGATATGCACGCTCCGCAGGTCATTTGTATATGACCACGAGCTCTTGCCGGTAATCATTTCCCACCATACTCCGACATATTTGTACGGGCGTATCCACGATGTGTCCTCGATTTTACATGGCTCGTTGAGATTCAGTGTAATGCGTGATGCAAGGATGTCGCGTGCATCGTCGGACACTATTACTGTCCTCCATGGAGTTGTACACGGTGTCTGCATGTAGGCCATGTCACCGTTCGGGTCCGGAGTCAGGTGCGCCTTGAACACCATCGTGCTGTCATTCAGTTCGAGATGCATCGCAGGATAGTTGACAAGTGCCGCTTCATGGAGATTGATATAGAGCCCGTCATCCGTCTTCAGCTGCAGGGCTGTCTGCACACCGGTCTCGGAGAAAATGGTCTGGGACAGGTTGCCTGATATGGCGCCGCCGAGCAGGCTGCGGATTTCCGACAGACGGGATTCCGTGTAGTCGTATTCCTGTGTATCATAGTCCCCTGGAATCCACCATGCCGTATGGTCTCCTGTCATGGCGAATTCCGTGAGCTCGTCGGCAATTACGAAATATGTGAGATTGCCCTGTTCCGGGAACTCGTACCTGAATCCCAGCCCGTCATCGAACAGCCTGAACCGCATTACCATTCTTCTGTCGCTTGATGTCTGTCTCAATGTGACGGCCATCTCGTTGTAGTGGTTGCGGATTTCAGCCTCTTCGCCCCATACCGGTTGCCATGTTTCGTCGAAGGAGGAAGTCTCCGTGCCGTAGATTTCGAACCAGTCGTACAGCCCGCTGTTGTCGAGCTGCATTCCGAGACGGCTCTTGCCTACAACCGGGATTCCTTTGTATGAGAGGGCATAGAATGGCGCACCTTCTTCCAGGAAGAAGTCAAGCCGTATGTTCCCGTCAGGCGATGTGACGGATTCCTGTCCCGATGCGAATTCCTGTCCTGCAGAATCATTCTGTCCCTCTGCCGGAGTGCCTGTCCGGCCACTGCCGGCATATGCGGCAGTGACAGCGGCAAGGCACAATATCGTAAGTATTGTCTTTTTCATGAATCCTTAGTTTTCATATTCGATTACTATCATGTCCCAATATTTGAGGGATGGGACAGTGATGCTGATTTTTCCTCCATCCTGGGTAAACGGAAGGACCTTGTGCGCTCCTCCGTCGATATCCGGGGAGGCCATCCATACTGCTGCGACTTCCTTGTCGGCAGCGATTTCCAATGTGGCATCAGTGATGAGCGCCGGTTCCGGCATGCTTCCGTCCATGTCTCTCCAGCTTGTCGAGTTGGCCTGTGAGAAATTAAGCAGATGGATGGCCTGCAGGTTTCCGTTTTCCCTGCAGAGAGTAATGACATTGCCGGTTGCAGGCTCCCACGACTTTATGTTCATTTTCCCGTCCGTCGAGGCAACGGATACTTCGTTGAATGATCCGCCGTCGCGCAGGATGTTCTGATATGCCGTCAGAAAGTCGTAGTATGAGATGATGGCTTCCTGCAGTTCCTTGCTCATGCCGAGGTTGCTGTTCGGGAAGTATTCCTTGCAGAGCATGTGCTCTCCCATTTCAAGGTGCGAGCCTCCGAGTGCGAAGATTACAGCATCCGTAAGGAGAACCCCAGGAGTGTTGAATGTCCCGGTATTGTCTGCCTTCGTATAGTTCATATATGCGGCAAAGACTGTCTGCATGTCTTCTCCTCCGTACCGCTTGTTGGCCTCGATGACAGAACGCAGGCTTGTGAACTGGTCTTCGGAGTCCCACAGTTCATTGTATGCGAACTCTACATTCCCGGTCCCGAGGATCTGTTCTGCGCCATAGCTTGATACTGCATTCATTATAAGGTCCTTGTCCGGATGAAGCACTTTCATTGCCTCTATGAATGAAGCATAGCTCGTTGCCAGGTCGACGGAGTTCCCGTTATAGTCGTATACGTTCCCTCTGCTGCCGAGCTGGTCTATCTGGTATCCGTCGAAGTCGAGATGTTCGTAGACAGCATCATTCTTCTTCCCGAGATACTCCTGCCACTGGGTGTTTGCCGGGTCGACAAGGTATATGGAGCTTTTGAAAGGTGCGGACAGCTGGTGGACATCTTTTGTCACATGTCCCTGGTCCTTGAAGATGTACCATTCTTCCTTGACCCCGTCTTCGGCCGCATCATCAAGGGCCCCGAAGCACAGGTTGTAGAATATGGCCTTCATGCCATATGAGTGGATGGAGGAAATGTAGTTCCTTATCGTCGACAGGGATGTGCTCCTGCTTGCGATATCGATGTAGGTCTCAAGAGGCTCCAGCGTTGTCTTGTCCTGGGCAAGAGGCCAGTGGTGTTTCCAGTGCCAGTCCTGGAACTGGACCCCGTTGATATGAAGCCTGTTGAGATTGGAGATGACAGCATCGCATGCATCAGCACTCATTTCGTTGAATGTTGCCAGGAATCCGTAGCGAGGGAATTTCTTCCAGTCGCTTGACACGTCTACGGCTATTGTCGCAAGGATATCTTCTCCGCTTGCACTGCGCTGATAGACTTCCGCCATGTAGCCCTTGAAGTCCTCCGATGGGGCAGTCCAGGACCAGGAAGTCCCGGAAAGGGCCTGTTCTTCCCCGACCATTTCCCCAAGATGCATATATCTGACATATATCGCGCCTGCCGGCATTTCGCTGGCAGAGAATTCAACGGTCTCGCCCGGTGCGTATACCGCCTTGTCCGTGCTGAGGCTGATGGTCGTCTCGGCAGCGGCACCCGGGTCTACAAAGCCGGTGTACCCGAGCTCTTTCTGACATCCGGTAAAGCCAAGGGCGATAACCGGCAATATTATGTTTATTATCGGCATTTTATTCATGGCAATTCATTTATTGTTGTTTTGAATAGGAGATTTTCAGAGTCCTGAGATCCACGGTCATATTGTATTCCCCTTCTTCATCTACAGGGAATTTCAGGTCGTAGCCGCCTCCTGGATCCGACTCGAAATACTTGAGTGTGAGCCCGTCGGCTGCTTCCCCGTCCCTGACATATCCTGGCCACCAGTCTTTCCTGGTTATGAACTTGAACCCTTCTTCAGCCTTTGTAAGATGACCTGTCCATGTAAACTGTCCTGAACCTGTCCTTGTCAGCTCCGTAGCGAGATCAATGCTCCAGCCTCCCGGTGTGGAGTCTCCAATCATGTACAGAGTCTGCGTATACTGGTCGGCCTCTCCGGTTTTCTCATATGACACCCTGTTTGTGGCAAGGTTGACATTCACGGTATATTCCCCGTCTTCAGCGACAGTGAACTTGAGGTCGAGGGACGCGTCCTGCGGATCCGTCTCAAAATATCTCAGGCTGAGACCGTCTGACACTTCCCCGTCCCTGACATATCTCGGCCACCAGTCGGTTGTCGGCAGGAAGCAGAACCCGTCGCTGTCTCCGGCTGCCTTGAGCTGTCCGGTCCATGTGAACTGTCCGGCTCCTGTCCTTTCCATGGCGGTAATACTGTTAATATCCCAGCCGCCAGGAGTGGAGCCGCCGAAAATATAGAGTGTCTGGGTATAAGGGTCCTCCTCGGTCTGTTTCACGATGCTGACCATCAGACCTTCAGTATCTGCCGTAACGGTGTAGATTCCTTCTTCAGCAATCTGGAATGACCTGTCGTCCGCTCCGCTGAGACCTGTCTCCGAGTATACGATCGACATGTCGTCCGGGTCATCCTTGGCTTTCCAGTACCCCGGGGCGAAAGAGCCGAGGCTGACGATGAATCTGAACGAGCTTGCCTTGAGTGTTCCTGTCCAGGTATATTTACCTTCCGAAACCATCGTCATTTCAGTCGCCTTGTTATTGTCCCAGCCGCCTTCTGTCGCATCGCCTATCATATACAGGGTGTTGAATTCTGCTTCTCCTGTCTTGGATACCTTGACTGTCAGGGCGAGAAGGTCCACATCGACCTGATATTCCCCTGGTTCCGGAACCTTGAACTTGAGGTCTTCAGTGCTTCCCGGGTCAGCCCCGAAATATTCGAGACTCCAGTCGTCGGCATCATTGTTGGCCTTTACGTATCCAGGCCAGAAGTTTGCCGTTGTCACGAACTTGAATCCTTCTCCGGCTGTTGTCAGTGTCCCGGTCCATGTGAATGTCCCCTTGCCGGTCATCTCCATCGGCGTGAGATTGTCGAGCGACCATCCGCCAGGAGTTGCATCGCCTATCAGATACAGTGTCTCGGTAAGGATGTCCTCTACGGTCACTGTAAGGTCGAAGAGGTTGACGGTAATCCTGTAGAATGACTTGCCGCTGAGACTGAAATTGATGTCATCCGTTTCGGCTGGAGCTGAGGCGCTGTATACGGCATTGAACTGTCCGTCAGAGCCGTCTCCGCTCCTGATATATGCCGGCCACTCATTGCCGCGGCTGGTAATGAAACGGAATTCGCAGTCATCGAGGATTGCCTCGTATGTAAATATGCCTGCACTCGAGCGTGTCATCTCGATGGCTTCATCGGCATTCCATCCATCATTCCCGTTTCCTGTCATCATATAGAGGACATCTGCGACAGGCTGGTATGTAGTGGCCTTGAATGCTATTTCAGAAGTCTGCATCAGATCCTGCCGGTCGATTACCGATGCTGTAAGCCTTGCCTTGTATGATGCCTCTGTCCCCGGGACTGCACCGAGGCTTTCCCGCAGTATGGTATTCAGTTCCTCGACGGTGTAGTTCCTGCTGTAGACCCGCTTGCCGAGATTCTCGGAATAGCTTCCGGACCAGTCTCCGTCAGCCTTGTCCATTTCGATTATATATTCGATTGCATTCCCGGTGCCATAGTTCGAACCGGTTGTCCATGTCAGCGCCAGGGCGGTCTCCTCGCTCTGCCTCTCATTGAGCACAATCGGCTCTTCGGTGTCGGCAGTCAGCTTGAGCGCTGTCCCGCTGTCGGGATTGCCCTCCTTCATCTCGTCGATATCGAGTCCGCAGGATGCAAGTCCCAGGATTGCTGCAAACGCAACAGCGAATCTTGTCTTTGTATATCTTTTCATATCTGTCGATTTTTTCTTTTATGTTATTCCGATGCCGTGACCGGCATGCAATGATTCCATCAATAGCCAGGATTCTGCTCCATCAGGTCGTTGGAATCCATCTCTGTCAGAGGGATAGGAAAGAGGAGCCTGTCCTTGTTCACATTCTTGCCGAGGCCCTCGAGGAATTCAAGTGCATATTCCCCGTTGTCTATCCTTATCATGTCAAACCATCTATGGCCTTCGAAGGCAAGCTCCATCCTGCGCTCGTGGATTATCCGCTCCTTCATCCATTCCTGTCCTTCAGGCGTATTGAGCTGCATGCCGTCCGGAAGAAGGGTCTCGATATCCGGCAGGCCTGCACGTGAACGCACGATGTTCAGCGGCTCGCAGGCTTCTTCGGTAAGTCCCTGTCCGTTAAGGGCTTCGGCTTTTTTCAGGAGCACGTCGGCATAACGGTAGACGACAAAATCCGATGGGTTGGTATTGTATTCAGGGGAATCGCTTTTCGATACGAGGAACTTGCGGACATTGTAGCCTGTGTTCGACCAGCTGTCATTGTATGATATGTTGTCGAATGCCGGGCATCCTTCATACAGGACAGTGACGTCCTTCCTGAGGTCCCCGTCCTCCCACTGGCTCATGAATTCCCCGGTCGGCTGGTTCCATCCGTATGCTCCGGCAACCATGTTCGAGTTTCTCGGTCCCATGAATGTGGACAGCCATGAAGACTGGTTGTCTCCGCTCCAGAAGTCATACTGGGTGTCTCCTGAATATCCGACAACAAACAGGGCTTCAGGACTGTTTTCCGCCCTTATCCCGAAATTGTCAGCATAGTCGCACTGTGTCAGGTCGTAGCCGAGACCGGCAATCTGGTCGCAAATGCTTACTACCTCGCTGTAGTTTTCCTCAGGATGGTATGTGAGCAATATGTCAGCAAGCATGCAGAGAGCGGCATCGCGGCTTGCCCTGTTGTAGTTGTCCCCGCTGTACGAACGTTTTTCAGGAAGGAGGGATATGGCCTGGCGGCAGTCCTTTATGATCTGCTGGTAGCATGCATCGAGGCTTGAACGTTCGGAAGCTATGTCATCGTCTGCCTCATGGGGTTCCAGTATGAGCGGGACGCCTCCGAACAGCCTGACGAGGATATAGTAGTAGTGTGCCCTGAGAAAGTATGCCTCGCCGAGACAGCGCAGTCCCACTGCTTCGCTTGTCTGGTTCCCTTCTCCGGTAAGTGACTGTATCACTGTGTTGCACTGTCCTATGCCGACCCAAGGGGATCTCCATATGTAAAGGGCGAAGGCATTCGATGCGTCAGCCGCAAAGTTGGCGCACTGGACTGTCTCGATGCCGTCCTCACCGCCTCCGGCTCCTACCTCGGAGTTTCCGGCGATGATGTCGAGAGACCAGATTCTCTGGTTATAGAGATTGGATGACTGCAGAGGGACATAGCATCCGTTTGTAAGAGCTATTGCTACAGAGTCGCTTACGGACACGTTTATATCCACTGCATATGGAGGGAAACTGTCCAGGAAGCCTGAGCAGGATGCTGAAATTGCGGCGATAGCCGATATTATTAATATTCTGAGATTTTTCATGGTTCAGACTCTTTAGAAATTGAAATTGACACCAAGGCTGAATGTGCGGGAGACAGGGTAGCGGTTCCCGTCTATTCCGTTTATACCAACTTCCGGGTCGAATCCCGAGTATCTGGTCAGAGTGGCTACATTCTCGCATGAAAGATAGATGCGTGCATTCTCGATGGAGATTTTCTGGGTCCATTTTGCCGGGAATGTATAGCTGAGCGTGATATTCTTCAGACGGAGATATGAGCCGTCCTCCACGAACCTGTCGGATATCCTGGAATTATGGTTCGGGTCTCCGTACACCGCACGCGGCATCACTGTACTTGTGCCGTAGCCTACCCATCTGTATTTCACTGAAGCAGTCTGGTTGTGAGCAGACGACATGCCTTCGTTCGATATGCTGTTGGCATTGAAAATGTCGTTCCCGGCTACGCCCTGGAGATATACCGAGAGGTCGAATCCTTTCCATGAGAATGTGTTGACCATTGAGAACAGCCAGTCCGGGTTAGGGTCTCCGATGACAGTACGGTCGTCCTCGTTGATGACGCCGTCATTGTTCAGGTCCTTGAACCTTATGTCTCCTGGAGCAGTGCTTGCCTCCTGGAAGGCGTGGGAATCGACTTCAGCCTGGGTCTGGAACAGCCCGTCAGTCACATATCCGTAGAATACGTTGATAGGCAGTCCGTTGCGCTGCATCGTGATGTATGCTCCGCCTGTCTCGTTCTGGTAGAGCGGAGTGTCGCTGTTGAGGCTGACAATCTTGTTGCGGTTGTATGTGGCCGTCACGGATGTCTCCCAGCGGAATCCTCCTCCTGCACCATCAAAGTTGACTGAATTCAATGTGACCTCGAATCCACGGTTGCTGACCTTGCCGGCATTGGTATATGTTGTGGATGTGTCCTCGTAGCCTGACGTGATAGGAATGGCAGCCTTGACAAGCATGTCGGCTGTATTCTTGATATATCCGTCGAGGGAAAGATTGAATCTGGAGTTCCACATGCTCAGGTCGATTCCTATATTTGCCTGACGGACTTCCTCCCAGTGGATGCTCGGATTTGCCATTGTCTTGGCCATCAGCGTTGTCACGACTTCATCCCCGAAGATGTATGAGCCGGTGTTGTAGGTCTGGATATAGGCGTACGAGCCGATCTTGTCATTTCCGGTCACGCCATATCCTGCGCGGAGCTTAAGGTCGTTGATGATGAAGCTGCCGTCGCCCTTGCCAGGGAACCATGGTTCCTGCGAGATACGCCATGCTGCAGATGCGGAAGGGAAGTTTCCCCATCTGTGGTTAGGACCGAACCTTGAGGACCCGTCCCGGCGGAATGTTACAGTCAGCAGGTAGCGGTCATCATAGGAATAGTTTGCCCTTGCCATGAATGACAGCATTGCCCAGTCGCTTGAAGAGCCTCCGAGAGCCTTTGTTGTGGTACCGTTATCGAATTCATGCACGCTGTCGAAAAGGAATCCTCCCTTTGTGCCGTTGAAGGCTGAGTTCCTGTTCCACTGTGCGGAAGAACCGGCCATGATATTCAGGTAGTGCTTGCCTTTGAACGTGTGGTCGAATGTTACATAATTGTCCCACAGGTATGTGAATGCCTTGTTTGAATCCTGGTATCTTGTGGTCTCCTCGACAGGGGTAGGCTTGTACGGATATGCATATGTCATGTTGTCGTTGAACCACAGCTTGGCGTCATATCCGAAGGTGCTCTTGAATTTCAGCCACTTGGTAAATGTGATTTCGGCTGAAATGTTTGCCAGGAAATTGTATCCTGTGGTCTTGTTGTCATTGGTGTAGAGCGTGCCGATAGGGTTGCGCACATCTCCGTACCAGTATGCATTGCCGTCAGGGCCGCTCCAGCTGCCGTCGGCATTCTTCACAGGCTGGGTCGGAAGTGCATTCATCGCATCGGTAACAGAGTAGGACCCTCCTGTCTTTGAGTCTGTGGAGAATGTAATATTATTGGTGAACTTGAGCCATTTGAGTACCTGTGCATCGTTGTTGTTCTGGAATGTGAATCTCCTGTACCCGATGGTCTTGACCGTACCGGTCTGGTCCATGAAGCCTCCAGATACATAGTAATGCGCCTTTTCGCTTCCTCCGGAATAGCTTACCGTGTAGTTCTGCATGAAACCGGTCTGGAACATCTCGTCGAGCCAGTCAGTCCCTTCTCCGAGTGAGGCAGGATTGCTCCATTGAGGGTTGGCCGATAGCCCGCCGGCGACAAGCATGTCATTGGAGTAGGCGGCATATTCCGCAGCATTCAGCATCTCGGGTACATAGGCTACATTCTGCATTGCCCAGTTGGCCGAGACATTTACCTTGCCGTCTCCGGTGGCTCCTCTCTTGGTAGTGACCATCACGACACCGTTGGCACCTCTCGAACCGTAGATTGCGGTGGCGGAAGCATCTTTCAGGACGTCGATCCTGTCGATATCGGCTGTATTCAGGGATGAAAGCCCCAGGTCGGTCGGCACCCCGTCGATTACCACGAGCGGGTCGCTGTCATTGATGGTCCCCAATCCCCTGATCTTGATTGATACATTGTCTCCAGGCTTGGCTGCATCGACAATGTATACTCCGGATACCTTGCCCTGGAGAGCCTGTCCGACATTCGTGACAGGAGAGTCTTTCAGGTCACGGCTTCCTACTGATGATACCGCTCCGGTAAGGTCCCTTTTACGTACCGTACCATATCCTACAACCACGACCTCTTCGAGGAATTCAGTGTCATCCTCCAGCACGACCGAGATGAAATCCTTTTCCCCGACAGGGACAGTCACGGTCTTATAGCCCATGAATGAGATTTCAATGGATGACCCCGGGGATACATTCAGAGAGAAATTACCGTCGACATCGGTAAGAGAGCCCGATGTGCGGTCCTGTACATCGATTACAGCCGCTCCTATGACAGGAAGCCCCGTCATGTCTGTGACTGTACCGCTGATAGTCTTTTCTTGTGCGAAAGCCGCCTGGCATAACAGGACCAGGCATGAAATCGCACACAGAAGTCTGTGTAAACGTTTCATTGGATCAGCTTTAATGTTTTTAATTATTAATGGTCTGCTGTTTCGTCTGCCGCTTTTACCGGCATCCGGAAACATCTGTCTCAAATTTCGCCAGCATCAGCCATCCATCAAAGCCCATGTAATGAAATAGTAGTGGAAATATTTAGATAATACCCTAATTATCAATAATATAATAAATGAATATAACTTGAATTTAGTAGTGTCTTAAAAAGCCGCGGAGCCTGTCATTCCTTCACATGGACGGCGTTTTGCCCGAATCTTCCTATATGCATGATCTGCCTTTCGAACTCTTCCCTGTCCGACATGGCGGCGTTACGCAGCTTTACCCTGTAATTGTATATGGTCGAGACGGACCGTCTCAGGAAGTGCGCTATCTTTACGGAATCGTTGACACCCAACCTTATCAGTGCCATGACCCTGAGCTCAGTGGACAGTATCCCTTCCTTCGATGTGTCTTCAATCCGTTTGTCCGGCTGCAGGAGTCCGTTGAGTTGCGCGATGAAATCAGGGAAGAGGTCAAGGAATGTGGCATCGAACTGGGCATAGAATTCCTGGAGCTCCTTTTCAATGAAGTCCCGGGACTTGAGATTGTCCATGACTTCTGCAAATCCTCCGTTCTTTGCCGACTTCCTGAGATGGGACCTGTACCGTTCAAGGCCTTCGATATAGTCCGAGCACATGTCAAGGTAGCGGGCAAGGTATGATTCCTTTATGTCATTGGCCTCCTGAAGCATCAATATGTATTCATGCAGCCTGCCGTTCAGGGTCTGGAGCTCATCGTTCTTTTCCCTGGTGCGGCGTTCAGCCACAGATACCTTTTTCATGACCCGCACAAGGGAAAGTATCGCTGCCGCAAGCAGTACCGCCAGGATGCTTATGCCTGCAAGCAGTTTCCTCAGCTCCTGCTGGTTCTCCTTCATCCGGATATTGTAGGATGAGGATATGATCGGGAGCAGCCTGTTGATGGACTGGATATTTATCCTTGCATTGGCGGTCATGGCATCATTTACTGAGCGCGTGATGTACCGGTATGCCCTTCTGACATCCCCGTTCTCGTAGAGCAGCGCGGCAAGCTCATGCAGGGACTTGTATTCATTGACAGGCGTGCGCAGATCGTAGATTGCGCTTTCAGCATAATGGTATATCGACTTGTCCCGGTTGCCGCATTGAAGCCAGACATTGCCTATTATATAGCTCAATATGGCTTTTTCATGCAATGATATCTCCACCGAGTTGTATTTTGCATACAGGCTGTCCAGTATCGTCCCGGCATTCCCGTTGTCAATCATCATCTCGGACAGCACGTAAAGACGGGAAATGTCATCTGTCCCGAGCCTTTCGTACAGCATCCGGCGGTACCCGTCCCGCTGTATCCTGTATCGCTCTCTCAGCACCGGATCGTCCGATGCGGCACACATGCCGTTATACAGTGAGTTGTATATGTGGAAATAGCGCGGTCTCAGCACTTCCGACAGTTCCTGGACCCTGATGCTGCCCATCAATGAGAAAGCCTCGGTAAACATGCCCGACAGCACGTACCTGTCAGCCAGGTCAAGCATCGAATCATTTATGAGGTCCCTGTCCCCGGAAAGTTCCGCGATGGTCTGTTTCTTCCTTGCATAGGTAATTGCGGAATCGATGTTATACTGATAGTATTCATCATAGAGCCTGTCATATACATTGTACATTCCCTTGTATGGCCCGTCCTCCGATGCAGCAGCCGCCCCGATACCGCCCTTGATAACGTTTATTCTCTCATTCTTGGCGAGGTCATAGATGTCCTTTTCCGTGAGAGTCCTGTCAAGCTCCTCCAGCATCTTTTCCGATTCCGGGCTGTATCCATATCCGTTGTATCCCTTGCTGCAGCTCATCACGGCTGATACGCATATTGCCGCAACAGGTATCCATTTCAATAATCCATGTATCTGCATAGGCATTCAAATCTGTCCGGACCTGCCGGCAGGCCTGTCCGGGGTATGGTATGAAATGAAAAGAGGACCTGCAATAATGTCATACAGGTCCACTTTTCAAAGAACGTAAATCTATATCCTGTGTGCTCAGGCAATTGTCACGATAGGCACTCCTTCAAGCACTGAATCCCCCTTGTTGACAAGGATTGCAGTGACTGTACCTGCATGGTCAGCCTCGATGGCGTTCTCCATCTTCATTGCCTCGAGTACGGCAACCTGCTGTCCGGCCTTTACGCTGTCTCCGACCTTGACAGTAATATCGACTATCACTCCAGGGAGTGGGGAAGTGACTGGCTTCCCGTTCCCGGATGCGGCCGGTGCCGCTGCCGGTGCAGGAGCGGCCTGAGGAGCCGGTGCTGCCTGTGCCGGAGCTGTCTGTACAGGAGCCGCAGCCTGCGGTGCAGGTGCAGGAGCGGCCTGTGAAGCCGGTGCACCCTGTACTGATATAGGAGCTGTCCCGTTGCCGAGCTCCACCTTATAAGAAGCTACAACAGTGACATCAGCGACATTACCGTCGACTGAATTGATGGTCACATTGTATTCGTTCCCGTTGATCTTGAAATTATATTGTTTCATTTCCTTGTTATTTATCAGTTTGATTTACTTTTTCCTTTCCGGCAGCTGGCGCAAGGTGGCATACCTCGAAGTCCATGGGGTCTCCTTTGGCTTTATTGTGATTACAAAGCTCTCCTGGTCATGGACCTCATCCGCCATGCAGCGGTCGAGAGCCATTGCGATGGCTGCGCAGATTTCCCCGCCTATACCGTTATCTATATTGGCGGCAAGCTCGAAAGCTTTTTCCGGACTGATCTCATTCATTATGCTTCAGCTTTTAATGGGTTTCATCTGTCATGAGTGAAGCCGTGGGGCTTACAGAGGCAGATTGTCATGTTTCTTAGGCGGATTGACCACTTTCTTCCCGGCAAGCTGCTCGAGGGCGCGGATAACGCGGAATCTCGTGTTGCGCGGCTCGATTACATCATCGATGTAGCCGTAGCTTGCTGCCTGGTAAGGATTGCAGAAGAGGTCATCGTACTCTTTCTTCTTGTCTGCGGCGACCTTTGCCCTCTCTGCAGGGTCTTCGATGGCCTTGATTTCCTTTGAATAGAGGATTTCCACTGCTCCGTCGGCACCCATCACGGCGATATTTGCCGATGGCCATGCATAGTTGATGTCTCCGCGAAGCTGCTTGCAGCTCATCACGATATGTGACCCGCCATATGATTTCCTGAGGGTTACGGTCACTTTAGGCACGGTAGCCTCGCCATAGGCGTAGAGAAGCTTTGCACCGTGTACGATGATTCCGCCATACTCCTGCTGAGTGCCGCAGAGGAATCCCGGTACGTCTACCAGTGTCACGAGCGGGATGTTGAATGCATCGCAGAAGCGCACGAAACGGGCAGCCTTGCGGGATGCATTTATGTCGAGTACGCCGGCAAGAATCTTAGGCTGGTTGGCTACGACTCCTACTGAACGTCCGTTCATGTGTGCGAATCCGATGATGATGTTCTTTGCCCAGTTCTTGTGGATTTCAAGGAACTTGCCGTCATCTACGATGCTTCCTATGACCTTGTACATGTCATAAGGCTTGTTGGGGCTGTCCGGGATTATCTCATTGAGGCTGTCGTCAACCCTTCCTGCAGGGTCGTCGGTCGGCACGAAAGGCGCCTCCTCCATGTTGTTCTGAGGTATGAAGCTGAGGATGTCCTTGATTATCTGGAGACCTTCCTCCTCATTTTCGGCTGCAAAGTGCGCTACACCGCTTTTTGTCGCATGTACGCTCGCGCCTCCGAGCTCTTCCTGGGTCACAACCTCTCCGGTCACGGTCTTGACGACGCCAGGACCTGTCAGGAACATGTATGAGGTGTTCTTGACCATTATGTTGAAGTCTGTCAGGGCAGGGGAGTATACTGCACCGCCTGCGCAAGGTCCGAAGATACCTGAAATCTGCGGGATGACACCGGATGCAAGGATATTCCTCTGGAAAATCTCTCCGAAGCCTGCAAGTGCGCAGATTCCTTCCTGGATACGGGCTCCGCCGGAGTCATTGAGGCCGATGCATGGGGCGCCGTTCTTGACAGCCATGTCCATGACCTTGCATATTTTCTGCGCCATTGTCTCGGAGAGGGAGCCTCCTGACACAGTGAAATCCTGTGCGAACACATATACAGGCCGGCCGTCGATGGTCCCGTGTCCGGTTACCACACCGTCTCCGTCAAACTTGGTCTTCTCCATCCCGAAGTTTGTGCAGCGGTGCTGTACGAACATGTCGTATTCCTCAAAGCTGCCCTCGTCAAGAAGCTTTGCAATTCTCTCACGGGCAGTGAGTTTTCCTTTCTGATGCTGAGCATCGATTCTTTTCTGGCCACCTCCCATGCGGGCTTTGGCCCTGCGCTCGACAAGCTCTTTGATCTTTTCCTGTTGAATACTCATAATCTGTATAGTATTAAATGTTTTCCAGTCTGTTATTCTCCAGATGACCTGGTTTTCTCTCAAAATCGCACAAATATAACTTCTTTTTTTCAAAAAATCGCCCTTGCGGCCATTCTTATTTGATAGCCACGATGTGTACGGCAGGCGGAAACGGCCCGCAAATACCCAGGTTACAGAAATTAATGTAACATGTGCTTTAAATTAAATTTTCTAACATTGGAGATTAAAAATCTTTAGCTATCTTTGTTTGCACTCTAATCTAATTTTAGAATGAAAATATTGACAATCGAGGATCTGAACGCCGTCAGGGAAAAAGCTGCGCGGATGCTGTTGCTGAGGGAACAGAGCAATGCGGCGGATGACGGACGCTGCTGCGGTCTTGATACAGGGACCGGCCATATGCAGATACTGATATGCGGCGGTACGGGATGCAAGGCATCCTCAAGCCATCTCATCTGTGAACGAATCCGGGAGAAACTGCAGGAAAACGGGATTGCCGACAAGGTCGAGGTCGTAACGACTGGCTGCTTCGGCTTCTGCGAGAAAGGCCCTGTAGTGAAGATAATACCGGACAATACCTTCTATACGCAGGTAGGTCCCGATGATGCGGAGGAGATAGTCCGCGAGCACATCATCGGAGGAAGGAAAGTCGAACGCCTGCTGTATGTCGACCCGAAGACCGGGCATAGCGTCAGCGACTCCAAGCACATGGATTTCTACCGCAAGCAGATGCGCGTCGCATTGCGCAACTGCGGCTTTATCGACCCTGAGAACATTGAGGAATATATCGCCAGGGACGGATATTCCGCTCTTGCCGACAGCATACTCAACAGGACTCCAGAGGAAGTCATCGATTCTGTGAAGCGTTCGGGACTGAGAGGCCGCGGAGGCGGAGGCTTCCCTACGGGTGTGAAATGGGGATTTGCCAGGAAAAGCGTCTCGGATATGAAATACGTGGTCTGCAATGCCGACGAGGGAGACCCGGGGGCATTCATGGACCGGTCCATAATGGAAGGCGACCCGCATTCAATAGTGGAGGCAATGGCCATATGCGGCTACTCCATCGGTTCTCCGAAAGGGCTCGTCTATATCCGTGCTGAATATCCGCTTGCCATACACCGCCTAAAGACGGCTATTGCCCAGGCCCGGGAATACGGTCTGCTCGGCGACCATATACTCGGCAGCGGGTTCAGCTTCGACATAGAGATAAGGTACGGTGCCGGGGCGTTTGTCTGCGGAGAGGAAACTGCCCTCATCCATTCGATGGAAGGGAAGAGGGGAGAGCCTACAATGAAGCCTCCTTTCCCGGCAGAGTCCGGATATCTCGGGAAGCCGACGAATGTCAACAATGTCGAGACCCTTGCGAATATCCCTGTCATACTTACGAAAGGGCCGGAATGGTTCGCATCCATCGGGACAGAGAAGTCAAAGGGCACCAAGGTGTTCGCCCTTGCAGGCAAGATCAATAATGTCGGCCTTATAGAAGTCCCTATGGGGACGACTCTCCGTGAGGTCATATATGAGATCGGCGGAGGCATCAAGGGCGGAAAGAAGTTCAAGGCGGTACAGACAGGAGGCCCTTCAGGCGGATGTCTTACCGAGAAGCATCTCGATATCCCTATCGATTTCGACAATCTCCTTGCAGAAGGCTCCATGATGGGATCCGGAGGAATGATAGTCATGGACGAGGACGACTGCATGGTGTCCGTGGCGAGGTTCTACCTTGATTTCACTGTCGAGGAATCGTGCGGGAAATGTACCCCGTGCCGAATAGGCAACAAGCGCCTGCTCGAGACTCTGAACAAGATTACGGACGGCCATGGCACCGAGGAGGACCTCAAGACCCTGTCCACTTTGGGAAAGGTAATAAAGGATACGGCATTGTGCGGGCTCGGGCAGACATCCCCCAATCCGGTGCTCTCTACCCTGAACCATTTCTACGATGAGTATCTGGAGCATGTCCGCGACCATAAGTGCCGCGCAAAGCAGTGCAAGGCTCTCCTGACATATTCGATAGACCCTAAGCTGTGTATCGGATGCCATCTCTGTGCAAAGAACTGTCCGGCGGATGCAATCATCGGCGATGTCCGCAAGCCGCACATCATCAATCCATCAAAGTGTATCAAGTGCGGAATGTGCATGGCAAGATGCAAGTTCAAGGCGATTTCGGTGCATTAGAAATGTGCGTAAGGGAATTATGACAAAAGAACAGACTCCAACCGCGTAATTATGGAAGACAAACAGATAACACTACAGATAGACCATCATTTCGTGACTGTCCAGGAAGGCACCACGATACTTGAGGCGGCGCAGCAGATCGGCATAGATATCCCGACGCTTTGCCATATCGATCTCAAGGGGACCTGCATCAAGAATACTCCGGCCTCATGCCGTATCTGCGTTGTAGAGGTCGAGGGACGCAGAAACCTTGCCCCTGCCTGTGCCACGAAATGTACCGAAGGGATGGTGGTGCGTACGAGTACGCTCCGTGTGATGAATGCCAGGAAAATAGTTGCCGAGCTCATCCTTTCCGACCATCCGAACGAATGCCTGACCTGCCCGAAGGCCGGAAACTGCGACCTGCAGAACCTGGCCCTGAGGTTCAATATAAGGGAAATGCCGTTCAACGGCGGAGAGCTGTCCCCGCGCAAGAGGGAAGTGACGGCTTCCATCGTCAGGAATATGGACAAATGCATATTCTGCCGCCGCTGTGAGACAGTGTGCAACGAAGTGCAGACTGTCGGGGCCCTCGGTGCAATAAGGAGGGGCTTCAATACTACAATAGCACCGGCATTCGACAAGATGATGACCGAGAGCGAATGTACATATTGCGGACAGTGCGTGGCCGTATGTCCGGTCGGGGCACTTACCGAGCGTGACCATACCAACAGGCTTGTCGAGGACCTTGCCGACCCGGACAAAGTCGTCATAGTGCAGACCGCGCCGGCTGTGCGGGCCGCCATAGGAGAGGAATTCGGTATGCAGCCGGGTACACTTGTTACCGGCAAGATGGTCGCCGCCCTGCGGGAGCTCGGCTTCGACTATGTATTCGACACTGACTTCGCTGCAGACCTTACAATCATGGAGGAGGGAGCCGAGATGCTGAACCGCCTGACAAGGTATCTGGACGGGGACAGGAGTGTCCGTCTGCCGATCCTGACATCCTGCTGCCCGGCATGGGTCAATTTCTTTGAGCATCAGTTCCCGGACCTGCTCGACATCCCGTCCACTGCGCGTTCTCCGCAGCAGATGTTCGGCTCGATTGCCAAGAACTGGTGGGCGGAAAAGATGGGCATACCGCGCGAAAGGCTTGTCGTGGTCTCCATCATGCCATGCCTCGCCAAGAAATACGAATGCGACAGGGAGGAGTTCAAGACTGACGGCAACCCTGATGTGGACTATTCGATTTCCACAAGGGAGCTCGCCCGTCTCATCAAGAGGGCCAATATCAGCTTTACCCTGCTTCCTGACATGGATTTCGACCAGCCTCTCGGTACTTCTACCGGCGCCGGTGTCATATTCGGGGCTACAGGAGGTGTCATGGAGGCCGCACTCAGGACAGTCTATGAACTGTACACGGGAAAGACTCTCAAGAGTGTCAATTTCCAGAATGTCAGGGGCATGTCCGGTGTGCGCAGGGCGACGGTCGACCTCGACGGGTTCGAACTGAAAGTCGGTATAGCACACGGCCTCGGCAATGCCAGACATCTTCTCGAGGATATCCGGCACGGACGCAACGAGTACCATGCGATTGAAATCATGGCGTGTCCGGGAGGATGTATCGGCGGAGGAGGGCAGCCTCTCCATCACGGTAATTCCGCTGTCCTGTATGCAAGGGCGAATGCCCTGTATCGGGAGGATGCAGGCAAGACATTGCGCAAGTCGCATGAAAATCCGTTCATCAAGACACTGTATCAGGAATATCTCGGCAAGCCGCTCAGCGAGAAGGCCGAGCACCTCCTGCATACGCATTATTTCAACAGATCGATGTAATGTCCATCCCAGTCAGAAATCAATAAACAGATAGAGATTATGCCAGATATAAAACTTCCATGCGACGTTGCGGACAAGGTCACGGAAATATGTGCCCGTCACGGCAACGACCCGGGGGAACTCATAAACATACTTCATGAGGCCCAGCATCTCCTGGGATATCTTCCGGAGGAGATGCAGAGGATAATTGCCCGCAATCTCAACATCCCCGTATCCAAGGTATATGGTGTCGTGACATTCTATGCCTTTTTTACCATGACGGCCAAAGGAAAGTATCCTATATCGGTCTGCATGGGTACTGCATGCTATGTCAGAGGCTCGGAGAGGCTTCTGGAGGAATTCAAGCGTGTACTTGGGATTGACGTCGGGCAGACGACCCCTGACGGCAAGTTCTCGCTCGACTGTCTGCGGTGTGTGGGAGCCTGCGGCCTTGCCCCGGTCGTGATGATAGGGGACAAGGTTTACGGCAGACTGCAGCCTATCGATGTCAAGCGTATTCTTGACGAGCTGGAATAGCCGGTCATATCTACAGGTTGCCGCTGCCCTGGCCGTATGTGTCAGGGCAGCGCTACTTTATTCAGGATTCCCTTTGCCCAGGCTATCGTCATGCCGTAGTTGGTAACAGGCACACCCTGCATTTCTGCGGCTTCAATGCGGGCAAGGACATATTTCCTGTTGAACATGCATGCCCCGCAATGTATGATGAGGCTGTAGCCGGTAAGGTCTTCCGGGAAGTCGTTGCCAGAAACGATGTCGATATCAACGCCTTCCCCGAGACGCTGTCTGAGCATATGAGGAATCTTGATACGTCCGATGTCTTCCGATGCGGGGGCATGGGTACAAGCCTCGGCAATCAGTATGCGCGCATCAGGACCGAGCCTGTCAAGAGTCCTTGCCCCGGCAAGAAAAGCGGCGATATCCCCTTTGTATCCGGCAAAAAGGATGGAGAACGAAGTGAGCCGGCTGGCCGGCGGCTTCAGTGCCCATACCTCCTGGAAAACCTGGGAGTCGGTAATGATGAGGTCCGGAGGGGCAGCCATCCTCTCAAGGCTTTTCTTCATGGTGTCGGCCGTACAGCATACTACCTGGCATTTCTTGTCAAGAAGCTCCCTCAAGGTCTGGACCTGGGGGAGTATCAGCCTGCCTTTCGGGGCCTGGATGTCCTGCGGCATCACAAGCATTATGCAGTCGCCTTCATCAACCAGTCCGCCTGTTATTGTGCGTGAGCCGTATCCTTCAGGGATATGGCGGAGAATGCTCCCGAATATGGCCTGGATATTCCATCCGGAATAGGCATCGGCCACAATGGCCTCGGTTTCGGTCCCGTCATGTGTACGGACTGTTGCCGGTAATGCCGTCCTCTGAGAGTCCTGGATTGTCATGCCGGCGCCCTGGAAGATGTTGATTACGGGGATTACGGGAAGATTCCGTGTCCGCAGCAGCTGCATCAATTCTGTCTCCGGTGCATCCATTTCAGCAACGGTTGCCCCTTCGTTGTTCCGGATTGCCTCAGCAGGGCATTTCATGACGAACAGTACGATATCCGCGCGTTCCAATGCCTGCATGGTCTTTGATACGCGCAGCTGGCCTATCCCGCCGGCATCGTCATCGAAGCCGGCAGTGTCGATGAACAGGCACGGACCGATGCCCGGGATTTCCATGGCTTTCCGTACAGGGTCTGTCGTCGTGCCGGGCACATCAGACACCACGGACGTCTCCTGCCCGGTCATGGCGTTGACAAGACTGGATTTTCCGCTGTTCCTTTTCCCGATGACTGCGATATGCAGCCTTTCCGAAGACGGGGTATCCTGCATCCCGCCGGCTGTCTGTCTGCCCGCTTCATGGTATGTGCGGGACTTGTCTGCTTTGTCTGTAGGCATGCTGAATGTATTGCTCCCGGTCAGAACCTGAAATCCCTCCGGCCGGCTTCTATTTCCTTGAGGTGCTTGAGAGTCAGGTCCCTGACCTTGTCGCTCCGTATCTCCTTGATCTCTTTCCCGATGGCTTCAAGCCCTTTTTCTCTGGTCTGCGGCGAAGCATAGTCGCACAGATATTCCATCAGGGTCATCAATGCATTAGGCTGACAGCAGTCGGCGATTTTTCCCCGTTTGACAAGCGACATGAACCTGTCCCCGGTCCGGCCTTCCCGGTAGCAGGCGGTGCAGAAGCTCGGTATGTGTCCCTTATCGATGAGCCATCCTACCACTTCGTCCAATGTCCTTGTGTCACTGATGTCGAACTGGGCCGTATCTCCTTGTCCGGCAGCATCGGCATATCCTCCGACACTCGTCCTGGAGCCTCCGCTGATCTGTGAGATGCCGAGCTCGAGCACTTTTGCACGTACCTTTTCCGATTCCCTCGTAGATATAATCATGCCGGTATACGGGACGGCGAGCCTGATGACTGCAACAATCCTGCAGAAGATGTCGTCAGGTACTGCATTCGGGAAATCCCTGGTGTCTATGCCGTCGGCCGGGCAGATGCGGGGCACGCTGATTGTATGCGGTCCTACTCCGAAACGGGCCTCCAGATGTTCTGCATGCATGAGAAGCCCGACAAGGTCATATCTCCAGGTGTCGAGCCCGAACAGCACACCGATTCCCACATCGTCTATCCCGCCCTGCATGGCCCTGTCCATTGCCTCGGTATGCCAGGCATAGTCGCTTTTCGGCCCGGTAGGGTGCAGCACCTCGTAGTTTTTCCTGTTGTAAGTCTCCTGGAACAGGATGTATGTGCCGATTCCGGCTTCTTTCAGCCTGCGGTAATTGTCGACGGTCGTAGCTGCGATATTTACATTGACACGGCGTATGGCTCCGTTCCGGTGGTGCGTGCCGTATATCGTGGCTATCGATTCGAGGATGTATTCGATGGGATTATGTACCGGGTCTTCCCCTGACTCGATTGCGAGTCTCTTGTGCCCCATGTCCTGCAGTGCAGTCACTTCCCGGCGTATCTCCTCCTGGCTCAGCTTGCGCCTCGTGATGTGTCTGTTCTTTGCATGGTAAGGGCAATAGACACAGCCGTTGATGCACCAGTCAGAAAGGTACAGCGGGGCAAACATGACTATCCTGTTGCCGTAAAGAGCCTTCTTTATCTTCTTTGCCAGGGCGAATATCCTTTCTACAAGGTCAGGGTCATCGCATTCCATCAGTACCGCCGCCTCCCTGTGGTCCAGTCCTTTAAGTTCTGCGGCCTTGTCTATGATGGCCCCGATCATTTCCCTGTCGTTCTTGTGGGAGGAGGCGAATGCCATCGTCTCCCTGATCTCGTTGTCGTTTATGAATTCTTCCGCTTCTGCGGAATCAGCAATATATTGTTGTCCGTCCATTCCGGTCTTGTCAATTTATATCAAATTTACACTTTTTTAATCTCATCGCAAATTTATTCGGACGACATGTGCCGGCCTGCATGCCGCTCATCGTCTCCACGAGGGGTGGTCGCCTCTGTCGACGGCAATCTCATAGCCGATGCGTCCGAGAGATGCTTCCAGGTCCGGCAGCCCCTCGGCTGATTCCTCTCCCGTCGATGCCTTGTTGTCATACAATGAATAGCTGCCCCTGACTCCGGGAGGGGAGAGGTTGGGCATCACGACATTCGCCCCGGCAAGGATACCGGATTCCCTGCCGTTGCTGCCGGCAGTCGCAAGGGCGGTCGTTGCCGGGATGAGTGCCTCCGGCAACATGAGCCGGAAAATCGATATCAGCTTAAGCGTCAGACCGATGATGTCGGCCGGAAGATTGTCTATCCGCCCGGTCCTGTATTTCCTGAACGGTGTATCCTTATGCGGGATGAACGGTCCCAGTCCGATCATTTCCGGTCTGAAATCCCCGATGAACAGAATGTCCTCCACGATATTGTCATATGTCTGGTACGGGCTTCCGGTCATGATTCCCGTGCCTGTCTGGTATCCGATATCTTTCAGCACCTCAAGGCAATGCAGCCTGTGTTCGAGAGACATCGATGCGGGATGCAGGCTGGCATAGTGGTCAGGATTCCTTGTCTCGTGACGGAGCAGGTATCTTGTTGCACCTGCCTCGAAGAAGCGCCGGTAACTCTCTTCCCGCCGTTCCCCCACGGAGAGGGTTATGGCACAGTCCGGAAATTCTGAATGTATCGCGGAGCATATGTCCTCTATCAGCATGTCCGACTGGTCCGGCAGTTCCCCTCCCTGCAGCACGAATGTCCTGAACCCGGCCGCATATCCTTTCCGGCAGCATTCCAGTATCTCGTCCCTGGAGAGCGTGTATCTTCCTATCCTGCGGTTGCTGCGGCGGATACCGCAATAAAGGCAGTCGTTCCTGCATATGTTGCTGAATTCAATCAGCCCCCGGATGTATATCCTGTTTCCGAATACGGACAGGGTCTGTTCCCGTGCGGCTTCATGCAGTTCCCTGACTGTCTCAGGATTGTCGCACACGAGCAGTGCCCGGTATTCCTCCGGCCTGAGTTTCCTGTATCTGCGGAGCCTGTCAATATAGTTGTCCATCTGGATTTCCTGTTTGCATCATCCAAAGATACATGCACAGCGGGTAAAATCATAATATCGGGAGAAAAAAGTAAATATGTGGTTGTCCCGGATGAAAAATCAAAATATTAGTGCTAACTTTAAAAATTTATCCGCTTGTCGCAAAACAGGAATGAAAGTAGGAATCATAACTTTGCCGTTACAGGCATGCTGCGGCAGGATGTTGCAGGCATATGCCCTTCAGTCTGTCCTGGAGGACATGGGACATGATGCCGTATTGTTGGACAGGACCTGTCCGGACAACCGGCTGTACCGGCTGGCGGCTGCGGCTGGCAGAAGCGGACTGAAGTCCCTTCGGAAGTTGTCCGGCATGCTGATGCCCGGGAAGCGGCCGTCTGACTGGCGGATCATACCTGTGGAATATGCCGGCAGTTTCATATCGAGATACATCAGAAGACTTCCGGTAGAGGACTACATGCATCTTCCGGATACAGGATATGATGCCCTGATTGCAGGTGCCGGGCCAGTATGGAATCCGGACCTGTTTACCGGCGAGGCTGGAGCTCCGGAGAATGCCTTCCTGCGTTTTGCCGGGATGTGGCGGATAAGGCGCATCGCTTATGCCGCATCGTTCGGAACAGACAGATGGGGGTACTCCGGACGTTTGACAAAGAACTGTGCCGCCCTTGCCGGACGTTTTGATGCAGTGTCTGTGAGTTCCATGACAGATGTCGGGCTCTGTGACAGGTATCTCGATGTCAAGGCCAGCCTTGTCCTTGACCCGATGCTTCTGCTTCCGGAAGACCGCTACATGCAACTGGCTGAGATTTCAGGTCTGCCTGAAGGCTGCAGGAGGATGACAGTGTTTGTCTGCAGCCTGTCCTCCTGGAAAAAATCTTTCATTGACAGACTTGCTGCAATGAAGGACATGACCCCATTCAATCTGGGCGATGTCATGTGCGGCAGAGGTCCGCTTCCTGATGATTGCCAGCCATGTGACTTCCGGGACAGCCCTGTTGAAGGATGGCTGAAATGTATTGCGGGTTCAGGGATGGTAGTGACGGATTCTGTCTATGCCTGCTTTGCATCCATCATTTTCCGCAGGCAGTTCATAGCCCTGTCCGACGGCAGTTCGGCATCGGGAAGTATCGGGCAGCTGCTGTCGCTCCTCGGGCTGGAGAACAGGATTGTACAAGCTTCAGGAGAATATTCCGGTCTTCCCGATATCGACTATGATGAAGTATACGTTAACATCGGGATGATGCGCCGGCGGTCGCTTGATTTCCTGAAGTCCGTCCTCTGACTTTCCATTACGCATGGTCAGACAGACCTGTGGTTGATGCATATCCCCTGCAGATACCATTGATAAAGGCGGTGGATGCCTTCATCTATTTCAATCCTGTGATGCCATCCGAGACTGTGCAGCCTGGATACATCCGTCAGTTTGCGCAGAGTGCCGTCTGGCTTGGACGTGTCCCATCGCAGCTCTCCCATGAACCCGGTTTCCTTCATTACCTTTTCTGCCACTTCCTTGATGCTCAGTTCCTTTCCTGTGCCGACATTGATATGGCAGTTGCGGATTTCCGTGATACCGTCGGCATTTCTGGCAGATGCGTCATATGTGTCCTTGAAATCCACATTCAGCAGCACATGTACCGAAGCGTCCGCCATTTCCTCGCTCCACAGGAATTCCCTCATGGGTCTGCCTGTGCCCCAGAGGGTCACGGCATCGGGAGTGATCCCGTAATGGGCCAGTACGGAGAGGATATCCCGGCTTGAAGAGCCGCCGTCGACGATGAACCTTCCTTCCTGCACTTCCAGACCTCTGTCTATGAATGAGGCAGCGCCTTCTGACACTGTCTTGCCAACATCCGCCGCCTTTGCAGTGACAGGGCGGAGCCGGATATCTTTGCGGACAGCATCCCAGTTGCCTTCGTTGAGGCATTTGGCCAGATATATCTTGCGTATCATCGCAGGGAGTACATGGCTGTTCTCAAGATGGAAATTGTCGTTCGGGCCATACAGGTTGGTAGGCATCACTGCAATATAGTTCGTCCCATACTGGATGTTGAAGCTCTCGCACATCTTGAGGCCGGCAATCTTGGCGATTGCATATGGCTCGTTGGTATATTCGAGAGGGGAGGTCAGCAGGCAGTCCTCCTTCATCGGCTGCGGAGCCTCTCTCGGATATATGCACGTGCTTCCCAGGAACAGAAGCTTCTGTACACCGTGACGGAAGCTCTCCCAGATGACATTCTGCTGGATCTGCAGATTCTGCCAGATGAAGTCTGCCCTGTACTGCAGGTTGGCCATTATGCCTCCTACATGCGCGGCTGCCAATACGACGGCGTCAGGCCTCTGCTCATCGAAGAATGCCTTTACGGCCGCTCCGTCAAGCAGGTCCAGCTCGCTATGGCTGCGCCCGACCAGATTTGTGTATCCTCTCTGCTGAAGATTGTCCCATATGGCAGATCCCACAAGCCCGTGATGTCCTGCCACATATATCTTTGCATCTTTATCAAGCATGGTATGTCATTTCCTGTCTGTACCTGTTCTCCGGCATCATTCCGGTGTCCCGGCATTCATGTATAGCTTCCTGACAAACTTCCTGTCATGTTCCACCATTATTCTGACCAGGTCGGAAAAAGCCGTCTTGTGCGGATTCCAGCCGAGTTCCTTTCTGGCCTTGGACGGGTCCCCGAGCAGCTCCTGGACTTCTGCCGGCCTGAAATATTTCGGGTCGACCTCCACAAGCGTCCTGCCGGTAGCCTCATCTATCCCTTTCTCTTCAAGCCCTTCCCCCTCCCAGCGGAGTGAAATCCCGGCTTCCCTGAATGCCAGCGTGCAGAATTCCCTGACAGTATGCTGTTCCCCGGTTGCGATGACATAATCTTCCGGCTTGTCGTTCTGTAGCATCAGCCACATGCATTCGATATAGTCCTTGGCATAACCCCAGTCCCTTTTTGCACTCAGATTCCCGAGGTACAGCTTGTCCTGGTATCCTGCCGCAATCCTGCACGCGGCAAGGGTAATCTTCCTTGTCACGAAGTTTTCCCCCCGGCGTTCGCTCTCATGATTGAACAGGATGCCGTTGACAGCAAACATCCCGTAGCTTTCCCGGTAATTCTTCGTAATCCAGAACCCGTACAGCTTTGCCACCCCGTATGGGGACCTCGGATAGAATGGTGTCGTCTCCTTCTGGGGAGTCTCCTGTACAAGGCCGAAAAGCTCTGATGTAGATGCCTGATATATCCTGGTCTTTTTCTCGAGCCCGAGGATTCTTACAGCCTCCAGCAGCCTCAGCGTCCCGATTGCATCAGTCTCGGCGGTATACTCCGGCACATCGAAGCTGACTTTCACATGGCTCTGTGCCGCAAGGTTGTATATCTCGTCCGGCTGGACAGTCTGTATGATACGTATCAGGGAGCTGCTGTCGGTCATGTCCCCCCAGTGCAGATTGACAAGCCTCTTCCTCTTCATGTCCCTGACCCATTCGTCAAGATACAGATGCTCGATCCGTCCTGTATTGAATGATGAACTGCGGCGGAGTATCCCGTGCACCTCATACCCTTTGTCTATAAGGAATTCAGCAAGGAACGACCCGTCCTGCCCGGTAATCCCTGTTATCAGTGCCTTTTTCATGAAGTATATTATTTTATCATGAGTCTGTATAGTATTTATCATGTCAAAGATACGGATTCTTATCAAGAAAAATACTTATTAGCGATAGATTTCGTTAGCATGATTTTTTTTCGTATCTTTGTACAATATGGAATTAAAAGTACTGATATGCCAATCGGAGTTGATATATTCAGTGGTGCAGGAGGCCTCAGTTTAGGGGCAGAGATGTCTGGCATTCAAATCAGTTTTGCAGTAGAAAAAGGTTTTTCTGCTGCAAAAACGTATAGGCATAATCATCCTGGGACTCTGGTATTACAGGAGGATATTCATAATATTAATCCGACAGACTATATCGGACTTGCTGATGAGCCGGTTTTTATCGTGTTCGGTGGGCCTCCTTGTCAAGGTTTTTCAAAGTCTAATACAAAGACAAGAACCAGTCAGAATCCTAATAATTCACTTTTTGAGGAATTTATAAGGTTTGTAAAGGAGTTAAATCCTGAGTGGTTTCTTTTTGAAAATGTCGAAGGAATAATTGGCTTTGATCACGGCAAGACATTGGAGCGGATAAAAGGGCCTAGTCGACAAAATTCATGATGGCACACGAATAAATATTTCTTAGTCGACAAAATTCATGATAATAGTGTCAA
>CALUTW010000020.1 GCA_944323805.1 uncultured Bacteroidales bacterium | reverse complement strand
TAACAGATAAATTGATATATTTGCAGAACTAAGAGGTCTGAAGGCTTACTCCGGACACACTGTTTGAAACACTACCGAACTTCTTACAGAATCTGGTTACTTTACTGCTGTGACAAATTTACATGTTACAGAAGCCTTGTTACCAGAATTGTCTTCTACGTCAATTACAAATGTATGTGTTCCCGGGGCACGCATGAAATCTGCAAACTCAAGGAAACCGGCAAGATTAAAATCAAGCTCAGTAGCATCCTTTACAGCCTCCCCTATCGGAAGTTCCTTCAATGAAGCAGCTATACCATCGTATCCGAAGCCTTCAATAAGATTAGTATTTATAGAGTCACTCTCATTTATAAAGTCAAGGACATTATCCCCAGTAAATGCGTTTACATACATCTGATATGTTGAATTATCTGATGTCACTGTCACAGTCAGAGACTTTATTCCGTCAGGAGCCTCAATATGGAGCGCCTGCGGCTTGTTGTCTGCTGAGAATGCCCATTCAGCGAAATCTTCATTTCCCGGCCATGTAATTGACAATGTCGCCTTGACTTCAGGCTGGAAATAAATGTAATCGCCAAATATGCTGCGGAAGTCCCAGGAGCGGTCAAGATAATCTTCAAATGACATATTAAGCATTTGCACAGTACCGTCACTTACAAGGTCATTGAGTTTCATAAGCAGGGCTGTCAAGTCAAACCTTGCCTCTTTCATGTAACGGAGCTCATCGCCTGTCGGAATCTCGACATCGGTCCGAGATGAAAAATACTCGATTGCCTTGGCGTCATTGACAAGTTCAACAGGATTGCTGATACCTTCTTTCGCAAGCTCGGCAGCCAATGCATCCGGAAAATCGATTGTGACAGATTTGAACATTGCCGGAGACCCCAGCGTAATTACCGCCTCAAGAGATTCATCAAGAAGATTCGGCTGAAATGAGTATGGCGCAAGGAGTGTTGATATGCTCCCATCGTCAAGGCTTGCTACTGAAAAATCGCATTCAAGAGCATCGGATCTCTGGTCCTGAGTATCAATTACAGTGACACTTATTGTGTTGGTCCCTTCAGCGACAAGCATCGAAGCCAGAGGGGCGAGGTCAACAGTGCACTCCTGCTGCCCGGCAAAGCCGGAACCTGTTGCAAATTCATCTCCGAATACTGCCTGAAGCCTTGAGATAGCAGCCTCATCGGTAACAATATCGAAAGTTTCTGTCTCAAGGCCAATGATTGCCTGCAGGTCAGCACCGATTGTGATGTATATGGACTTGACACCGGCTTCAGCCGTAACAGCAAGTTTTGCATCAAGATTTCCGTCCACAGGCATGGCTGTGCCGTCAGGATTGGCTGTCCATACGACAACAGGGGAGGCTGCAGGCTCTCCAACCCTATGGAATGTGCAGGTTTTCTCTACAGTCTGCTCCTCGTTATCAGTCACTTTGACAATGAATGAGTGTTCGCTGTCCTCCTCCGTCACATCAAGAATCAGATTTACAAGACCGGTTATGTCAAACTCGACCTCTGTCTTTCCGACCAGGGCATCCCCGACAGGAAGTCCCGGTGCAAGGCGTTTCAAGATTTCAATTACCGCCTGATCTGACGTGATATCAAGTACATTTGAAAGCGACATCTCTGAAAGTACATTTTCCAGTTCGTCTGAATCAACTGTCACGACAACGGACTTGATACCGGCTTCCGCCTTGATATCAAGGACGGCATCAAGATTGTCATCAATGTCTACAGTAGAGAAATCCTCATTCCACTCCCATATGATTTCCGGCTCAGCATAAGTGGTTTCGGGGGGGGTAACTGAGCCCGGGTCCTGATTCTCCGGCTCATCCTTGGAGCAGGAGAACATAGTGAAGATGGCAGCAGAAGCCATCAAAGCTGAAAAAATCTTTTTCATATAAAACGAATTAAAATTGTGTTTCCGTTATTTGCGTAATAATAAAATTGTTGTCTGTCTGATGAATCCTGCCGTCATTTGACAACCAGCTCAACAGGACTTTTGTCAGCATCGAATGTTATTGTAAGTGAGCCTGATTCATATGCTGATTTCTGCTCCGCAGTCAAATATATGGTCTTGACACCGTACCGTTTTGCAAGATCCACTGTCGCCATATCCGGACAACCGGAGATGTCCAATGCTGCCGGACCGGAATAGTTCATATATGGCCCTCCCTGAGCCATTATCGTAGTTATTGCCGTGCCGGTCACAGTAATGCATTCTGCATCAAAGCTGGCGTTTGACATATACAATGATCCGGTATTATCTCCGAACAACACTGTTTCAAGGATTGAACAGCCATGAACCTGAACAAGACCTGTGACATTATGAAGCCCGGAAATATCCACTACGGCAAGACGGTCATTATTCGAAACATTGACAGAAGTGATATTAGGGAAATATTCTATACCCTGCATTGACTGAATGTCTGCAGGCCCATAATCAATTTGCGGATAGAACATCGGATAATAATCCGATTCACTATCAATGACATCCTCCGGATTGATGATTACCTGGTCCGAATTGTTTGCGGGATCAATGAATTCAATCCATCCGTCAGACTCCAGGAAGATACGCAGGTTCCTGTCCGGAATGGTTCCGGTCTCGAT
The DNA here is from genome assembly GCA_944323805.1 of uncultured Bacteroidales bacterium. Lineage (GTDB taxonomy): Bacteria > Bacteroidota > Bacteroidia > Bacteroidales > UBA932 > Cryptobacteroides. Next base: position 35,295 of record CALUTW010000020.1, on the reverse strand, counting down.
GCTTTCGTTAAGCTGGCTGACACCGACATTAAATGACATGGTACCATCGACATCATCCTTGATGACAATTGTGCAGTTGCGCATCGGTTCATCTGATTCGAAGACCTTATAGCTGATGATATCTGTCTTCAGTCCCGGATTGTCCCGGTCATCGGATGAAACAATCTCGCCATCCTGCTGAATCCATTCAGGCAACTCACCGACAGTGTATCCGATATTATGCGAAACAGAAATGCTGAATGAACCGCCATTTTCATCAAATTCATGCAGGAGGTCATCTTCAGGGACAGAAAGCAAATCCACCTGGTCCTGTGAGAAATCCACAGTGGCTGAAAGGTCATGCCCGCTGATTGTAAGGACACTTGAACGTGGGGCATAGCCAGTATTGGCAAAGACTTTCATCTTCATGACTACGGTCCCGAAGACCTCGGTGGTGCTTTCACAACTGATCCAGTCATTCCCCCTGTCCGTAAACGACAGGTCGAGTTCATCGGCTGGAATATTTGTCTTGAGCCTTATATATACGACGGACTCTTCCACTGTGAGGCTATTGCCTGCATCGGATGTAAGCTCCATCACATAGCCGGCGACATTCCTTATTGTCAGTTCAGCGACAGCAGAGCCGGTAAATATCTTGTACCGGGCCTCCCTGTCGGCATCGGTGTCATTCGGGGCAATCTCGAATGTAATCTTGTCTCCGCTCTTTCCTTCGACAGCTGACGGCACAGACCATTCCGCCCCGCCGGACATCCTCCAGTCTCCGGAACTCGTCACTACAACCTCTGCCAGACCACCGGAATTATCAACTGATACTGTTTCCTGCGAAAGAAAAACCGTATCTGACGGTTGCTCTGCATCCGGGTCCTGCTTCTCTTCCGTACAGCCACCCATGAACATGAGAGAGGCTGCGGTAAGCATCATAAATATCTTTTTCATCATATTAGCTGTTATAATTTGTTAAAGGGCTATCAATAAGTACTGAGTGCGGTCCTTACAGTGCTTTCCTTCGGGTAATAATGGGTGACACGCGCAACTGTCTCTCCGTACAGTCCAGATGCGACAGTCTGGCAACGTGCAACCTGATTTCTTGAACCGTAAAGTTCCGGATTGAGATTGAAGAACATATAATAGCCATACCCCTCTTCCTTGCACCTTCTGGCAGTGGCCTCGGTATCATCTCCGGCCTCTGCAGAGCCCTGTTGCATTGAAAGTTCGATGGATGCCCCTGAACACTGGGCGATGGTCATCCCTGACATCGGTTCAGCGCTCCCGGCGCGATAGTCATCCACCGCAAAATCTACATAATATCCCGGTTCGATACCCTCGACAGCTGGCATATACGAAGTCATATATCCACTGTAATATATCATCTGCAGCTTGTCAGGCATAGCCTTCTTGGTCTCATAAAGGAGTCTTGAAGCCGCAGCGGAAGAAGGCTGCACGAAATGAGGGTTTGACAAATCCGGCTGCGCATTGGAGTATTCGTCATCATAGCAGACCCCGTCAAGTCCATATGTATAGATGTAGGATGCAAGTTCTCCTGCAAACTCCTTTGCTGTCCTGTCTGAGAGCTGAGATATGCCAGAATCATCATGGTTGCCAAGGACACCCATGAGCACCTTGATTCCAGCCCGCTGCAATGGACGGATATAATCTTCCGCATTATCAAGAATGTACTGTACCTCCTTGTTCCTGGAAAAATATACACGGTCTTCCAATGCGCTATAGTTAATGTTCCCGGCAAAAAGCACTACATTGTCAAAGAACAGTGCACCACTCTGCGCCATGCGGTATTCAAGGGCATTCAACGGATTTGCATCTCCGAGTTCGAAAAACACTACAGTCTTGACTGCGCCCTCACCTTTAAATGTAGTCAGGTCATTCCTTATATCCTTCACTATATATGTGACCCTGCCATATTCCTCAGGGACATCAACCCCGTCTGTCACAGCCTCGACCTTCAGCGGGACGATATATGTCCTGGACTTGCTCACGAGCAAATTATCCGGCTCAAGTGTCACGGTGATTTCATCCGAGTATCTGTCATCCGGCGCCATAAGTATTGCCCCGTCATTCCCTAATGTCACCAGGCTTTCAGGATATAATTCATAATCTGTCTGGTTCTCGGCATTATATGCTGCCAGATACTCCTGGGCATCTGCATCATATCCGATTCTGATATCGACTGCCGCACCTGGTGTACTGCCGAGAGTAAACAGTACAGATGCCTGAGCCCCATCATCCTGCCATATGTTCAAGGCTGTCTCGGAAGAAGATGTTGCCGCATCTGTAAGCCTTCCCTGGAGTGTACCCGACCCATCATATACGGGAGAGCCGTCATGTACCCCGTAAAGTCCTATCTCTTCCGTACACGAGGTAAGGACTCCCGGCATAAGAAACGCTAATACAATTGTCCCCGGCAGAAATCCGGCCTTTGTAAATATTCTGTTCAAAATATTCATGATTTCTGATTTATAATGTCATTATTATCTTTCAGGGATTGATACCGGCACCCATTCAGGGTCGGTTTCTATTGTAAGGTCATTGCCATATACAGAATAGTCTCTGGCAACTTTGCCTATACCGTCATCGAATTTCCAGTATGCCACAAGACCCTCCGATTCAGGGTCGACCTTGTAGAAATGGCCTGAAGCGTTGATTTCATCGGCGGTCAGGACCTTGTTCCATATACGGACCTCAGAGAAGTTCCCGTCAAAATACCTGGCATCCTCAAATGAATAGCCGACCCAGAAGCAGCGGGTAATCGTAGATCCGGACTCATCAGAATGAGGAACATCGAAGTTTATGGTCTGCGGACTGTAGAAAGTCTCCTCGCCCTTGAGTTCCCCGTTCAGATACACCTTGACATTGCCGCTGTCGAACGATACGGCCACATGCGTCCATTCCCCTGCCGGAATCTTCATATCGGTATTGGTAACATCAAGGCTACCTACGACAACCTGGAGCTGGTCAGGAGAAAGTCCGGAATCTCCTATACGGAGAAGGAACTTGCCTTCTATCCCCATGATTGTCGAAATCTGCTTGTTGAGTGTGGCTGGATTTACAAGGGCCTCAAGCGTGAACGTGGACATGTCCCTTACCTGTTCGAAGTTGTCCCACTCCGGCCATGCCCGGTTCTCCGAGAGATTGCATACCACATTGATAAGGGATGCACCGCGGAAAATGAAATACATTGTCCTTGCGCTCCCGAGGAAATCTATACCGGAGACATTGTCCACAGTAACAGGCATGACATACTTAGTGTCCATATCAAGGGATGATACGTTGCTGAAGACCACTGTCGCTGCAGATGATACGCTTCCTGCAACAATCCGCAGCTGCGGATCGGAAATAGTACATATGCCGTCTGGAAGCAGCTCTACCGCATCGTCATAGTATGCAGTCCTGTATGTTTCAAGCAGCTCCGGGGCAGTCCTGATCTCCATGGTAATGTCATGCTCCTCAGGCTTTGCTATGGAAACTGTCACTTCCCTTGAATAGGAATCTTGCTCATCACTGAAAAGTATCTGGTCTGTAAATGATGAAGCGGATATATATGCCTTGTTGTCATAATGCTGTTCGTTCACATCGCTCTTCTTGCACCCGGTTACAGGCAGAAGCGCAAGAAGCAGGATGAATACAGCACCTGATAGTATATTGTTTCTCATGATTCGTGGTTTTAATTTCAGCGTATGCTGTTCATTGTTTGGATTGCTTTCCTGATTTTGCTGAATACAGAAGCATTGCTGTTATAATAGTCGTTCTGGGCATCAGCGACAGCAAGTCCTGCTTTTGTGAAGCTGTCCCCTGTCATGACCCACTCGGCAGCGCCTGCTACAGCATCTATTGTATTGCCGTCAGCTCCGGCTTCAAACCATCCTTCGCCAGATGTCGTTCCCGGGACATATGCAGCCACACATATTATGACATTGTCCAACGGCACACCGGCTGAGAGAGCCTTGCGGACAGAGATATCGAGATCAGCCTCCGATACTGCATCCCTGGCATTGACAACAATATAATCACATTCTTCCAGCACTGACGTATCCGGGAGATATTGAGGGAACCCGCTAAATATCAACCCCTTGTCTGGATTTGAAGTCTTCCATGAAGAAATCTCGGCAAACAATGCCGCAAGACCGCCCTCGATTCTTTCTGCATCGGCATCGGATACAGCCGACGGCGCAGGGGAATCATATGTTACAGTTATACCATCAAAGCCATGCATGTTGCATAAGCCGACAAGCGCAGAGACATTTTCCTTGCAGTAGTCAGGAAAACTGACGGCGGCTGGTGTGTCCTGGCTGAACTGCTGCCACTTCTCCTCGATGGAAGAGAAATCTATCTCATAATATACAGCCGTCCCTTTGCGCTGCACCTCGCCTATGGCCGAGACGTAGTCTGAATGCAGATTCTCAGCTTCAGCCAGGCAAAGGACGTCTATGCTGTCCGGATATGCCTCAAGGCGCATCGACTGCGACTCCGGAGCCTCGCCTTTAACGTTCGATATAAATGCCATCACGACCTTATGCTCGCCCTGCTTATATTCATTAAGCTGACGGAGATACTGCCCGTACTGCTCCGGGGCTTCCTCCTCCACTGTCGGGACATGTATGCCGACACTCTCGGGAGCCGTCCAGTCAGAGCAGGATGTGAGTCCGGCAAAAGAGAATGCCGAAGCTGCCGCTGCACAAAATGCAGGCATGAAAATATTCTTTATCCTATTCATATCTTATTGTCATTAGTTTTTCTTTGCCCACCAAAGGTCTGTAGCCATATTGTCCGGTCCGTTGAGCAGGTTCACGGCATCAGACATATATGGGTTATTGGTATACTCTGCCTGAGGATACGGCATCCTGCGGGCGCCTTTCCTTGAATCCACGATACCGTTTGACAGGTTTCCGGCTTCGCTTGCAGGAAAGAGTTCAGGATATCCTGTGCGCCTGTAGTCTGCCCATGCCTCGTTCCCGAGAATCCAGTTCGCTATCCATTTCTGGACGATGATGCGCTTCTGAATGTCCGCATCGTCCTGCCATTTCACGCAAGGAGCCGTAAACGGACTCACTGTACCATTGGTATTGCCTTCAGTCCATGGGTCGGTATACATTACGGTTACCGGCTGTGACTGGGCGAGATAATCGTCTGCCCCGGATACACCGTACTGCTCGAATGACAGCCTGACACCTTTTTCGTAGAATTCCTTGGCTGTAGCACCCGGGATATCGATATTGTACACACCCTCGGCTTCAGCGCAGAGGAAGGCCACTTCGGCAGCATTCATCCACACAAGAGGAGTCTGGGCGGTAAAGTTGATTCCGGAATATTTGTGGCCTGTCTCGGCGAGCGACGGGCGTACGATACCTCTGCGGATACCGCAATACTGAAGTCCCGGCCATTCAGAATCAATGAAGTATGCCGGACGACGTGGATCGCTGTAGGCATTCATATAGCTTGTGATATCGGCTGATGCATGCGATTCTCCTCCCGTCTTGCAGCCTTCCGGAGCATGGTACCATGCCGCAGCATAGATAGGGTTGCCGGAAGTACCGAAGGTCGAGAGTCTGGCGATGTCATCATTGGAGCTGAAGACTCCGATCTCGTTGTTTACAGCCGAGAGTACGGCAGCCTCTGCGAACTCCCGGTCTACATTGATGATACGCATTGCCAGTCGCAGTTTCAGCGAGTTCCCGAACTTCGCCCATTTCTCCACATTGCCGCCATAGATATAATCAGCCGTAGCAGGGATTGAAGAGGTACGGAATTCTGTCAGTGTCTCCACTGCTGCCGACAGGTCATTGATCATTGACTCGTATACGGTCTGCTGGTCGTCATACGGCACGGCAATCTGACCGTCCGCCCCTATCATGGTATACGGGATAGGCCCGAAAGTGTCCGCCACCCTATGCATTACGGCAACCTTGAGGATGTCGCCTATTGCAAGAGGGACAGGGTCATCCGTAATCCTCCTGAGTTCGGTATAGTTGGAATAAAACAATGGTATTACCTGGTCACTGGCAAGGAAGACCCTGGTCCAGTCATCAGTTGCATTGAACTGGGATATTGTATAGGCCCATGAGCCTGTATCGCCGAAATAGCCTCCCTGGGTACAACCAAGGACATTGTCGGTAAGCTGGGCTGTGTTGACATCCGTAGATATGACGACTCCCGCCATACCATTGAGTGCAGCTCCGAGCCCATAACCGTCTGCCTCCATCTGATCCTTGGAGACCTCATACGGGTTGCTGTTTATATCCAGATAGTTGGCTGTACATGCCGTACCGGCAAGAGCGGCAGCGACAATAATTGTCCTGCTGAATATTTTCTTTGTCATAATGCTGTCCCCCTAGAATTTAAGTCTGATATTGAAGCCGAAATTCCTTGTGCTCGGCATCATGAAATAGTCGATTCCCTGATAGTAGTTGTTCATGGTCGCAACTGACTCGGGATCGAACGGAGCCTTGTTGTAGATCATCCACAGGTTACGTCCTACAAGCTGAAGAGTCAGCTCGCATACATTCCCCAGCATCTTGCGCGGGAAAGTATAGCCTATGGTAGCCTCCTGAAGCCTTACATTCGTGGCGGAGTAGGTATAATACTGAGGGACAGGGGAAGATTCGCCGACAGTCTGGTACCAGGTCTGGGCATCGATCCTGTCTCCATTGTTGATGTACACACCGTTCTCCCTTGCCAGAGCCGATGCCTCGGATACGCCGAAGCCATCGATCATCGCCTGGGTCTTGGAATATACGATACCGCCGAGCCGGGCAGTGATAAGGAAGCCGAAGTTGAAGTTCCCTACACGGAAATTGTTGTTCCATGCGAGATTTGCCTTCGGAAGGACACTTCCGAGCTTGACATAATTGTCAGGGTCGCTGATATTCTCCTTCGATATGTTCCCGTTCTCGTCAATATAGATCATTCCGTTGCTGTCCCTTTTCAGGTCTACAAGAGAATAGAGGTCTCCAAGGGAACCGCCCTCACGCAGTATGAAATGAGCCTGGTCCAGGCCTTCCATGTCAAGCTGGTCGATGCTCATGTGGACACCTTCAACTACTATGTCATCCGCAAGGGAAAGAATCTCGTTGTGGTTGGCAGAGAATGTGAAGTTGCTGTTCCAGCTGAATATGCCCCAGGTATTGTCAAAGCCGAGGGCAAGCTCCACACCATTGTTGAGCACGCTTCCGGACTGGACATACATGTTGGACCATCCTGAACCGACAGAGATCTTAGGGTCGAATGTCTGGTTGGATGTAAGGGCATGGTAATATGTGGCATCGAGGTTGAAATACTTCAGGAAACGCATTGTAAGTCCTACTTCCCATGATGATGTCCTCTCCGGTTTCAGATTATAGAGAGGGTACTGGGTCTGTGTGTTCCATGAAGTATTGTTGCTGTTCCACGAATACTTGGGGTTGGCGATGAATCTTTCAAAGGCGACACCGACCGATGCATATGAACCGCGTATCTTGACATATTCAAGCTGCCGCGGCATATCAGGTATTATCTCGGAAAGCACGACCGAAGCTCCGACGGACGGATAGAAGAACGCCTTCTGGTTGGAATTCGGACCGGCAAGCTGTGACGGCCAGTCGCTACGGCCTGTGAGGGTCAGATAGTACGCACCCTTGAAGCCGACTTCGGCAGAGGCGAACACCGACTGTGTCTGCTCTCTCCAGCCCGACTGTGTGCGGGATGTCATGGACTGGCTGAGGTTCATTACGTTGAAAACGTTTGCAAGTCCTGCCTTCTCGCCTTCTATGGAGCCGTCTGAGATAGGTCCACGGATCTGCATCATGTCCGACCTCATGTCAGTAAACGATGCACCTGCCGTTGCCTGGAGGCTCCAGTCTGTCCATGTCTTGTTGATATTGACGAGGACATCTCCGTAAACCTGCTTGTCCTTGGACTCTGCTATCGAATACAGACCCCTGTTAGACCTTTCTGTGATGGTATTGTCGGTAGAGGCATAGTATTTCTCTGTATACGTGTTTACTGAATTGTCAATGCGGATACGTCCGGATACGCTGAGCCAGTCGAGTATCTGGTATGAAAGCCCGGCATTAAGCATATAGCGGTCCTTCTTGTTTTCGCGGAGATTGCGGTAATTGATCCAGTACGGGTTCTGCATGGTAAGCCCGGCATCTCCGACCGGCCAGTACTGGGTATAGAGGTTCCTTGACGGATCCCAGCGTTCATACATCCGGATGTCCTCCCAGTCATTGCCGCGGGGGAACAGATAAGCTCCGACAATAGGGTTGCTGTATGTACCCTGATTTGTCATGTTCCGGTCATTCTGGAGGATGTAGCTTGCGCCTATGTCGAGCTTCATCTTGTCGTTGAAGAATGAAGTCGTGTTCCTGAAGGTGAAATTGTACCTGTCATAATTGTTGTTCGGGACAATTCCCCGCGAGTTGACTGCGGCAGCGGAAAGGTACAGCTGGTTCTTTTCGGTACCAGTCGAGAATGAGACACTCTCTGTGCCTGTCACACCTGTCTGGAAATAATCCTTACGGGGGTCATAACCTCTGTAATTGGCGTCATTGAGCCTGTTTCCCCAGCTGTAATACAGGGAACCGAGTGAAGCCTTGGGGTTTCCGGTGCCGTACCTGTCCTGGAAACGAGGAAGTACAAAAGGTGTGAATACCTCGGTATTGCTGGAAATGGTAAGGCTTGTCTTGCCTTTCTGTCCCTGCTTTGTAGTGATTACAATCGCTCCATTGGCGGCATCCGAGCCGTAAAGTGCCGCTGCAGCCGCTCCGGTAAGCACCGTCATGGATTCTATGTCCTCAGGGTTGATATCCGCAATAGGGTCTGTCGTTCCCTGAGAACCGAACTCTGTGCCTCCGTCCTTTGCCATTGTATACATCGGGACACCATCGATGACATACAGTGCATTGGATGACTGCTCGATTGACTTCTGGCCTCGCATCACTACCTTGGTGGCTCCACCGACTCCCGAAGAGGAGGCATTGATCACAAGACCGGCAACCTTTCCGTTGAGGGAATTGACAAAGTTTGCATCCTTGTTGGCAAGGAGCTCGTCAGACTTTATCTCCTGTACATTGTATGAAAGGGCTTTCTCTGCGCGTCTGATACCGAGGGCAGTGACAACAGTCCCTTCCATCATGATGGAGTCGTCCTCCAGTGTGACATCAAAAAGACGGCGCGTGCCGATCTGAAACTCCTGGGTCTTGTAGCCGAGACATGAGAACTCCAGCACGCCGGTCTCAGCACCATCCGGAAGCTCGAAGGAGAACTTTCCGTCAAGGTCGGTGCTTGCACCTACCGTTGTCCCTTTCACGAGGACCCCGACTCCGATGACCGGGACACCATAGGCATCAATTACCGTTCCCGATACAGTCTTGCCTGTATCCCCCACCTGGTCAGAGGGAGCAGTATCCGATCTGGAGATGTAGACATTGAGACCCTGGGTATTCCAGGAAATATCAGTACCCCTGAAAATCTGGTCCATGACAACCTGGAGCGGCTGCGCTTCGACATCCACGCTCACTGTCATCTTCACATCGACCTGGTCTATCAGGAAAAGATACTGAGACTGCTGCTCAATCGCATTGATGACCTCCTGCAGAGGTGCATTGTCCATCTTGAGAGTAATGCGGGCCTGATTCTGAGCCTTGGCTGTCCCTGTAGGGAACAGCAATGCCGACAAAATCACAGCAGCCAGCAGTCTGCCGATTTTGATAAATAGACATTTGTTCATAAATTTGTGAGTATTAGTGATAGTATCAATAATTATCTGCAATGGTGCTTTCACTTCAGGGAAGCCGGCCGTTGCTGCAAATTTCCGACGTCCGCAGCCCGGCCGATTCCCTTCATAAACCAGTCATAACAATTACCGGATAAGGACAGTGCCCGACTCCGGATCTTTTTCCCATGTAAAATCGGAGGCTTTGGCAAGCACTGACAATGCATGGTCAAGCCCCTCCGATATACGGATCTTACCCCAGGTGTAGCGCACTACCGGAAGTTCGTCTGTCATTATGACGATATCGGCGTCATAGATCCTTTCCAGCTTGTGCATGAGTTCATCGAACGGGACTCCCGCTACATCTATCAGCCCGCGCGTCCAGCAGTCGATGCTGCCGGAATCATCAAACTCGTCAAGATAAAGACGGTCGTTATCCATCCTTATCATATCTTTTGGTTCCAATATGAATTCCGAATTGTCCGCCAGTCTGCTCGACACCTTGATAGAGCCCCGCAGAAGCGCTGCCGAGAACTCCTTGTTCTGCTCATCGGCATATACGTTGAATCTTGTCCCGAGCACCGATATGTCCGAAGCAAAAGTCTCGACGACAAAAGGCCGCCCCTCATCTTTTGCGACATCGAACAGCACTTCCCCGGATACAAGCCTCACATTCCTCGACTTGCGGGAAAAGACTACAGGATACTCGATCTCTGTACCGGCATTGAGCCAGAGCTCCGTACCGTCCTCGAGGGTCAGCTCCATGCTTCTGCCGGCAGGGACCTTGACCGTCTGTGTCTTCGCGGAAAGGCTCTCCATGGTCTCATATCTCGTGGCAAGCACTGAGACAAGCGAGACAAGGACAACAGAAGCCGCTGCCCCGACTGTGAATACAATCCTGCGGAGACGTCCGCGGCCTTTCACGGCGGCCCTGGACTTCTTTCCATGCACTGTAATCCCGGTAAAGATCAGGTGGGCATCCCGATATGCCTTGGCATGACTCCCGTCAGGGTCATCCTCAAGCCATCTGTCCAGTTCTGCATCTTCCTCCGGAGTCGTTGCGCACCGGAAATATTTCATCAGTTTGTAGGTATCCATAAGCTCTTTTTTCCTGAAGCGCCATTAAGACACATGAATCGGCATGACGGACCCCTTAAATCGTAAAAAAATTCATATATTTGCCCGTCATTCGTCTACAGGTTCCCAATATGAATCAACAGACACTAACTGGACTTATGACAGCAAGCGAGATAACACCCCAGGAATTCGGAAGGCTTTTCCTGGAGTACAGGGAGAAATTCATATCTGTCGCCAGGTCTTACGTCAGAGACGAGATCGCGGCGGAGGACATTGTATCCGGATGCTTCACGAGTTTCTGGGACAACCGTGAAAAAATCGTCATCGAGGTATCTCCGGAGGCATACATACTCCAGTCCGTCAAGAACCGGTGCATCAACTATCTCCGGGATAACGCCAACAGGATGCGTGCGCATGAGCAGAGATACAACTCGGCAATGGCGCGTATCCGTGTAATGGAATCGGAGGACCTCGGCTTCATATTCAGGTCGGACATCGAGGCAATCTTCTCTCGGCTTCTTGAAAAGACTCCCGAGATGACAAGGAACATATTCTGCTCCAGCCGGTTCGAGGACCTGACATATGAAGAGATCGCCCAGAAATACAATGTCTCGCCGAGAAAAGTCAAGAGGGAGATCCAATCGGTACTGTCAATGATGAGGCAGTCGCTCAAGGACTACCTGCCGGCAGCAGCCATACCTCTTATAATATTAAAGGCAATTTCAGATATGATTGCCTGATATCACGGGATGTCCGGCCATGCAATTGCAGGCGGCACGCCTCTCATAGCAAATATATTTGTTATGCTCTCGGCTTCTCACTATATTTGCCTTGCAGCGTCTATACGTAACGGTATATCCGCTGACCCGCCGTATACACCATGCTGTGGCGTACGGCAATCAAAATGTTAAAACATAATCAGATAAATGAAACGGACTCTATTGTTTGTCGCAGCCGCAATGTTCCTGTCAGGAATCAGTGCTGCCGAGAATGCCCCGCTGTGGCTGAGAAAGAACAGCATTTCACCGGACGGGAGCACGATAGCATTCTGCTATGAAGGGAATATCTTTACCGTACCCGCAAAAGGAGGGAAAGCAATCCAGATCACGACCAATGCGGCCTATGACACCGACCCTCTCTGGACTCCCGACGGGAAGAATATAGTATTCAGTTCATACAGAGACAATACAAAGGATATCTTCATGACCTCGGCGGAAGGGGGGAAGCCGGTAAAGATAACATGCTATCCAGGGAACGAGACTCCTCTTGCAGTACTTCCTGACGGCAGGATCGTCTTCTCCGCAAGCCTCCAGGCTGATGCCAGGTACGGGGACTTCCCCGGGGAAAACCAGCTGTATGTCACGGGACCTGATGGTGGACGCCCGCAGCTTGTGACCTCCCTCCCGATTTCAGCCCTGAGCATAAGCAGTGACGGGAAAGTCGTGTATGAAGACAAGAAAGGATATGAGGACCCGTTCAGAAAGCACCACACATCATCAGTGACAAAAGACATATGGCTTTACGAACCGGCTGACGGAAGCACCGGTTTCAGCATAAACGGCCAGGGCAAGTTCACAAAGCTTTCAGGATTCAAGGGAGAGGACAGGAACCCGGTGTTTGCATCTGACGGCGACACATTCTACTACCTGAGTGAACAGGACGGCACCTCCAATGTATACAGGAGCAGCCTCTCATCCCCGGACAGGTCCGAGCAGCTGACATTCATGGAAAAGCATCCGGTAAGATATCTCTCCATATCCGGCAATGACATACTTTCATTCTCATTTGACGGGGAGCTCTATACCATGGTTCCGGGCAAGGAACCGCAGAAAGTCGGGATATCGCTCATTACTGACCAGAATGAAAGGGAAAACATATACAGGACCCTGCGCTCCGGAGCCTCGGATCTGGCCATCTCCCCTAACGGCAAGGAAGTGGCAATCACTGCCAGGGGCGATGTATATGTCGTATCCATCGACTACGGCACTACCAGACGCATAACGGATACGCCTGAGCAGGAAAGGAACGTATGCTTCTCCGAAGACGGGAGGACATTGTACTATTCTGCAGAGAGAGACGGATTCTGGGGAATCTACGGGACCAGCCTGACGGAAAAGGGAGACAAATATTTCACATACTCGGTCAAGATGGAGGAGAGCCTGGTAACGACACCGGGCGAGACATGTTTCCAGCCGTCGGTATCTCCTGACGGGAAATGGCTCGGCTTCCTCCGCGACAGGACAGAGATTGTAATCAAGGACATAAAGACAGGCAAGGAAAAATCCCTCCTCAAAGGAGTCAACTATTCATATATCGACGGGGACCAGAGCTTTGAATGGAGTCCCGACAGCCACTACATTCTCTGCAACTGGCAGGGTAACGGAGGCTGGAACAATGAGGACATAGCACTCATAGACATCGAAAACGGGGAAGTGACAGACCTTACCGAGAGCGGTTATACGGATGCAGCATTCCGATGGGCGCTGAAAGGCAAGGCGATGACCTGGATGTCCGACAGGGCCGGCTACAGAAGCCACGGCAGCTGGGGTTCGGAATATGACATATATGCAATGTTCTTCGACGGGAAGGCATTCTATGAATTTACCCGTGACGAGGAAGAGGACGAGATAGAGGAACTGCTTGCAGAAGAAAAGGACAAGGCAAAGGAGGAAAAGAAGGATTCCGCAAAAGTCGAGAAGAAGAAAGAAAGGCTTGTACTGGACCTTGACAACCGGGAAGACAGGACGGTACGCCTGACGAGATTCTCCGGGAGACTTGGAGACCATTACCTCAAGCAGGACGGGAGCAAGCTTTATTACATTGTACGCCTTGAGAAAAGCATGGACCTCTGCGTGCTCGACATAAAGGAAAGAAGTGTCAAGGTCCTGGCAAAGGGCGTGACAGGAAGCCTTTACCCTGACAAGGACGACAAGTACCTGTATGTACTGGGAGGCAGCGGGGTCTCCAGGATAGACATGGCATCAGGCTCAAAGGAAAGCATTTCCTTTGCCGGAGAGTTCGACTACAGGCCTCGCCAGGAAAGGGAATACATATTCAATCATGTCTGGAAGCAGGTACAGGAGAAATTCTATGACCCTGACATACATGGCATCGACTGGGCCGGATACAGGGATGCATATTCCCGGTTCCTGCCGCACATCAACAACAATTTCGATTTCCAGGAGATGCTCTCCGAAATGCTCGGGGAACTGAACGGTTCACATACCGGTGCAAGATACTACTGGCGCTCCGGTGTCAACATGGGCACACTCGGACTGCTCTATGACTATGAATACGACGGGGACGGACTGAGAATCAAGGAAGTTCTCAAAGGCGGACCTATCGCAGTGGCAGACCCTGAAATCAAGGAAGGCGACATCATAACGGCTATCGACGGGAAAGAGATAAAGGCCGGGGAGAACTGGTATCCGCTTCTGACCATGAAAGGAGGGGACAAGGTGCTCGTGACAGTCAGGAAAGGCGGGAAGAAGCCTTCGGACCTGTATGTCGAAGCCGGATTTACCGACTACAGGCTGCTGTACAACAGATGGGTACGCCAGAGAGAGGAAATGGTCGAGAGGCTGTCAGGAGGCAAGGTCGGATATGTGCATGTGGAAGGCATGGACTCTGAAAGCTTCAGGACCGTATATTCAAAGCTTCTCGGCAAGTACAGGTCCTGCGAGGCCGTGATTGTCGATACCAGGCACAACGGAGGAGGATGGCTTCATGATGACCTTGCGACCCTGCTTGACGGAAAGGCATATATAAGATTCGAGCCTCGCGGACAATACATCGGCACGGAACCATACAGCAAATGGACAAAACCGTCATGCGTCCTGATCGGAGAGGACAATTACTCGGACGCATCCGGCTTCCCGTACGTATACAAGACTCTCGGCATAGGCAAGCTCATCGGAGCCCCTGTCCCGGGGACAATGACTGCAGTGTGGTGGGAACAGCAGATTGACCCGACACTGGTATTCGGTATCCCTCAGGTCGGCTCTGTCGGCATTAAGGAAGGACGCTACCTTGAGAATCTCCAGGTCGAGCCTGACATCCTTGTATACAACGACCCGGCATCAGTGCTCAACGGAGAGGACAAGCAGCTGGAAAGGGCTGTGGAAGAAATGCTGAAAGAAATATCATCCGCCAAGGAACAGTAATATATCCAGCCATGAATGACAGCAAAGTCGTTATCATCCCGACATATAACGAAAAAGAGAACATAGAGAAGATCATACGGGCTGTCTTCGCCCTTGAGGGAGACTACCATATCCTTGTCATTGAGGACGGTTCCCCCGACGGGACGGGAGCCATTGTGAAGAATCTCCGGAAGGAATTCCCCGAACGGCTGTTCATGATAGAGCGTGCCGGAAAACAAGGGCTCGGTACGGCATATATCACGGGTTTCAAATGGTCGCTCGACCATGGATATGACTATATCTTCGAGATGGATGCCGACTTTTCCCACAACCCGCAGGATCTTCCGAGGCTTTATGAGGCATGCAGCAAAGACGGTGCTGACCTTGCCATAGGCTCAAGGTACTGCAACGGCATAAGCGTGATAAACTGGCCGATAGGTCGGGTGATAATGTCATACTATGCTTCAGTTTATGTCCGTAAAGTATTGGGCATGAACGTATATGACACGACTGCAGGCTTCAAGTGCTACAAAAGGAAAGTACTTGAGACCATCGACCTCGACCATGTTGAGATGAAAGGCTACGGATTCCAGATAGAGATGAAATACAGCACTTTCAAGCTCGGATTCAAGATAAGGGAAGTCCCGATAATCTTCGTCGACAGGAAAGAAGGCACATCAAAGATGAGCAGCAGTATCTTCGGGGAGGCATTCTGGGGTGTGATGAAAATGAGAATGAGAAAAATACGCCCGAGAAAATGACCCGGTATCTGTTGCATAACCTGCGCATCGTGACAGGAGACTCCGACTTCCCGGGCAGTATTGCCGTGGAAGGAGACAGGATCTGTGACGTATGGAAAAAGGATAATGACGGTATGGCGGTGTCCGGAAGCCGGGCACTGCCATTCGATGAACTGCCGCGATATTTCCAGACGGAGATGCCCCGGTCAGAGGTCACGGATTTTCATGGGCTCACGGCACTGGCAGGAGGAGTCGATGCACATGTCCATTTCCGTGAACCCGGAATGCCCCATAAGGGGGATATAGGGAGCGAGTCGCTGTCCGCAATGCTTGGAGGTGTGACATCGTATATCGACATGCCCAATACGAATCCTCCTACAATCTCTGCTGCAAGGCTTTCTGAAAAGCTCGGGGCGGCTGAGGGAAGGTCATGGGCGAACTACGGGTTCCACATCGGGGCTACCAACACCAATCTCAGCGAGATAGAATCCATGCTCGAAAAGCATGAAGATGGCATCGGAGCCAGGGATTTCGGAGGGATAAAGATATTCATGGGGGCATCGACAGGGAACATGCTGGTCGATGACAATGATGCTCTCTCCGCTTTCTTCAGGATAAAGGACAAGGAAATTCTCATCCACAGCGAAGACGAAAGCATCATAAAGGCCAACATGGCAAAAGCTTCCAGCCGCTATGGCGATGATATCCCGTTCCAGGTCCACAAGGACATCAGGAGCCGCCAGGCCTGCATAAGGTCGACAGCCAAGGCATTGGAGCTGGCCATGAGATATGGGACAAGGCTGCATGTACTCCATGTCTCCACAAAAGAGGAAATAGAGATGATACGTGCGGCAAAGCAGTACAATCCGGAGATAACTGCCGAGACTTCCGCAAATTATCTGTGGTTCTGCTCCGATGACTATGAGAGGCTTGGAAGCCATCTGAAATGCAATCCGTCTGTAAAGGATGCCGAGGACAGGGCTGCACTCCGGGAGGCGCTCAAGACAGGCCTCATAGATACGGCCGGCTCAGACCATGCACCGCACCTTGCCGATGAAAAGGCCAGGAAATATATGTCAGCCCCTTCCGGCCTGCCGTCAATACGGCAGACTCTCCCTGTGCTTCTGACCGTGGCGGCAGAGGAAGACATTCCTCTGAGCCGGATCGCTTCAGTATTTTCAGAGAAGACGGCTGATATGTTCGGAATCAGGGACAGGGGTCATATCAAACCGGGCTGCAAGGCAGACATTGTGATCGTCGACCCGGCTGCAGAACACGTCGTCACTGCCAATGAATACGGATACAGATGCGGCTGGACACCATATGAAGGAGTGCGGCTGAATGGCATGGTAAAGGCTGTATACATCAACGGCTGCATGTGCGTCAGCGACGGGAAAGCCACAGGCGTACAGCCACAGGGGCAGCGGCTTACCTTTGACAGATAGCATCCACATAACACAGGAGGACCGATGAAGAAGAGCATCTTGACAGGCAAGGAGAAAGGCAGCAAAGTACTGGTATATATCGTATCCACCTTTGCTATCATATTGTGGGGAATATCATACCTGTGGACGAACAGGCTGATTTCATTGGGGATATCCGTATTCTACTTTGTGTTTGTCAGGATTCTGATTGCCGGGATAGCACTTTTCCTGCTGAATGCGGCATCGGGGAAAATCGCCAGGATACAGAGAAATGACCTTCCGAAATTCCTCCTGCTGGCTTTCTGCGAGCCATTCATATATTTCCTGTGCGAATCATACGGGGTCAAGGAGACCGGCTCCCCTACCTTGAGCGCACTTGTGATAGCTACAATCCCGATATTCTCGATAGGTGCAGGACGTATTTTCTTCAAGGAGAAAATCAATGCAGTAAACATAGCCGGGATATTCCTCTCCCTTGCAGGAATCATACTTGTAGTCATGTCAAAGGGAGAATTGGGGCAGCACTTCATATTCGGGATGCTCCTGCTGCTGATTGCAGTCATAAGTGAAGTGGGGCATGCGACTCTGACAAAGAGCCTTTCGGGGAACTATTCGAGCATGGTCATTGTCATGTACCAGTTCCTGATAGGCTCGGTCTATCTGCTGCCCCTGTTCCTGTTCAAGGGTCTCGATGATTTCTCATGCGAAAAACACATGTCCCCGGATGTATGGTATCCGATAATATGCCTCGGAATACTGTGCTCCAGCCTGGCATTTTCACTGTGGGTCAGCACCATAAAGAGCCTTGGCGTTGCCAAGTCGAGCATATTCTCTGCCCTGATACCTGTCGTTGCTGCAGTTGTCGCATGGCTTCTCGGACATGAAACACTTAACCTGCGGCAGTTCATAGGCATAGCCATCGCTACCGCAGGTGTAATACTTTCCCAATATACGAAAAAGGCCTGACAGGCCGGGAGTCTATTTCTTCTCCTGTCTCGGCTGCTGTGGCTGCTCCTGCTTCTTTTCAGGGCGATAGTCCTTGGACAGCTTGTCGTACTCCTCAACGGTAATCATACGGCATGTCCCGTTGAATATGGAGCCGAGCTCCACAATAAGCTTCCTGACCTGCAGATTCCCGTTCATCGAGCATCCGGCTTTAAGAGATGTGACATCCTTGACAATCACATTACCGGAAACCTTGCCCCAGATATCGATATTGGTGCATACAGTGTCGCCGCTGAGCTCTGCCGTCTCGCCTACGACAACCTTTCCGTCTGTGTAAAGCTTGCCTTCATAGCGTCCGTCAAGCCTAATATCGGACGATGATGTCATTTCCCCTTTAAAAAACGTTCCGGATGAAATTCTGCTTATGGAATTTACATTTACCTGAGGTTCTGCTTTTGCCATTGTATCTGAATTTTAAGGTTTCATACTATAGTCCGCGTCCATGACAGTTCTTGTACTTCTTGCCGGAGCCGCATGGACAAGGGTCATTACGCCCTACCGTCTTCTCCACGTGTACAGGCATCTTGCTCTTCTGCTCGCCGCTGTTTGTAACGAGGTCTGTCCGGCTTGTGCGCATCTGGCTCATGTCCGGCTTGCGCTGAGGGGCAGGAGCCTGGACCGGAGCGGCCTCTCTCAACGGGATATGCGCCCTGAAAAGGAACGACAGGATGTCCTTGCTGAGGGACTCAAGCATATTCTTGAAGAGATTGAAGCTCTCGAACTTATATATCAGGAGCGGGTCTTTCTGCTCGTATGTCGCGTTCTGCACTGACTGCTTGAGGTCATCCATATCCCTCAGGTGCTCCTTCCAGTGCTCATCTATCTGATAAAGTGTTATCGCCTTGGTCAGAGACCTCGCAATCTCCTTGCCTTCAGTCTCATATGCCTTCTTCAGATTGACAGAGAGGGTCAGCATCTTGCGTCCGTCCGATATAGGGATCGCGATGTTCTGATATATTGCCCCCTGCTTCTCGAATACGTCCTTGACGACAGGATATGCCTTCTGTACCATATTGTCCATCCTGCGCCTGTATACATCGAGCATATTCTGGAAGAGCCTCTCTGAAATCTCCTGCTTCTTGGCGTCCTTGTAGAATTCCGCGTCAAACCCAGGGTCAATCGACAGCGATTTCATCACAAAGTGAGAAAACTCCTCATAGTCATAACCGTCGCATGTCTCCACGATAATCTCAGCCATGTCCTGCATCATGTTCATGACATCGATCTCCACCCTTTCTCCCGAGAGGGCGTTACGCCGCCTGGTATAGATTACCTCTCTCTGGGAATTCATGACATCATCATACTCAAGAAGCCTCTTCCTGATGCCGAAGTTGTTTTCCTCGACTTTCTTCTGGGCCCGCTCGATGGAATTCGACAGCATGTTGTTCTCCAGAGCTTCATCATCCTGCATACCCATCTTGTCTACGACAGCCGCAATCCTCTCCGAACCGAAAAGGCGCATAAGCTTGTCCTCGAGGGATACATAGAATGTAGATGAACCCGGGTCGCCCTGACGTCCGGCACGTCCGCGCAGCTGGCGGTCGACACGGCGGCTGTCATGGCGTTCCGTACCTATGATTGCAAGACCGCCTGCCTTACGCACCTCCTCCGAAAGCTTGATGTCCGTTCCTCGTCCGGCCATGTTCGTAGCGATAGTCACAGTGCTCTTCTGTCCCGCATGTGCTACGACCTCCGCCTCACGGGCATGCTGCTTGGCATTGAGGACCTGATGAGGTATGCCCCTGAGCTTAAGCATCCTGCTGAGCAGCTCTGATGTCTCGACATCGGTTGTTCCGACCAGTACCGGACGGCCCTGCGACGTAAGCTCCACAATCTTATTTATGACAGCCTCATACTTGGCCTTCTTTGTCTTGTATATGAGGTCATTGTTGTCGATACGGGCAATAGGCCTGTTTGTCGGGATGACAACGACATCCAGCTTGTAGATGGACCAGAACTCGCCGGCTTCCGTTTCAGCCGTACCGGTCATTCCCGCAAGCTTGTGATACATACGGAAATAATTCTGGAGCGTAATGGTCGCAAATGTCTGTGTGGCAGCCTCTACCTTTACGTTCTCCTTAGCCTCTACGGCCTGATGGAGACCATCGCTCCAGCGACGTCCCTCCATGATTCGTCCGGTCTGCTCGTCGACAATCTTGACCTTGTTGTCCATGATGACATAATCGACATCCTTCTCGAACATCGCATATGCCTTCAGGAGCTGGTTTACAGTGTGGACACGCTCTGACTTGAGGGCGAAATCGGACATGATCTCGTCTTTCCTGGTCTGCTTCTCTTCCGGAGAGAGTCCGCTCTTCTCGACATCGGCGATTGCGCTGCCGACATCAGGAAGAATGAAGAATCCCGGGTCCGAGAGCTGGCCGCTGAGCAGGTCATGACCGTTGTCCGTAAGCTCGACGGAATGCTGCTTCTCGTTGATGACGAAATAAAGAGGGTCGGTAACGACCGGCATTTCCCTCTCATTGTCCTGGATATAATAATTCTCGGTCTTCTGGAGAAGCTGCTTGATTCCCGGCTCGCTGAGATACTTTATGAGAGGCTTGTATTTCGGGAGCCCCTTGTATGCACGGAGAAGAAGCTTTCCGCCCTCCCGCTCGTCGCCCTCGGCTATGAGCTTCTTGGCTTCATTCAAGGTAGATGTAACAAGTGTCCTCTGGCTGTTGTAGAGTTTCTCCACATACGGCCTGAACTCCATGAACTGCTGGTCATCCCCTTTCGGCACAGGGCCGGATATGATAAGCGGAGTACGGGCATCATCGATAAGCACGGAGTCGACCTCATCGACTATGGCATAATGATGCTTGCGCTGGACAAGGTCCTTCGGAGAGACTGCCATATTGTCCCTCAGATAGTCGAATCCGAACTCGTTGTTGGTACCGAATGTGATGTCGCACGCATACGCATTCTTCCTTGCCTCGCTGTTCGGCTGGTGCTTGTCTATGCAGTCGACCGACAGTCCGTGGAACATATAGAGCGGCCCCATCCATTCCGAGTCACGCTTTGAAAGGTAGTCGTTGACAGTAACGACATGCACGCCTTTGCCGGCCAATGCATTAAGGAAAACAGGAAGTGTCGCGACAAGTGTCTTTCCCTCTCCCGTGGCCATCTCCGCAATCTTGCCCTGATGAAGGACGATACCTCCGATAAGCTGCACATCATAATGCACCATATCCCAGGTAATCTCATTGCCGCCTGCCATCCAGTGGTTATGCCATACAGCATAGTCCCCGTCAATCTCCACAAAATCCCTGGATGTGCTCAGTGCGCGGTCGAAATCAGTCGCCCTGACCCTTATCTCTGAGTTCTCCTTGAACCTGCGGGCAGTGGACTTCATTACCGCAAACGCCTCCGGCAATATCTCATTGAGTACGGCCTCTATCTCCTCATCGACTTTCTTGACAAGCTTGTCCGACTCGGTCGCGAGCGACTCCTTCTCGTCAAGCGGAATATCCTTCTCCAGCTCGGCCTTTATCTCGGACATGCGGTTCTCGTCGGCCGCTATCCTGTCGCGGATAATCTGCCGCAGAGAGGCGGACTTCTCCCTCAGTTCGTCATCTGAAAGCCTGTCGATGTCCGCATAGGCTGCGAGTACCTTATTCAAGATCGGCTGAAGCTGCTTGAGGTCCCTGTCAGCCTTCGAGCCGAATATCTTTCTGAAAACATCTGCTAACGCCATATCTACCTGATGTTATTTGTTCTGTTAAACTGTCCGGTGCCATGCCGTGCGGACATGCCGCAGGCACTGTCATGCAACAAGACCGGAATCTTGCAAAAATAGTTATTTTCTTGCAAGAAAACAATATGGCGTAAGATAATAACTTTTAAAATCAGCGCAGGGCGCCGGGATATGATTCGAGAGCCCTGGCAAGGACATGCACTGCCCGCCGGAGATCGTCCTTCTGCAGGACATATGCCATCCTGACCTGGCGGCAGCCCATCCCGAGCGTCACATAGAAGCCTGCTCCCGGGGCCATCATCACGGTCTCACCCTCATATGAGAAATCCGAGAGACACCATGAACAGAACTTCTCCGCATCATCCACCGGGAGTTCTGCCATGACATAGAAAGCCCCTTGCGGCCTGACGACAAATACGCCAGGAATCCCCAGCAGGCCATCCACAAGCACATCCCTCCGCTCCCGGTACTCGGATATTACATTGCTGATGTAGTCCTTTCCTGCATCAAACGATGCCTCGGCCACAATCTGGCCTATAAGAGGAGGACTCAGACGCGCCTGGCAGAGCTTCATCATGCCGGCCAGCACATCCCTGCTCCTCGTCGCAATGCATCCTACGCGTATCCCACATTCGGAAAAACGCTTCGAGAATGAATCCACTATCACGACATTCTCTTCAATGCCCTCCAGATGCCCCGCAGAGCAGTATTCCGAATCCCCGTAAACAAACTCCCTGTAGACCTCATCGGAGAAGAGATAGAGGCCGTACTTCCTGACAATCCCGGCAAGCGCATGCAGCTCATCCGCAGAATAGAGACAACCGGAAGGGTTATTTGGACTGCATATCAGGATTGCCTTTGTCCTTGCCGTAATCCTGCGCTCGAACTCTTCCGGGGAAGGCAGGGCGAAACCATCCCTGATATCGGTCGGCAAGGATACGATATTCACACCGGCAGCGGCAGCGAAAGTCAGGTAATTGGCATATGTAGGCTCGACTGTTATGACCTCGTCCCCCTGATCAAGGCATGTCATGAACAGGAACATGAGGGCCTCCGATGCCCCGGAAGTCACTATTATCTCATCAGGGGAATATGACAGCCCATAGCCGGAGTAATACCCGGACAAGCGGCGCCTTAATGAAAGGAAGCCTTCCGAAGGGCTGTATTCCAGGACTTTCCTGTCGATATGCCTGAGACTTTCAAGTCCGCATTCCGGAGTCCGTATGTCCGGCTGCCCGATGTTGAGATGATAGACCCTGACCCCGCGCGCCTTGGCGCTGTCCGCCAGAGGAGACAGCTTGCGTATAGGGGAATAGGATATTTCCGATATTCGTCTTGACAGTTGCATATGATTGCTTTTATGACAATATTCAACTATATTCCGGCTACCTCCTGCCGTACATTTCATCATAGTATTTCATATATCCGCCGGAAGTGACATCATCCATCCATTCCTGATTGTCGAGATACCATCTTACCGTCTTCACGATGCCCTCCTCGAACTGCAGGGACGGGGACCAGCCGAGCTCCCTGTGCAGGCGCGACGAATCGATGGCATACCTCAGGTCATGGCCTTTGCGGTCAGTCACATAAGTGATCAGACTGTCGGAATAGCCTTCAGGACGTCCGAGGAGACTGTCCACCGTCTTTATCAGCACCTTCACAATATCTATGTTCTTCCACTCGTTAAAGCCTCCGATATTGTATGTCGCTCCCGGCTCTCCCCTGTGGAAGATAAGGTCAATGGCCCTGGCATGGTCCTCAACATACAGCCAGTCCCGGACATTCTCTCCCTTTCCATATACCGGGAGCGGTCTGTTATGCCTTATATTGTTTATAAACAGAGGTATCAGCTTCTCCGGGAACTGATAGGGACCGTAATTGTTGGAGCAGTTGGTCACGATAGCCGGCATGCCGTATGTGTCATGGAAGGCCCTGACAAAATGATCGGATGACGCCTTGGACGCAGAATACGGACTGTGCGGCCGGTACTTTGTCTCCTCAGTAAAGAAGCTGTCCCCATAGACTTCATGGGCCGAGAAATCAGATCTGATACCTTCAGGATGGTTCAGCTCCAGGGCTCCGTATACCTCGTCAGTGGAAATATGATAGAACATGCAGCGGGAACTGCCTGTCATCCAGCCGGAATCCTCCCATAGGGACCTGGCGGCCTGAAGCAGGCTCAAGGTACCCATTACATTTGTCCTCGCAAAGGTAAACGGGTCCCTGATGCTCCTGTCCACATGGCTTTCTGCAGCAAGATGTATTATCCCGCCGACATCATAGGTGCGCATTATTTCCAGCATCCTGTCGAAGTCGCAGATATCAGCCTTCTCGAACACATAGTTCGGCATATCCTCAATATCCCTGAGATTCCCGAGGTTGCCTGCATATGTCAGCTTGTCCACATTTATTATCCTGCAGTCAGGATACCTGTTCACGAACAGGCGCACGACATGGCTGCCGATGAAGCCTGCGCCGCCCGTTATCATGATATTTCTCTTGAATTCCATGTATATCAAAGAATTGTTATATGGTTCCGGCTTTCATGATTTTGCCGATGCATCTTCTCAATGAGTCTGTCCAGTAGGGGACCTCCACTCCGAAAGTCTTCTTTATCTTGGTCTTGTCAAGTACGGAATAGCTCGGACGCACCACCTTGCTCGGGAATTCATTGCTGTGGCATGGACGGATATCGCATGCCTTATGGCCTGAAATCTCTGCAATCATCTTGGTAAAGTCATACCAGGAGCACACTCCCTCGTTACTGTAATGATAGATGCCGCTCCTGCCTTCATACTGCCTGTTCTCTATGATATGGAATATGGCAGAGGCAAGGTCATAGGCATATGTAGGGGAGCCCGTCTGGTCGAAGACGACATTCAGCACTTCCTTTTCTGCCGTAAGCCTGAGCATTGTCCGGAGGAAATTCTTCCCGAATTCACTGTAAAGCCATGCGGTACGGATGATGATATACCTGCAGCCGGACCTTTTCACGGCTTCTTCCCCGAGCAGCTTCGTCGTCCCGTACACTCCGGTAGGATTTGCCGGCTCATCTTCCCTGCACGGGATATTGTTGAGGTTGCCCCCGAACACATAATCGGTCGATATATGCACAAGCACTCCCCCATTCCGTCTTATGGCCGATGCCAGGTTGGCGGCAGCCCCGGCATTCAGAAGCCGGGCAGCCTCATGGTCATCTTCAGCCTTGTCGACATTCGTGTATGCGGCGCAGTTGACGATGACCTTGATATTGTTCTCAGCCACCATCCTGTCCACAGCCCGTGGATCAGTCACATCCAGCCTTTCGGTCTCATACCCGGGCAAATCACTGATATCACTGAAGATATACCTGTCCTTCCCGGATAATGCCGCCACTATGCGCATCTCATTGCCGAGCTGCCCGTTCGCACCTGTTACCAGTACATTCATGCCAGTCCCTCCTTGCCCTCCAGGGCGGAATAATAGTCAGTCCCGTAATCAAACAGCCATCCTGCATCCTTCAGCCTGTCATGATGCCTGTCCTTCTCCGACAGTACAACCCTCTCCGGAGGAATCCTCCAGTCGATTCCAAGGTCAGGGTCATCCCATGCTATTGCACCCTCGCTCTGTGGAGCATAGAAACTGTCGCACTTGTACTGGAATACGGCCTCATTGCTCAATACCGCAAAACCGTGAGCGAAGCCCCTCGGGATGAACAGCTGCCTGTGATTGTCTCCGTTGAGCTCCACTGCGACATGCCTGCCGAACGTCGGAGAGCCCTTTCTTATGTCGACCGCCACATCGAGCACCGTACCTGATATCACGCGCACAAGCTTGCTCTGGGAATACGGCGGCTTCTGGAAATGGAGCCCCCTCACGACACCGTATGAAGAACGGCTTTCATTGTCCTGCACGAAGTCCACCTTACGCACAAGTGCCTCGAATTCCCTCCTGGAATATGCCTCGAAGAAATATCCGCGTCCGTCATTGAATATCCGGGGTTCGATTATCAGCACCCCGTCTATTTCCGTCTTGATAACATTCATTATTCACAGGTTCTGTCCCGGCCATTCCTCCCGGCCGCATTAACTTCATCAATTACCTTTAGGAGATACTGTCCGTACTGGTTCCTGGCCATTGTCGCCGCTATCTCCCTCATTTTCTTTTCATCGATCCAGCCGTTCCTGTAGGCGATTCCCTCCAGGCAGGCGACCTTAAGACCCTGCCGCTTCTCTATGACCTCTACGAAAATGGATGCCTCGGCCAGGGAATCATGTGTCCCGGTATCCAGCCAGGCAAACCCTCTCTCCATGGTCTTGACCTTGAGATCCCCGTCATGCAGGAATCTCTGGTTGACAGAGGTTATCTCAAGCTCGCCCCTCACGGACGGAGTGATGCTCTTCGCCACGTCTACCACCCTGTTCGGATAGAAATACAGTCCGACCACCGCATAATGCGACTTCGGATGCTCCGGTTTCTCCTCTATCGAAAGGCAGTTGCCGTCACTGTCGAACTCCGCTACGCCATAGCGCTCCGGGTCGTCGACACGATAGCCGAAGACAGTCGCCTTCCCTTCATTCTCCACAGTCCGCACCGCGTCCTGGAGCAATCCGCAAAGGCCGGCCCCATGGAATATGTTGTCCCCGAGAATAAGGCATACATTGTCTTTCCCGATAAAGTCCTCCCCTATGATGAATGCCTGGGCGAGTCCGTCCGGACTGGGCTGCTCGGCATATTCGAACCTCAGCCCGTAATCCGACCCGTCCCCGAGCAGGCGCCTGAACGCCGGCAGGTCGGCAGGAGTGGATATGATGAGGATATCCCTGATTCCAGCCTGCATCAGCACGGAAACAGGATAATATACCATCGGCTTGTCATATATCGGCAGAAGCTGCTTGCTCACGCCTTTTGTAATGGGATAAAGCCTGGTACCCGACCCTCCCGCAAGTACGATACCTTTCATATCTTAACCTTTTCCTCAGGCCGGAAAAGAAAATATAACCCCCGGCCCGGTATGGGATTCAAATTTATGAAAATATTACAAACCTGACAACATTTTGTCAGTGATGCACTGCCTTCAGAAGGAGATACAGCAGTCCCGGAGGCAGGAAACGTACGGTAAGATGGTTGAGAGGCCCGTCATGGAACGATATGGCAAGCTTCCTTGCAAACAAAAGGTAATCCTTTGATTCTTCGTATGAATGCGTGGAGACATAACGTCCGAGCGCAATCTTGTACCAGTATACGATTGACGGCAGGCGGAGATGACCCTGGACATTCTTCACAATGGCGTAAATCCGTTCCACCACCGCCTTGAATGAGTCTATGCCGAAATCATATTTCTTCATGAAATCCGCAGGATGCCAGTAGTCATAAGTGCATTCAGGTATGCATATGACCTTGCCTATGTTCATTATGTAGCCAAGGACAAAATACTCGTCCTCAAAGACGGTAAACGACTCTTCAAATCTCAGCCCGGATTCGCGTATTATCTTCATGTTGAAGAGCTTGTTCCAGACGAACTGCAGAAGGCTGCAGCTCAGCAGGGTCTCCAGGAGTACATCATCGTCAGTGAATATCTCCGTATGCCCGAGCGTCTTCTGCTCCCATTCCCCGGTGTCGTTCCTGTATATGTTGTATCCGCATACAACCAGACCGGCCTTTCCTGCAGCAGCCATCATCGATGACAGCCATGACGGACGCACCATGTCATCGCTGTCGCAGAATGCCACATACTCCCCCGAAGCATTGTCCAGCCCGAGATTCCTTGCAGCCGAGACGCCCCTGTTAGGCTGGGAGATGACCTTTATCCGGCTGTCATGCCGGCTATATCCCGCACATATGTCTGCAGAGCCGTCCGTGCTGCCGTCATCGACCAGTATAATCTCGAAATCAGTGAAAGACTGGGCAAGCAGGCTTTCAAGACACCGTTCGAGAGTCGATGCCGAATTATATACCGGCACTATTACCGATACTGCCGGACGGGATGGAATCACTGTTTTCATATCAGCACCATATTTACATGGACAGTACGCTGTCCTGATTTTCTGCGGCGATGTAACCCGTATCCTCGGGAAGGGACGGCTGCATGGCCGCTGCAACAGCCATGGCATCGCATCTCTCGTTCTCCGGATGCCCGGCATGGCCCTTTATCCAGTGGAAAGCGACCCTGTGCCTTCTGTAAAGCGGCAGGAATCTGCGCCACAGGTCCGGGTTCTTTGCCTTCGCAAAGCCTTTGCGCTCCCAGTTGAGCAGCCAGCCCTTATTGACAGCATTGACGACATACGAAGAATCGCTCCATATATGGATCTCGGCATTATCCCACCGTACTGCCTCAAGCCCTCTGATGACCGCCAGCAGCTCCATCCTGTTATTGGTAGTGCATGAGAAGCCTCCTGACAGCTCAAGCTCCCTGTCCCCGCACCGGAGGATGACCCCATAGCCCCCTGGGCCGGGATTTCCTCTGGATGATCCGTCCGTATAGATGAATATCGGAGGTCTCACTCTATCACATTTCCTCTCTGCGGCCTGTCCTGGGCTGCATGGCCCGGCTGCAGACGTCCCGCCTGCATTTCATCATACTGCAGGCGATGGTTATAAATGTCAATGGCGGCATATATGGACGATATCATCGACATCGGGTCAGCCATATCTCTTCCGGCCATGTCATATGCCGTCCCATGGTCCGGGGATGTCCTCACGACAGGAAGCCCCGCAGTATAGTTGACTCCCTCCTCAAAGGCAAGCGCCTTGAAAGGGATAAGCCCCTGGTCGTGATACATGGCGAGAGTGGCATCGAACCGGCTGTAATTGCCCAGACCGAAAAACCCGTCCGGGGAGTACGGGCCGAATGCAAGGATGCCTTCTTCATTGGCAGCCTTTACGGCAGGGAGGATTATCGACTGTTCCTCATCCCCGAGCAGTCCGCCGTCCCCGCAATGTGGGTTGAGCCCCAGTACGGCTATCTTAGGCTTCATGATGCCGAAATCCCGCATCAGGGAGGCATTCATTATCCTCAGCTTCTTGAGTATAAGGTCTGTCGACAGGCTCGATGAGACATCCTTGAACGGGATATGCCCTGTAACGACAGCCACCTTTAGACGTTCGCTTACCATTATCATCAGCCCTTCCTCGACACCGAACTCATGTTCCAGATACTCTGTATGTCCGGTATAGCCGAACCCTTCGCTGACCATGGCCCTTTTATTGATAGGTGCCGTGACCAGGACATCGATATATCCGTTCCGGACATCCTCGACTGCACATTTAAGAGCCGTCATGGCCGACTTGGCCGACTCCGGCGTAGGCTGTCCGGGCTCGACGAACACATTGTCCGGAAGACAGTTCACGATATTTACCCTCTTCTGATGGACATCCCTGGCCGAATTAATGACGTTTGTATTGATCTGGTCTATGTTATGGATCTGTTTCTTATAGAATCCGAATATCTTGGAGGAGCCGTATATCACGGGAGTGCAGATATCCAGCATCCGCTCATCGGCAAAAGCCTTTATTATGACCTCGTATCCGATGCCGTTCCCGTCCCCCTGGGTTATACCCACAACAAGTTTCTTTGCCATATTCCGATATTTTCAATTCTGCAAAGATAATGAAAAAGGGGAAATTCGGAAAGACAAGTCCCCCGACATTCAATATTGGGGAAATCTCCCATTTATGGCTCCGGTCGTTACATCCGGAACTGATTATTTGAATCATTTTTTCTAATTTTGCGTAAACAGCAATTGACCATGGGAGCCGGAGCACTTGAAAATGACATACAGTTTCTTCCCGGGGCGGGGCCCAGAAGGGCGGACCTCCTGAAAAAGGAGCTGGGTGTGTCGACATTCGGCGACCTGGTCCGTCTGTACCCGTACAGGTACATAGACAGGAGCTCTGTCATACGCATAGCTGATGCCGTACCTGACATGGCGCATATCCAGATACGTGCGAAAGTCATGTCAAGGGAGCTGTACGGCACTGCGGGGCCGGTATTCCAGGATATCCCCGTGCTTCCAGGGACCGGTGGCGAAACGGCATCCGGCATCGGCGGCACAGCACAGACGGCTGGCCAGGGCAACGGGGACGGAAGCCGGCAGCAGGAGATAAGGTTCAATGCCGTAAAGAGAATGAAGGTAACAGTGTCGGACGGGAGCGGAATGATGGAGCTTGTATTCTTCAAGGGGATAAAATGGATTTACGGGAAGCTGGAGCCGGGAAAGGAATTCATATTCTTCGGGAAACCGTCCGTCTTCAACGGCAGGCTGAACATGGTGCATCCGGAAGTGGACAACGTCCAGGACTACGCCGTAAGCACCGGGACGGGAATCAAGGCGGGATTCATCACTGCCGGCACGATGACAGGTGTCTACGCAAGCACCGAAAAGCTGCGGAATGCCGGCATTACAGGCAAGCTGATGAACAGGCTGCAGGCAGCAGCGCTAAATGCTGTCCTCCCTGATGTAAGGGAATCCCTCCCGGAATACATCCTGAAAGAAAAGAAGCTCGTGCCCATACATTTTGCGCTGAGGAACATACATTTCCCTGCTGACCAGGAATCCCTCGCAAAGGCAAGATACAGGCTGAAATTCGAGGAGCTGTTCTATCTGCAGCTTTCTCTCCTGAAACAGAAATACATCCGCAGCAGGAACGAGAACGGCATAATGATGCCTAAGGTCGGGGAATATTTCAATCTGTGCTACGGAGCCCTGCCGTTCCCTCTGACAGGGGCGCAGAAACGTGTCATCAGGGAAATCCGGGATGACATGAAGAGCGGGCACCAGATGAACAGGCTGCTGCAGGGAGATGTCGGAAGCGGCAAGACCATGGTCGCGGTCCTGACTTCGCTCATCGCTGCAGGGAACGGCTATCAGGCATGCATCATGGCCCCGACAGAAGTGCTTGCCCAGCAGCATTTCAAGAATATCTCCCGATACCTTGCCCCGACAGGTGTCAAGGTTGCCCTCCTGACCGGAAGCAGCCGTACGGCAGAGCGCCGGGAGATCCATGCAGGACTCGAGGACGGCTCCATCGGAATCATTGTGGGCACACACGCCCTGCTCGAGGACAATGTGGTATTCCGGAACCTCGGACTCGCTGTAATCGATGAGCAGCACCGCTTCGGGGTGGAGCAAAGGTCAAGGCTCTGGCAGAAGTCATCATGCGGCAGGCCTCCGCATGTCCTGGTAATGACAGCCACACCTATCCCGAGGACACTCGCGATGACATTGTACGGGGACCTCGATGTATCTGTAATAGACGAACTTCCTCCGGGGAGAAAGCCGATACTGACCATGCATGCCACGGAAAGCCGCAGACCTGCCCTGTTCAAATTCATGAAGGAGCAGATCGCCCTCGGACGGCAGATATTCGTGGTCTATCCTCTCATATTCGAAAGTGAAAAGACCGACTACAAGAATCTTGAGATGGGTTTCGAACAGATTGTGCAGGCATTCCCGTTCCCTCCCTACAAGACAGCCATCGTACACGGGAAGCAGAGCAATGAGGACAAGAAATTCAATATGGACGCCTTTGCGGCCGGGAGGGCAAACATCCTTGTCGCGACGTCCGTGATTGAAGTGGGGGTCGATGTGCCGAATGCATCGGTCATGGTCATAGAAAGCGCCGAAAGGTTCGGACTGAGCCAGCTGCACCAGCTGAGGGGTCGCGTCGGAAGAGGCTCGGAAAAATCATACTGCGTACTGATGACAGGACACCGTATCAGCAAGGAGTCGAAGCACAGGATAGAGCTCATGTGCGCGACTGAGAACGGATTCGAGCTCGCAGAGGAGGACATGAAGATGAGAGGCCCTGGAGACCTGGAAGGCACGCAGCAGAGCGGGCTTCCGGTCAATCTCAACATAGCCTCGCTTGCCAGGGACGGGATTCTCCTGAACGAGGCAAGGCAATATGCGGAATCCGTGCTCAAGGACGACCCGACCCTCTCAAGCGACAGGAACGCTATTCTGAGGGAGGAACTGAGGAAAGAGAAATACCGGATACGCGACTACAGCAAGATAAGCTGAGCCATGCATACATTGAAATCCATATGGTAACAGAACTTCTGCAGAAATAC
The DNA here is from genome assembly GCA_944323805.1 of uncultured Bacteroidales bacterium. Lineage (GTDB taxonomy): Bacteria > Bacteroidota > Bacteroidia > Bacteroidales > UBA932 > Cryptobacteroides. Next base: position 3,450 of record CALUTW010000020.1, on the reverse strand, counting down.
ATCTGGCTCATACAGATATTCATACGGGCCGGGGACAGGGGGCTTTCGATACGTGAGCTCTCGGACATGTGGGAAAGCCGTTTCGGTTCCGCATATGCCAGACGCTCGTTCAACAACCACCGTGAAGCAATAGAAGAGATATTCAACATCAGGATTGAATGCGACAGGAGTACAAACAGATACTTCATAAGGTATTCAGAAGATGTTGCGGACAGCAATGCCGCATCGGCATGGCTGATAAACACATTCACAGTGAACAACATCCTGTCCCTCAGCAGGGAGAGGCTTTCGGGACGGGTATCCGTAGAGGACATCCCGTCAGGACACCGGCATCTCGCGGCTGTCATGGATGCCATGACTGACAATCTGGAAATTACTATCAGATACAGGAAATATTCGGGGGAAGAGCCGTCCTCGTACACCGTCCGGCCGTATGCGGTCAAGGAAAGCTCCCGCAGATGGTATATCATCGGATATTGTGTCGAACGCAGCCGGATAAGAGTATACGGGATGGACAGGATTACCTCGATGACAGTGACCGGCAGGCATTTCAGGATGCCGGCAGGATTCGATGTCGACGAGCTGTTCAGCACCAGCTTCGGAGTCTATCTTTCCGATACCAGACCGGAGGAGATTGTGTTCATGGCAACGGGCAAGGAGGCCGGCTATATAGAGGACCTGCCCCTGCACAGAAGCCAGAAAGTCCTGTCAAAGACAGGTGACTGCACGGTATTCTCCATATTTGCGAGTCCGAATGAAAGCCTTGTGATGGAGCTCTTCAGACTCAGCCCGAGAATCGAGGTGCTGTCTCCGGGACATCTCAGGGAGGAGCTGGCAGGACGTGCTGCAATGACGGCGGCATTATACGGAAATGTACAAAACAACAATAGACCATGACTACACGGAAAAAATTTTCAACCGGAACAGCTGCAGGAATCATCCTGCTTCTTATCGTTGTCCTCGCTGTGGCGGACAGGGCAACCGGTTTTTCAGAAAAACGGATTGACAATATGAAAAAAGAAAAGATGGAATTCATCGGCAAGCCCGGAATACAGGCAAATGACGGGGTCATGACCCCTGAAATACTGCTGTCATTCGGGAAAGTATCCGACCCACAGGTATCCCCGGACGGGAAGACAATATTATATGGTGTATCCTATACATCCGTCAAGGACAACAGGTCCTGCAACAACCTGTATCTCATCAATACCGACGGCAGCGGACGTCAGCAGCTGACACGCTCGGGCAAAAGCTTCAGCAACGCGAGATGGAGTCATGACGGCAAACGGCTGATATACATACAGGACGGTCAGATATGGTCCGCTCCAGTCAAAGGGAAGGAAGGCAGGAAAAGACTCGGCAAGGCCGTACAGCTCAGCGACATACCCGACGGAATCAGTGAATTCAAGCTGTCTCCGGACCAGTCGCAGGTCATGTATGTAAGTTCCGTACAGAGCAGCCTGAAAAAGCCGTCCGACCTGTATCCGGACATCACGAACTCCTCTGCGATATCCGCAGATGACCTCATGTACAGGCACTGGGACCATTGGGTAGAAAACATACCGCACACATTTGTAGCAGACTTGGCAACCGGCAAGTCCGGCAGGAAAAGCATAACGAAGGATTCGTCCACCGACATATTGAACGGGGAACCGTATGAGCTCCCGACAGAACCGTTCAGCGGCATAGAGCAGCTCTCCTGGAGTCCTGACGGCAGATACATCGCATATTCATGCAGGAAACTCACAGGAAAGAAATACGCATTCTCCACAGACACTGAAATCTACATTTATGAGGTATCCACCGGAAAAACGTCTGTAATCGACATGAAAGGCGGGTATGATACCAATCCCGTATGGTCGCCTGACGGCAGCATGCTGTGCTGGATAAGCATGGAAAGAGATGGATACGAGGCAGACAAGCAGAGGCTTATGGTTGCGGACATTAACTGTGCTCCGGCAAATGCCGCCGGCATCAGGAACATCGGGGACATTACGGGCCTGACCGTTTCCGGCATACGCGACCTCACTGCGGATTTCAGATACAATGCTGCCGGGCCGGTCTGGAGCCATGACTCAAGGCATATCTACTTCAATGCCCTTGCAGAGGGAATACAGGGCATATTCAGAGCCTCAGTCTCCGGCTCTGCGTCAGACTCCGGCACAGGCACGGAAACTGTCGAGCGCATTACCGGAGAGGACATGTGGTATGATTTCGGTTCGCCTTTCCATATCATGGAGGCAGACGGATGTACTTCCCTGCTCACGACATGGTGCAGCATGGATTTCCCGGATGAACTCGTCGCCGTATCAATCGGCCGGGAAGCTGTTCCAGACAACGGCGGGCACTGCGGGGATGCCGTGCAGAACAAGCCACTGAAAGGCGCATGCAAGGTCATAGGCGAACCTGTCGCCTACAAGGCAATTACGGCAGAGAACAAGGACATTCTCGACTCCCTTGACGAGCCTTTGACAGAAGCCCGGTACATCCGGACCGTCGACGGCAAGGACATGCTCACTTGGGTCATCTACCCGCCGCACTTCGATCCTTCAAAAGAATATCCTTCAATCCTGATATGCCTCGGAGGGCCACAGGGCACTCTCAGCCAGGGATGGTCATACAGATGGAACTACCGGCTCATGGCATCTCAGGGATACATAACCGTGCTGCCGAACAGGCGCGGGACTACCGCATTCGGACAGGACTGGACAGAACAGATATCCGGAGACTATTGCGGACTTAACATGCAGGACTATCTCTCTGCGGCACGTGCGCTGAAAGCAGAGCCGTACGTAGGGAAAATGGCGGCATGCGGAGCCAGCTACGGCGGATATTCGATTTACTATCTGTCTGGCATACACAGGAATACATTCGATGCATTCATCGCGCATGCCGGCATATTCAACGAGGAGCACATGTACATGACCACAGAAGAGATGTGGTTTGCGAACTGGGATAATGGCGGCCTGCATGAATATGAGGCAGACAGCAGGGTCGGCACTCCGGATTGCCCTGTGGGTCCGGCCGGCGACGGAGAGACTTTCGGAGGCATCCGTCAGGGCGGCTCCCCATGGAGCAATGCCCCGAAAGCAGTCAGACATTATGCGAACTCCCCTCACAAGCTTGTGACGGAATGGGACACACCTATCCTGGTAACCCATGGCGGAATGGACTTCCGCGTCCCTGTCGATGAGGGAATGGCCGCATACAATGCCGCACAGCTGATGGGAGTACCATCAAGGCTGATAGTCTTCCCTGACGAGAACCATTGGATACTCAAGCCTCAGAATGCTCTATACTGGCACAGGGAATACTTCCGCTGGCTCGACAGGTGGTGCAAGACAGAAGAATAAAAAAGAGAGGGCGACTAATTCTTGACATGAACCCCGAAAGTTAGACAAAAAACTTTCGGGGTTTTGTTATGAAGTATAGTTTTGAAATCAAACTAGA
>CALUTW010000019.1 GCA_944323805.1 uncultured Bacteroidales bacterium | reverse complement strand
GATATAATTCTTGTCTTTGTATTCATAAGATATGTCATAATCGGTTAAAGTCAGTTCTTCTTGGCCCACCATACATCGGTCCCGTGCTGGTCCGGGCCACCGAGCAGCTGGACAGCTGTGGTCACGTTCTCCCTGTTGTTGTCATATTCCGACTGAGGATAATGCAGACGGCGCATTCCCCGCGCATCATCGACTTCTCCCCACTGTCCGCCATGGCTCAGGTTATTGACTGCCATAAGCATCTCAGGGAAGCCGGTACGCCGGAAATCGGCCCAGGCCTCATGTCCTATCATGTGGTTTGCAATCCATTTCTGGATGATGATACGCTCGAGCTCGTTGCCGTCATCAGCCCATGCGACAGACGGCGCTGTCCCGAAATCAATATCGGAATTGCGTCCCAGCGGATCCTCATAGGAAAGCTTGACCTCATCTGATTTCTGGATATAGCTGTTGTAGTCGGACGAGCATCCTGCCTCTGCCATGGAAGTCTGTATCCCCATCTTGTAGAGGTTCTCGGCAGTATCCCCCATCGACCATCCGAGCAGTGCGCCCTCAGCCCTGAGGAACCAGCTTTCAGCGGCATACATCACAGGCACCGGGTCAGTCTCCCCGAAAAGAGGGTAAGAATACCCGGTATAATCCTTAACCTCCACAGCGTCTATCCCGGAGCGGGCGCCCACATATGCCAGGTCTCCGCCATATGACGACATTGAAAAATAGTAAGGCCTGCGTGGATCGGCATATGCATTCATATACATTGTAATGTTGGCATTGGACCTGAGATCCTGCCAGTCCGAGATTGTAGCCTGGGTAAAATACGGATTCCTGCGGGAAGAGAGTTCGAAATACATGGACTCCGACACCTCATCCACCAGTCCGTATATAGCGGCATTGCTTACCGCCTCCTCGGCAAAACGCTGCGCATCGGCCTGGACCTCAGGAACCCCGCTCATACGGATAGCCATACGCAGCTTGAGGGTATTTGCAAAGGCAAGCCACATGCTGGCATTCCCGGCATAACTGCTTATGTCGGACTCGGGCAGAAGGGAAGTGTTTCCTGACGATATGAAGGTATAAAGCACATCCATCGCCTCATCGAGGTCGGCAATCATTGCCATATAGACATCCTTCTGGCTGTCGTAAGGCACGGAGAATGTCCCCTGCTGCATCCTGGTATACGGGATAGGCCCATAGGCATCCGTGACACGCAGCATCGAAGCTACACGCACAATCTGTACGAGCTGGTACACCGGACCTTCTCCGCCTGTCTCGTTTACCACCTGATAATAATTGCTGTAGAAATTCGAGAACGTATTCTCGAAGAGCGGGTCATTGAATGCATCAGACGGATTATATGTAGAGATATTCTGACCCTGATAAGGCTTCACGGCAGAACAGTATCCGCCGAGTTCATCCCCTATCAGGACATCCTGGTACTGGGATGCATTGACCTGGACATGCGTCATCCATTCAAGCATGGACGGGAAGAGGATACCGACTCCGAGGTTGTCTCCTTTCAGGTCTTCATCTGTCGGACGGTACGGCTTTGTATTGTACTCCTCGAATTTGCCCGTACAGGCTACAGCGGAGAACAGTGCTGCACAGAGGGCAATACGGCCGAACATGAGTATAATCTTATTTCTTTTCATAACAGAACTGTCAGAGATTGTTAAAACTGGAATTTAACCGAGAAGCCGAGATTCCTCTGGCTTGGCATCATGAAATAGTCCACTCCCTGCAGGAAGTTGTCGGTAGTGGATGTGGTAAGTTCCGGATCAAACGGAGCCTTGTTATATATCATCCAGAGATTGCGTCCTATCAGCGAGACTGTCATGGCAAGCTTGTCCTTGAACCATTTCTTAGGAAGCGTATATGCCAGCGACAGTTCCTGGAGCCTTACATTGGTGGCATCATAGATGTAATATGCCCCGGCTCCGGTACCTGCACCGATGGTCTGATAATAGTTCTTGGCGTCAACAAGGCCGTTATTGACCCTCACTCCTCCGGCAGCCCTGGCAGCGGCTGAACGCTCGGACACTCCGTAATAGTCGAGGATTGCCTCTGTATTGGACACTACCGAACCTCCAAGCCTTGCCGTAATCATCACATTCAAGGTCAAGCCCCTATATGAGAAGCTGTTGCTCCATCCCAGATTGCCGAGAGGAAGCAGGCTGGCCACCTTGCGGCGCTCTGTCTGGGCAAGCTCGACCTGGTTGGTCTGAGGGTCCACATAGATATTGCCGTTACCGTCAGTCCGGAGCTCCCTGTTGATATAGAGGTCTCCCATTGTCCCTCCCTCATAAAGGATTACCTGAGGGGAACCTGTATCGCCGAGTGTCGCCTTCTCAAGATAAGGCATGTCGATAGGCTTCCCGTCGACCGGGCTTATGACTCCGTCGGCAAGCCTCATTATCTTGTTGCGGTTCATCGTATATGTCAGGCTCGTGTTCCAGGAGAAGTCCTTCCATGTATTCTGGTAGCTGAGCAAAAGCTCGAGACCGGTATTGCGGACCTGTCCTGCCTGTACCAGCACTGACGAATAGCCTGACGTGGACGCAGGGGTGGATTCGAATGTCTGGTTGTAGGTGTCGGAGAGATACCATGTGGCATCGAGATTGACCTTGCCGTCGAAGAAGCGCGCATTGAGGCCCACCTCCCACGAGTTGGTCTGCTCCGGCTTAAGGTTGTCATTCGGGAACCGGTGGTTGGAATCCCATGAATGGTTCTGGGCCCTGTACTCATAGTACGGCTTTGTCAGATAGGCGGCATATGAGGAACCGACCGCCGAGAATGATGCGCGGACTTTCAGGAATGAGAACCATTTAGGGAACTCCACCATCTCGGAAATAATTCCGGAAAGGCCGACCGAAGGATAGAAGAATGACTTGTATTTCGAGAATGCAAGGGCCGACTCCCAGTCATTACGTCCGGTCAATGTAAGATATATCATACTCTTCCAGCCGAGCTCGACATTGGCGAAAACACTCTGGGACTGCACCCTTGACCCGTCTTCGCGCTCGCGGTACGACGTCGTGGAGATATTGGTAATCGAGAAGAAATTCGGGATCTGCCTCAGGTCTCCGCCCCATCCGAGAAGGTCCATCTGCACATCCTTGATGGATGCGCCGACATTGGCGGTGAGATGCCAGTCCCTGGCAAGATATACATCCACATTGGCGATAGCGTCGGCATATATCTGCATGTCGTTACGCTTCACTATGTTATAAAGACCCTTTTCTCCGGCAAAGTTCGTGTTTGTGCCGGCATAGCGTTTATTTGTCGTATCGATGTTGGAATTGTCGACCTTTACCCTGCCTACGATATTCAGCCACTTGGTTATGTCATATTTCAGACTGGCTGAAAGCATGTAGCGGTGCTTCTTGGACTGGTTGATCATCTTGTGCATGATCCAGTACGGGTTCTGGAACGACATGTCGCCGGAGCCGTATGTCCAGTTCTGGTCATAGAGGTTGCGCGACTCATCCCATATCTGGTACATCCTGACATTGTCGAAATCCTCTCCGCGAGGGAAAAGATAGAGGGCCGGAAGCGGGTTGAAGTACTCGCCGGAGGCAATCATGTTCTTGTTGTTCTGGATGACATAGCTTGCACTCACATCAAGGGTCATCTTGTCGTTCAGGAATGAAGTGGTGTTCCTGAAAGTGAAATTGTAGCGGTTGTATCCGCTGTTAGGAATGATGTTGGAGGCATTGGTCGTAGCGACCGACAGATAGGTCTGGTTCCTTTTTGATCCCATGGATACTGCCACGGAATTGTTGATGTTCGACCCGGTATTGAAGAATTCGCGCGGATTGAAACGGCGTGAAGTCTCGGCGCCCCAGCTCTGGTATGACCCCGGCTCGTTTCCGTATGTATTCTGGAAACGCGGCATCACAAACGGAGTAGAGAATGTGGTGCTGTTGGAGATGCTTACCTGCACCTTTCCCTCGGCGCCTTTCTTCGTATTGATGAGGACAACGCCGTTAGCCGCCTCGGATCCGTAAAGGGCCGCTGCGGAAGGTCCCGTAAGCACCGATATGGACTCGATGTCGTCAGGGTTGATATCCGCTACGCCGTCAGAGCCGAGATAGTTGCCCTGAAGACCGTCATCGGTCGAACCGAAAGAGATATTGGTCATAGGGACACCGTCTATCACATAGAGGGCATTGTTGTCCTTGTAGATGGATTTCGATCCACGCATCACGACACGGACAGCACCGCCGACACCCGCGGCAGACGATGTTATCTGCACACCGGCGACTTTCCCGTTGAGGGAATTCATGAAATTGGCATCCTTGACGGTTACGAGTTTCTCGGCATCGACTTCCTGGACATTGTATGACAGCGTCTTTTCCTGACGCTTGATACCGAGAGCCGTCACTACGACTTCATCGAGAAATTCAGAAGAAACGCTCAGCTTGAAATTCTGAGTCGCCTGCCCGGTATAAGGGACTTCCTGTGTGGCATATCCCAGAATGGATACGACAATTACATCTCCCTGTTCAAGACCGCTGAGAGTGTAATCTCCGTCAATTCCCGTAATCACTCCGCCCTGACTGTCCTTGATCATCACGGCGGCTCCGATTACCGGGCCTTGATCATCAGTTACAATACCGCTGACAGTACCAACCCCCCCCGGCTCCTGGGCCGATGCGGAAGGCGATGCCAGTCCGCTCAGACCTGCAACGGACAGAACCGCAATGCAGCATCTGAACAATGTGAACCTCATTGTTTTTAGCATAGTAAAATAGATCTGGTTATTAATTAGTGTATGAGTGTTGACAACAAGTGGTCTCTATATAGGTTATATCTGCGGCAAATATAATACATTTTATCATATTTCCCTTTTACATTTAAGATTATTAGCCGGAAACGCACCCTGACAGCAAAAGTTTAAAAAAGCTTAGTACCAATATGGACAATGATTAAAGAATATTCATATATTTGCATATTAGGGGCATGAGTGAACGACATTCCCCGGAAGAAAAGAGAACAAACACACATAATATAATATGAAACACTTTTCTTTACCTAAAGACGGGGGGCTGATTGAAAAAGATCTCCCGAAAGACATTCTTCACAGCTACGAAAAAATCCCTGCAGAAATCTATGACACGGCTGAAAATGCCTGTACGGACATTGCAGAGACCATCATTTCGGAAATCAAGGGGCACAACGGGACTTTCAGGCTCGGTCTCAGCACAGGGACTACTCCAGTGACCCTCTACAGGGAACTCGTCCGCAGATACCGGGCAGGGGACATCTCATTTGCCGATGTGGAGATATTCAGCATCGACGAATACTACCCTACAGGCTCCGGAGAGAAACAGAGCCGGAATTTCCGTCTCTACGACGAATTCCTCAACCTGGTTGATGTAAAGAAAGAGAATATCCATATCCCTGACGGCAAGGTCAGCAAGGACAACATTACAGGATACTGCGCGGACTATGACAGGGCGATATCCGGACTAGACCTGCTTGTCATCGGAGTCGGAGAGCAGGGTCAGATAGGCTTCAATGAAGCGGGGTCATCGGCAAAGAGCCGCACAAGGACAGTGCTCCTTTCATACAAGTCCAGAAAGGCCCAGTCCCGGAACTTCAACGGGAATATCGCAGACACACCGAAGACCGCCATCACTATCGGCATAGCGACAATAATGTCCGCAAGAAGGATAATAATGATGGCATGGGGCGAAGACAAGGCCCAGGTAGTGAAAGACATGGTGGAAGGTCCTGTAACGCCATCCTGCCCGGCATCGTTCCTGCAGAGGCATGAGAATATCTGCGTCTACACGGATGACAATTCCGGAAGCATGCTTACAAGGATTGTAGCCCCGTGGCTGGTCGGGCCTTGCGAATGGACTCCGAAATTTGTCAGGAAAGCGGTCGTATGGCTCTGCGAGACAGTGCACAAGCCTATCCTGAAACTCACGCATCAGGATTACATCGAGAACTCCCTCGGAGAACTGCTTGAGACAAAGGGTGCATACGACAAGATCAACATAGACGTATTCAATGACCTCCAGCATACAATCAGCGGATGGCCTGGCGGAAAGCCTAATGCGGACGACTCCACAAGACCGGTACCGTCAGCACCGTTCCCTAAGAGAGTGGTGGTCTTCTCGCCTCATCCTGACGATGACGTGATATCGATGGGCGGAACATTCATCCGCCTTGTGGAACAGGGACACGACGTACATGTCGCCTATGAGACATCAGGTAATGTCGCCGTCCACGACGACGTTGTCCTCCAGCACATGGACACTGCCCATGAACTCGGTTTCGCGGACAAGTTCGATGAAGTCAAGGCGATTGTAGAGTCAAAGAGGCCTGGCGAGCCGGAGCCGAGGGCGCTTCTGGACATCAAGGCCGCAATCCGCCGTGCAGAAGCACGCAGTGCGGTAAGGTCATTCGGACTTAACGAGAATACAAATGCCCATTTCCTCAACCTTCCGTTCTACGAGACGGGCGGAATCAAGAAAGGGGAAAGGACCCAGAAGGATATCGACATCATCATCGACCTTCTCCAGAAGGTAAAGCCGCACCAGATATACCTTGCCGGAGACCTTGCAGACCCTCACGGGACACACAGGGTATGTACGGAAGCCGTGCTTGAAGCCCTCGAGCAGCTCAAGAACGAGGCATGGCTCAAGGAATGCCACGTATGGCTTTACAGAGGGGCATGGATGGAATGGGAGCTCGGCAAGGTCGACATGGCCGTACCTCTCAGCCCGGACGAGGTCATCAAGAAACGTCACGCCATATACAGGCATGTATCCCAGAAGGATATTGTCCCGTTCCCTGGCGATGACTCCCGTGAATTCTGGCAGAGGGCAGAAGACAGGACCCAGAATACGGCAAGGCTTTACAACGAACTCGGCATGGCGGAATATCAGGCCATTGAGGTATTCGTAAAACTCTTCTGACACACCTCCGGCCCGTCCCCACACCGGGAGTGAACGGGCCGGAACAACAATATGATTAAACCATTTAACAACAGATAAGATGAGACTTATAATAGAAAACGACGACAAGAAAGGCTCGGTATGGGCTGCAAGATACATTGTTTCACGCATCAAGGCAAAGGCCGCCGTCACTGACAGGCCGTTTGTCCTCGGTCTGCCGACAGGCTCGACTCCGATAGGGACATACCAGGAACTCATCAGGATGCACAAGGCCGGAGAAATCTCTTTCAGGAATGTCATCACATTCAACATGGACGAATACGTAGGCCTTCCGGAATCGCATCCTGAAAGCTACCACTCATTCATGGCAAGGAATTTCTTCGACCATGTCGATGTGCCGAAAGAGAATATCAACATCCTGAACGGAAACGCTCCTGACCTTGCTGCCGAATGCGCTTCATACGAGGAAAGGATTGTCGCAGCAGGCGGCATCGACCTCTTCATGGGCGGTGTCGGGGAAGACGGGCACCTGGCATTCAACGAACCTTTCTCATCCCTCGTGTCACGGACCCGTGTAAAGACCCTCACATACGACACAAGGGTAGTCAACTCAAGATTCTTCGACAATGACATAGACAAGGTGCCGGCACTCGCACTCACAGTCGGGGTAGGGACGGTAATGTCTTCCAAGGAAGTCCTTGTCCTTGCTTTCGGACACAAGAAGGCCCGTGCCCTCCAGCAGGCTGTGGAGGGGGCATACTCGCAGACATGCACATTATCCGCATTGCAGGCACACCAGCACGGGATAATCGTGTGCGACGAACTCGCAGCCGGCGAACTGAAGGTCAACACATACAGATACTTCAAGGATATCGAGAAAGACAACCTGTAGCAGGTCCTCAAGCCTGCATTGACATGGGATGGGGATTCAGAAGACATCTTTTGAACCCCATCTCCTGTTTACAGACAATCCAATGACCAGCCAATAAATGACAAAAACTGACCACATCATGACAAACCTTAAACTGATCTGCCCTGTCGCCGGAAGCGTAGTGCTCGGAATGCTTACGGCCTGCCAGCAGAAAAGCGGGAAAGAGGCTCCGCTTAACATAGTCTACATCATGACCGACGACCATACCGCACAGATGATGAGCTGCTACGACACACGCTACATCGAGACACCGAATCTCGACAGGATTGCCGCAGACGGAGTCCGGTTCACGAACAGCTTTGTGGCAAACTCGCTGAGCGGACCAAGCCGGGCATGCATGCTTACCGGGAAACACTCGTGCGGGAACAGGTTCTTCGACAATACGACATGCGTATTCGACGGAAGCCAGCAGACGTTCCCGAAACTTCTGCGGAAAGCCGGTTACCAGACGGCCCTTGTAGGGAAATGGCATCTTGAAAGCCTGCCCACAGGATTCGACTACTGGGAGATACTTCCGGAACAGGGAGACTACTATAACCCGGATTTCATTACCATGCAGAACGACACCATCCCACGGCATGGCTATGTGACAGACATCATTACCGATGATGCCATCGACTGGATGGAAAATGGACGGGACAAGGACAAGCCGTTCTGCCTGCTTATACATCACAAGGCAATACACAGGAACTGGATGGCCGACACAACCGATCTGGCCCTGTATGAAGACAGGGATTTCCCTCTGCCGGAAACATTCTACGATGACTATAAGGGACGCCCTGCGGCTGCCGCCCAGGAGATGGGCATAGCCAAGGACATGGACCTGATATATGACCTCAAGATGCTTGCACCAGGCAAGGACTCCAGGCTGAAAGAGAGGTATGAACAGTTCATCGGAAGGATGGACAAGGACCAGAGGGCAGCATGGGACAGGTTCTACGGTCCGATAATAGACGACTTCATCAGGAAGAATCCACAGGGGAAGGAACTTGCCGAATGGAAATTCCAGAGATATATCAAGGACTATATGAAGACCGTCAAATCCCTTGACGACAATGTCGGAAGAGTCCTGGACTATCTCAAGGAAAAAGGAATGCTGGAAAACACACTTGTCGTATATACTTCAGACCAGGGATTCTATATGGGAGAGCACGGATGGTTCGACAAGCGGTTCATGTATGAGGAATCCATGAGGACACCTCTCATCATGAGGCTTCCTGACGGGTTTGACCGTCGCGGGGATATCACTGAACTTGTCCAGAATATTGATTACGCCCCGACATTCCTTGAATTGGCGGGAGTCAGGATTCCTGATGACATCCATGGCGTATCACTTGTCCCGCTCCTTAAGGGGGAACATCCTGACAACTGGAGGACAGCCCTGTATTATCATTTCTATGAATACCCGGCAGAACATATGGTAAAGCGCCATTACGGGATACGTACAGACAGGTATAAACTCATCCATTTCTACAATGACATCGATGAATGGGAGCTGTTTGACCTGGAGAATGACCCGAACGAACTGAATAATCTGTATGGCACCGACGGATATGACGATATAACGGCAGACCTCAAGAGACAGATGCTTGCCCTGCAGGAGCAATATGATGATCCTGTGCGGTTCTCCCCTGACAGGGACCGCGAATGACGCAGGCAATCGGGCAAATAAAAAAGGAAGACCTGACTGGCCTTCCTTTTTTATTTTATCGGGCCAGACCGCATGTGCGCAAGCCTGGCGAAGCCTGATTATTCAGCCTTGTTCTCCTCAGCCGGAGTCTCTGTTGCAGGAGCCTCTGCCGGAGCTTCAGCCTTGGCAGCCTCTACTGCAGGCGCAGCAGCCTTCTTGGAGCGGCTACGACGGGTAGTCGACTTCTTGGCTTCTTTCTTTGCTGTAGATGCAAGTGCAGCCTCGTTGAAGTCAACAAGCTCTATCAGAGCCATATCGGCACCATCGCCCTTTCTGAAGCCGGTCTTGAGAACTCTGGTATATCCGCCCGGACGGTCTGCAATCTTCGGTCCTACCGTACGGAACAGTTCTGTAACGGCATACTTGTTCTTAAGATAGCTGAAAACGACACGGCGGGAATGTGTAGAATCATCCTTGGATTTAGTGATAAGAGGTTCCACGTACATCTTAAGAGCCTTTGCCTTTGCTACAGTCGTCTCTATCCTCTTGTGAAGGATAAGAGAAGTCGCCATGTTTGCAAGCATTGCCTTACGGTGTCCGCTCTTGCGACCAAGGTGGTTGATTGCTTTATTATGCCTCATATTTATACAGTCTTTTTCTTGGGTTCAATATTATATTTAGTAACGTCCATTCCGAATGAAAGCTTCATCTTCTCCACGAGCAGATCGATTTCATTGAGGGATTTCCTTCCGAAGTTCCTGAACTTCATGAGTTCCGACCTTGAGTAGGAAACGAGGTCCGCAAATGTATCGATATCAGCGGCCTTCAGACAGTTGTAGGCCCTTACGGAAAGACCCATGTCGGAAAGCTTCGTAAGAAGAAGATGCCTCATGCGGAGTGATTCCTCATCAAGTTCCTTTGACTCCGACTCGACAGCGCTTTCAAGAGAAAGCTTCTTCTCGTCAGTAAAGAGCTTGAAATGATAGATGAGGATATTGGCCGCATCCTGAAGAGCAAGCTTAGGAGAGATTGACCCGTCAGTTACAATCTCAAGGGTCAGTTTCTCGTAGTCTGTCTTCTGCTCCACACGCCAGTTCTCCACTGTCCAGTTCACATTCTTGATCGGGGTATAGATTGCATCGACCGGAATGGTTCCGATCGGAGTATCAGAATCCCGGCTTTCGTCTGCAGGGACAAAGCCACGGCCCTTACCGACAGTAAGGGATATCTCGAGCTTTACCGCAGTCTCCAGCGAACAGATGTGAAGTTCCGGATTCAACACCTTGAAAGAAGACAATCCCTTTGATATGTCCTCTGCAGTAAACTCCTGTTTACCGCTGATCACAATGTTTGCTACCTCGGAGTCGACAGAATCAACCATTCTCTTGAATCTCACCTGCTTGAGATTAAGAATGATGTCCTGCATCCCCTCAATCACGCCCGGAATAGTCGCAAACTCCTGGTCTACACCGGCAATGCGGATTGAATTGATAGCAAAACCTTCCAGAGAAGACAATAATATACGACGGAGTGCATTACCGATAGTCTGTCCGTATCCTGGCTCCAGAGGCCTGAATTCGAAACGGCCTACGGTGTCTGTTCCTTCGAGCATTATCACCTTGTCCGGTTTCTGAAATGCTAAGATTGCCATGTTAATTCTTTTTTAAAGGTGTTAATTATTACTTGGAGTACAACTCGACTATAAGCTGCTCGTTGATTGTCTCCGGGATCTCTGTCCTTACAGGGACATTGAGATACTTCCCGGTAAGAGCCTTTGCATCGAACTCAAGCCATGAATACTTTGAAGCGGAAGCAACACTGTTCTGGATGACTTCGAGGCTCTTGGATCTCTCCCTTACTGCAATCACATCCCCCGGCTTTACCTGGGCGGACGGGATGTTGCAGACATTCCCGTTGAGAGTGATATGACAATGCGATACAAGCTGTCTTGCTGCAGCCCTTGTAGGAGCTATTCCAAGACGGTATACGATGTTGTCAAGACGTGACTCGAGAAGCATGATAAGGTTCTCGCCTTTCTGTCCCTTCATGCGGGAAGCCTTCTCATAAGTGTTGCGGAACTGTCTTTCGAGGACACCGTATGTATATTTTACCTTCTGTTTCTCCCTCAGCTGAGTACCGTACTCAGATGATTTCTTGCGTTTTCTTGCCAAACCATGCTGTCCCGGAGGATAATTCCTTTTTTCAAAGTCCTTGTCTGTTCCGAAGATCGGTTCACCGAATTTACGGGCGATTTTGGTTGTTGGTCCAGTATATCTTGCCATAGTAATCTATCTTTAACAATAACGGAATTAAACTTTACGACGGCCTTTTGGTCTGCAGCCATTGTGTGGCATTGGAGTGACGTCGATAATCTCTGTTACCTCGATACCTGCACCATGGATAGTCCTGATTGCTGACTCACGTCCGGCTCCAGGACCCTTTACGTATGCTTTTACCTTACGGAGGCCAAGGTCATATGCAGTCTTTGCAGCATCGGCTGCAGCAACCTGGGCAGCATATGGAGTATTTTTCTTGGATCCCCTGAAACCGCTCTTTCCGGCTGACGACCAGCTGATAACCTGACCGATGTTATTGGTAAGAGTAACGATAACATTGTTGAAGGTCGATGAAATATGGGCCTCACCGTATGCTTCAACCTTGACAACTCTTTTCTTGTTTGTTGTGGATGTCTTTTTTGCCATAATTCATCAATTGTTATTTGGTTGCTTTCTTCTTGTTCGCAACGGTCTTCTTCTTTCCTTTTCTTGTACGGGCATTGTTCTTTGTGCTCTGACCGCGTACAGGAAGGCCGAGACGATGACGGATACCCCTGTAGCATCCGATATCCATCAGACGCTTGATGTTCATCTGGACAGCCGAACGGAGCTCTCCTTCAATCTTGTACTCCTGAGCGATGACTCCACGGATACCTGCAATCTGCTCGTCGTTCCAGTCACCGACTTTAGTGTCATAATCGATGCCCAGCTGGGACAGGATCTTTCTTGCCGAACTGCGCCCGATTCCGAAGATATAGGTAAGACCTATCTCCCCTCTTTTGTTATTAGGTAAATCAACACCGGCTATTCTTGCCATAATCTATCTTTACTTTATTGTTATACAATTAATTATCCCTGGCGCATTTTGAACTTAGGATTCTTCTTGCAGATCACATAAAGACGACCTTTGCGCTTTACGATCTTGCAGTCTTCACTGCGCTTCTTGATGGATGCCTTTACTTTCATTATCGTAGTTTTTATTTATATCTGAAAGAAATTCTTCCTTTTGTCAAATCATAAGGCGACATTTCAACCTTTACCCTGTCCCCGGGCAGAATCTTGATATAGTTCATCCTCATCTTTCCGGAGATGTGAGCAATTATCACATGACCGTTCTCCAATTCGACCTTGAACATCGCATTGGGCAGAGTCTCGATGATGACTCCCTCCTGTTCTATTGCTGACTGTTTTGGCATGATATCACTTTAAAATTCAACATTCTTTTCAATATATTCAAAGGTCGACAGCTGTTCAGCAACGCCTTTCCGGACAACAACCGTAAGCTCGAAATGCGCTGATTTCTTCCGGTCAGCAGTATGTACTTCCCAACCATTATCTGCCAAGTACACACCCCTGGTCCCGGCGTTGATCATCGGTTCGATACAGATTGTCATTCCATCTACCAGCTTTGCACCGCGTCCCTGGTGTCCGAAATTCGGGACTCCCGGATTCTCATGCATCCTGCGGCCGATTCCGTGTCCTTCAAGTTCGCGGACTACGGAGAACCCGAATGACTCTGCATACGATTGTACCGCGTGTCCTATATCGCCCGTCCTGTTTCCATGTACAGCAGCCGCTATACCTCTGTAAAGTGATTCCTTTGTGACATCCAGGAGCTTCCGGGTCTCAGCATCCACCTCCCCGACCGGGAAGGTGTAGGCTGAATCTCCGTTGTATCCCTTGTAGAATGTCCCGCAGTCCACAGAAACAATGTCGCCTTCCTTAAGCACATAATCGGACGGGAATCCGTGTACGACAACATCGTTTACAGAGATGCAGAGAGCTGCAGGAAAGCCGTCATAACCCAGAAAACTCGGTATAGCTCCGTTGTCACGGATAAAGGTCTCGGCCACCCTATTCAACTCGAGAGTTGTCACACCAGGGGCAACCGTCTTACCGACCTCCGCCAATGTCTTCGATACGAGAATCGCATTCTCGCGCATCAGCTCTATCTCTTCTTCTGTTTTCGGCTCTACCATCTTCCAATGAATTTATCGAATTACATCCCGGAACGGCCTTTCAGACGTCCGGTCTTCATCAAACCGTCATAATGACGCATGAGCAGATGACTTTCTATCTGCTGGAGCGTATCGAGGACCACTCCGACAAGAATCAGGAGGGATGTACCCCCGTAGAAACTTGCGAACTGGTTGTTGATCCCGAAAATCATCGCAAATGCCGGAAGGATCGCGATAAGCCCGAGGAAGATCGAACCGGGAAGAGTGACTCTTGACATGATGGTGTCAAGATACTCGACGGTCTTCTTTCCAGGCTTCACACCAGGTATAAAGCCACCGTTCTTCTTCATGTCCTCAGCCATCATTGTAGGATTGACTGTGACAGCAGTGTAGAAATATGTGAAGGCTACCACCATGATAAAGAAGAAGAAATTGTACCAGAAACCGGTATAATTGCTCAATGTGGCGGCAAGACCTCTTGTTGCATCAAATCTGGAGAAAATCAGAGGGAAAAGCATGAGTGCCTGCGCAAAGATGATAGGCATCACACCTGCCGCATTGATTTTCATAGGGATATACTGGCGCGCTCCGCCATACTGCCTGTTGCCTACGACTCTCTTTGCATACTGCACAGGGACTCTTCTGGTTGCCTGTACAAGAGCGATTGCCGCAACGAACACAAAGAACAGTATGATGAGCTCGACCACCAGAAGCAGAAGGCCTCCTGTAGTAGAGTTTACCTTTTCTCCGATCTCCGCTGTAAGCGCATACGGGAGACGGGCAATGATACCCACCATGATGATAAGCGAGATACCGTTACCGATTCCCCTGTCAGTGATGCGCTCGCCAAGCCACATGACGAACATTGTACCGCCGATGAGGATGACCGTAGACACGAGATTGAACATGAAGGAGCTCCATCCGAGCCTGTTGACTGCAAGGAACGCTTCCTGCGGTATCTGGCTGTGAAGGGATGCCATATATGCAGGACCCTGGATGCAGAGAATCACAATGGTAAGATACCTTGTGAGCTGGTTCATCTTTCTGCGGCCGCTTTCCCCTTCCATCTGGAGTTTCTTGAAGTAAGGGACGAAAACACCGAGAAGCTGGATTACGATAGATGCCGAGATATACGGCATCACACCCAGCGCAAAGATTGAAGCGTTACCGAATGCTCCTCCGGAAAACATGTTCAGCAGGCCGACAAGACCTGTGGACGCTGTATCCTGAAGATTGGCAAGCATCGTGGAATCGATACCCGGAAGCACGATAAAGCTGCCGAGACGATAAACCAGAAGCAGGAGAATCGTATACACGATTCTCTTGCGCAGCTCTTCAATCTTAAAGATGTTCTTGATTGTCTGTATAAACTTCTTCATCTTTATTCGATTACAGTTGCTGTACCTCCGGCTGCCTCAATCTTGGCAATAGCAGATTTCGAGAAGGCGTTCGCCTTTACATCAAGCTTTGCTGAAAGCTCCCCGTTGCCGAGAATCTTTACAGGGGCCTTCTTTGAGACGAATCCTGACTCTACAAGTGTATCAAGGTCGATTACAGCTGTACCCAGTTTCTCGGAAAGGGCCTGAAGCATTGAAACATTGATACCTTTGTACTCAACCCTGTTCGGATTGGTAAAGCCGAACTTCGGAAGTCTTCTCTGGATAGGCATCTGACCTCCCTCGAAGCCAATCTTGCGGGAATATCCTGAACGTGCCTGGGCTCCCTTATGTCCACGCGTAGATGTTCCGCCGTGTCCGGATCCCTCGCCACGTCCTATTCTCTTTTCCCTGCCCTTAGAACCGGCAGCAGGTTTAAGATTATGTAATTTCATCTGTTAGTCCTCCAAATTAAATTTCCTCTACTTTCACGAGATGAAGAACCTTCTCCAGCATACCCTTGGTAACAGGAGTAAGCTCCACTTCGACAGTCTGATGCATTTTGCGGAGACCGAGAGACTCAAGATTCGCTCTCTGCCTCTTGCTGGCTCCGTTCTTGCTTTTAATCTGAGTTATCTTGACTTTTGCCATTTTCACGTCCTCCATGATTAACCGTTAAACACTCTGCTCATCGGAATGCCCCGGAGTCCAGCAACAGTATAGGCGTCTCTCATTTCTGCAAGAGCTGCAACAGTGGCTTTCACAAGATTGTGAGGATTGGATGAACCTTTGGATTTTGCAAGCACATTATGGATGCCGACAGACTCGAATACTGCACGCATTGCACCACCGGCCTTTACACCGGTACCTGGAGCTGCAGGCTTCATGAATACTCTGGCTCCACCGAACTTGGCTTCCTGCTCGTGAGGGATGGTCCTGTTGAGCACAGGTACCTTTATGAGGTTTTTCTTTGCATCCTCGATTCCCTTGGAGATTGCCGTAGTGACCTCGTTTGCCTTTCCGAGACCATAACCTACAACACCGTTCTCGTCACCGACCACAACAATGGCAGCAAAGCTGAAGTGACGGCCACCCTTTGTGACCTTGGTCACTCTTCTGATGGCTACCAGTCTGTCTTTCAATTCAAGATCAGACGTCTTTACTCTTTTAACATTTGTATTTGCCATAGTCTCTGATTAGAAAATTAGGCCACCTTCACGGGCGGCTTCTGCCAAACTTTTTACTCTTCCATGATAAAGGTATCCGGCACGGTCGAATGAAATCGTGCTGATTCCCTTTGCGATGGCACGCTCTGCAATGGCCTTTCCTACGATGGCAGCTGCCTCTTTTCCGGTCTTGCCTTTGCATGCTGCAGCAAGCTCCTTGTCATTAGACGCAGCGGCTGCAAGTGTAATGCCCTTTGTATCATCCACAACCTGTACATAGATCTGCTTGTTGCTCCTGAATACAACCATTCTTGGCCTCTCAGCAGTTCCGTTGACAACTTTACGGATACGGTAGTGAATTCTTCTTCTTCTTTCTATCTTATTCAATGCCATAACTCTACCTCCTATTATTTAGCGCCTGCTGATTTACCGGCCTTGCGGCGGAGCTGTTCGCCGACGAACTTGATACCCTTGCCCTTGTATGGTTCAGGCTTGCGGAGTGAACGTATCTTTGCGGCTACCTGGCCGATGAGCTGCTTGTCAGCACTCTTGAGAACGAGTACAGGGTTCGCACCTTTCTTGACAGGTTCAGCCTCAGCCTTCACTTCCTGCGGAAGCATCATATGTACATCGTGTGAAAAACCGAGTGAAAACTCAAGGATCTGGCCTTTCACGTCCACACGATAACCGACACCGACAAGTTCCTGCTTGATAGTATAGCCTTCTGAGACACCCACAACCATATTGTGGATAAGCGCACGGTAAAGTCCGTGAAGCGAACGGTGTCTTGGCTGATCAGTAGGACGTGTCACTTTGACTTCATTTCCCTCTACGGTCACGGTAATCTCCGGAGACACTTTCTGAGTGAGCTCGCCGAGAGGTCCTTTAACCTTGACAACATTGCCAGGGAGTACCTCAACGGTAACCTTGGCAGGCAGGTGTACAGGCAATTTACCAATTCTTGACATTATTCGATTCTTTATAGATTAATATACATAACATATTACCTCGCCACCGACATTGAGAGTCTTTGCCTCCTTGTCAGTTATTATTCCCTTTGAAGTAGAAAGCACAGCGATTCCGAGCCCGTTAAGGACACGAGGCATATTCTCCACATCGGTATACTTCCTGAGACCCGGCTTGGACACGCGCACAATCTTCTTGATGGCGGCAGTCTTTGTCTGCGGATGGTACTTCAGGGCAATCTTGATTGTGTTGAAAGGCTCGCCTTCAACAATCTTGTAGCTGAGGATGTAGCCCTTGTCACAAAGAATCTTTGTGATAGCCACTTTCATCTTTGACGAAGGTATCTCGACAATCTTCTTACCTGCAAGGTAAGCGTTGCGGATCCTTGTAAGATAATCTGCAATTGGATCAGTCATTGTCTTGTCTTTTTAAACAGAACCCGGCATCAGTGATGCCCGATATCCGAATTGTTAATTAAATATGATAATGTTATAAGGTTTCCACTGTTACCAGCTGGCCTTCTTTACACCTGGGATAAGGCCATTGCTTGCCATCTCACGGAACTGGATACGGCTGATGCCGAACTTGCGCATATAGCCTCTTGGACGTCCAGTAAGTGAACAACGGTTATGAAGTCTGCACGGAGCGGAATTCTTAGGGAGCTTGTCCAGAGCAGCCCAGTCCCCTGCCTCCTTGAGGGCCTTCCTCTTTTCAGCGTATTTGGCAACCAGTTTCGCGCGTTTGAGTTCGCGAGCTTTCATTGATTCCTTTGCCATCTTATTATCCTTTAGTTATTATGTTTCTTGAAAGGCAGGCCGAATTCGCGGAGAAGAGCATGAGCCTCCTCGTCAGTCCTTGCCGTTGTCACAAACGTAATCTCCATTCCGAGAATCTTGGTAATCTTGTCGATGTCGATTTCAGGGAAGATAATCTGCTCCTTGATACCGAGAGTGTAGTTTCCCTTGCCGTCCATCTTCTCTGAGATTCCGTTGAAATCCCTGATACGAGGGAGGGAGATACGGATCAGCCTCTCGAGGAATTCATACATCCTGGTTGCACGGAGAGTGACCTTCACGCCGATAGGCATTCCCTTACGGAGCTTGAAGTTGGAGATATCCTTCCTTGAATGGGTTGCCACAGCTTTCTGACCTGTAATAGCTGTCAGCTCCTGCTGAGCCACCTCTACGAGCTTCTTATCCGCCGTTGCGTCTCCGATACCCTGGTTGATTGTGATCTTCACAAGCTTCGGAACCTGCATTACAGTAGTATATGAGAACTCCTTCATGAGCTTAGGGACAATCTCGTCCTTATATACCTTCTTAAGAGTCGGGACATATCCCGCAGGCACGGCAGCAGTCACAGCTGCCTCGGCTGTATTCTTCTTAGTCTTTGCCATTATTTGATCTCCTCTCCAGATTTTTTAGCGTAACGGATCTTCTTTCCATCGACAAACTTGCGGCCGATTCTTGTAGGGCCACCCTTTACAGGGTCCACAAGCTGAAGATTGGAAACATGGATAGCCGCCTCCTGTTTAATGATACCACCCTGCGGATGTTTTGGATTCGGCTTGGTATGCTTGCTTACCATATTGATACCCTCAACGATGGCGCGGTTCTTATCAGTGATCATCTCAAGCACCCTGCCGGTCTTGCCTTTGTCATTCCCGGCATTCACATAAACGGTGTCACCTTTCTTAATATGGAACTTTTTCATGATTCTTGCTTTTAGAGTACTTCAGGTGCCAATGAAACAATTTTCATATAGTTCTCACGCAACTCCCTGGCAACAGGCCCGAAGATACGGGTACCGCGAACCTCGCCCTGATTGTTGAGAAGAACGCAGGCATTGTCGTCGAAACGGATATATGATCCGTCAGCCCTACGGATTTCTTTCTTTGTGCGCACCACAACAGCCTTGGACACCGAGCCTTTCTTGGCATCGCCGCCAGGGATTGCACTTTTCACTGCAACAACGATCTTGTCGCCCACTCTTGCATAACGGCGGCGTGTACCCCCGAGAACACGGATACAAAGGACTTCCTTTGCACCGCTGTTGTCAGCCACCTGTAAACGTGTTTCCTGCTGTATCATTGTTATTTAACTTTTTCTACAATTTCAACTAATCTCCATCTCTTTGTCTTGCTCAAAGGACGGGTCTCCATGATGCGGACTGTATCGCCCTCGCTGCACTCATTCTTCTCATCATGTGCAACGAACTTGGTGGTCTTCTTCACGTACTTGCCGTAGATAGGGTGCATCTCTTTTCTTGCTACCGCAACAACGACAGACTTGTCCATCTTGTTGCTGACCACTATTCCTATTCTTTCCTTACGAAGATTTCTTTCCATCAGACTCAAAGTTTAGTTCTGTTTCTCTTTCTCTGCGAGGATTGTCATCATACGGGCGATGTCCTTCCTTGCCTTCTTAATCTTAGAAGTATCCTCTAATGGAGAGACAGCGTGGTTGATCTTCATCGTATCAAGTGCAGCCTTTTCCGACTCGATACGGTCACGCAGGTCGCTGATTGACATTTCACGTACTTCAGATGCTTTCATTTCCAGTCTCCATTAAATTATTCAACATAGTCTCTGCGCACCACGAACTTGGTAGTCACAGGAAGCTTCTGCGCGCCGAGACGCAGTGCCTCTTTTGCGATCTCCATAGGAACGCCTTCAGCCTCGATGAGGATACGGCCCGGAGTCACAGGACATACAAATCCTTCCGGATTACCCTTACCCTTACCCATACGCACCTCGGCAGGCTTCTTCGTATAAGGCTTGTCAGGGAATATCCTGATCCATATCTTACCCTCACGCTTCATGTAACGGACAACAGCCTGACGGGCAGCCTCTATCTGACGCCCTGTAAGCCAACAATTTTCCAAGGTCTTGATGCCGAAAGAGCCGAACACGAGCTGGCTGCCCCTCTGGGCGAGACCTTTCATGCGGCCTTTCTGCTGCCTTCTAAATTTTGTTTTCTTCGGTTGTAACATCGTTCTATTACTTTAAAAAATATTTTCAAGCACCTTAAATCGCTGAGTATTAGTCGGTTGGGCAGACTTATCCTCAATTAAGGGACTGCAAAGATAGCAAAAATTCCTTAAAAGCAAATAAAATTCAAGAAAAAACTGAATATTTTCGACCACGGAATTGTAATGCTAAAAAGCGACTTATCATAAAGTTACAACATGTGGTAAAAAATATTTACGACAGTTTTCGACAAATCGCCGGAAGCGGCAACGAAATCTTCCCGCCGCACTATCTGATACCGGTCAGCTTGTGCGTCTGAAGGGAGAGCCGCCAGGAAGGATGCGTCTTGCAGAATTCAATCGCCTGGCCGAGAAGAGAGATGTTCCTGTCGCGGTCTCCGGTATCGCACGGCTGGAGGAAATGATGGTCCGCCTCAATTCCGTCATAGACAGACATGTCCTGCCCCATATAGACCACTTTCAGTTCATTGCAGCGGGTCAGGCAGACAGCGGCGTCCGATGCCTCCGGACAGCCATACATATCTCCGAGACCGAATTTGGGCGAACAGGTAATCCAGTCGACATTGCCGGGAAGGGGATGCGTACCGTTGGTCTCGACAGCGACATAGCGGCCCTGGAGATGAAGTGTGTCAACGAGGGCATGCGTAATATACAGGGACGGTTCCCCGCCGGTCAGCACGACATGACGAGACGGGTATGCCGATATCCCGGACAGGATATCGGAGACTGTCATCATCCGGCCTGACTGATGTGAAGTGTCACAGAACGGGCATCGGAGATTGCAGCCCGAGAAACGGATGAAGATAGCCGGGGTCCCGGTATAATAGCCTTCCCCCTGAAGGGAATAGAATATCTCGTTGATCCTGTACTTTTCCGGACCGTCAGTAATGCATGCCGTGCTCATAGCGCCGCATCTTCAAAACCGTCACGGACATAGGCTGCGACATTGCCTTCGGATTCCTGGAACAGGACCTTGTAGCAGTTCGGGACCCTGTCGCAGATCCACCGCGCCAGATTCTCTGCAGTAGGGTTGAAGTCAACCACATCATTGATATCCGTGTGGTCCAGCATGGAGGTCACGGCCTCCTTTACATGTGTGAAATCCGTTACCATCCCGTTCCTGTCAAGGGTCTCTGCGCAGCAGAATACGGTAACTATGGCATTGTGGCCGTGAAGCCTGGTGCATTTGCTCTCATAGTCGAGAGAAAGCCTGTGTGCAAAAGATATTTCGAGCCGTTTCGATACGTAATACATGTTTCCGTCAGAAATTTTGCGCAAAGTTAGAAAATTCCGCAGAATACACCGGCAGGCCCTTTACAAAGGCCGGAATCACATGTTCGTCCTCGGGTCGGAGAAAGAGACTATATCCTTGCTGTCCACCTGTTCCGGATATATTATCATAAGGCTCGTCTCGGAGAATCCCTTGTTCAGCATGGCAGGAAGGCGTTCGAAAGCAGGTTCATACGATATGCCCCTTTCCCTTGCACTGACCACTACAAGCATCTGGTCTTTCCTGACCTGCACTGCTGCCAGCATATCGGCAAATGACGTCCCTTCAGACGGCACCATTTCAGCCAGAGTGCCTATGTCAGCCTTGTCCGCCGCCTGTCTCAGGCCCGATATGGTTGCATCCGTTGCGATGAAACGTATGCGGCAACCGAGCTGGACAGCCATACGGCAGAGATGCGTGACCCATCTGGCAAACCCCGTCTCATATTCAGCACGCGGAGGTACCACGACCACAAGCCCTTTCATCGTATTGACAGGCATCTCCAGTCTCGCGACAATCACTTCCCTGAATGTCCCCTTGAGAAGATTCCCCGTGAGGCTTCCGAAAAACGAATCCAGAATGCTGCTTTTCCTGTGCAGGCCTATCACGACATCCGTGACCGCAAGTTCCTTGATGGTATGGACAATACCGGACGAGATACTGATGTCATACCTGCTTACCATCTCGGCCTTTACATTTGCAGCCGAAGCTATCATGGCCGCCTTCTCGACATTTCTCCTTCCGGCCTCGTCCCCCCGGACATCCTTGCTGTCATCAACCACATTGAGGGCCACGATGCCGTCTTTTCTCTTCCTGTCCTTTATCATCAGGGCAAGATTGACGAGATTGTCAATCGTATCCGGATTGGCGACCGGTATCAGTATCTTTTCCGTTTCGGCGGTCTTTTCCGGCATATCCGAGGCCGAGCTGTCCTCCATAGTGAACTTCCGGCAGGCACGCTCTGTCTCTATCGTACTTATGATGCACGTGAACAGTATCATCACGATAGTCCCGTTCAGCACATCGTCATTCAGAAGCCGTTCCCCGCCTTCCATTATGATCTCATGTCCGACAAGGACCGCTGCCAGCGTCGCCGCAGCCTGGGCATTGCTCAACCCGAAAATCATGGTACGCTCGTTGTGCGACATGCGGTATATCTTCTGTGTCAGATAAGCCGCCAGCCATTTGCTGACAGTGGCAACGACCGTCATCACTACGGCAACCTTCAGGGCAGTACCTCCTGCAGCAAAACTGCGGATATCGATAATCATCCCCACTCCTATCAGGAAATACGGGATAAACAGGGCATTGCCGACAAACTCCAGCCTGGTCATCAGCGGAGACACCTTCGGAATCAGAGGATTAAGGACAAGTCCGACAAGGAATGCCCCGAGAATCCCCTCCATGCCGGCCATGGATATCAGTCCGCCGCCGAGGAATACAAGCGCAAGCACAAACACGAACTGCATAACGGCATCGTCATATTTCCTGAAGAAGACCCGGCCTATCTTCGGGAAGACGAATATTATTATCAGCCCTATCAGCGTGACCTTCAACGCCATCTTTATCCAGTATGCGGCATTGGCCGACCCGTTGTACATCCCGCTTATCAGAGCGAGCACCACAAGTGCAAGAGTTACCGTAACAGCTGTCCCGCCAATGGATATCGTCACGCTCCTCTGTCTCGAAAGCCCGTACCGGCTCACTATCGGATAGGCTATGAGCGTATGCGATGCATACATGCTTGACAGCAGCACCGCCGTGACAGCCCCGTAGCCGAGAATCGCCATGCTGCTCCATATGCCGAGAGCCATCGGTATCACAAATGTAAGGATACCGAAGACCAGACCCTTAACCCTGTTCTTGCGGAAATCCTCCATATCCATCTCCAGCCCGGCAAGAAACATGATATAATACAGGCCGACCTGTCCGAAAAGCTCGAAGCTGCTGTCGCGCTCCAGGATATTCAGTCCATGCTCCCCTATCAGGATACCGGCAAGAATCATCCCGATTATATGCGGAATCCTCAGCCTGTTGAGCAGAAGCGGAGCAAAAAGTATTATTACGAGAACAATGAGGAATATCCATACAGGATCTGTTACCGGCAGCGTTATGAGGACATCTGAAATATTCATGATACTTGGCTCTATCGGATTTTGTCGCATCTGGAAATGCCGTCATCCGGATACTGCATGTTCATACAGACAGCGGATGACGACAAATTTAATATTTTACTGCATCAATGGCAATACGGACGGCTGTCATATCCTCAACATCTTCAGGTCGGCAAGAACTATCGAAACCATCGCCTCGACAATTACCGGGGTCCTCATGGCAAAACATGCGTCATGGCGGCCCGGGATACTGAGTCCGGCAACCCGGCCTTCAGTGAAATTGTATGTATGCTGCTCTTTCCGGATGCTTGAGGCCGGCTTGAACGCGACCCTGAAAACCAGCGGGTTGCCGTTCGTGATACCGCCGTTCAGCCCTCCGGAACCGTTCCGGGACGTCTTCCCGGTATCGGAGACAATCGGGTCATTGTGTTCCGACCCCCGCATTGCGGCAGCCCTGAAACCATCCCCGAATTCAATTCCACGGACACCGGGTATAGAGAACACGGCATGCGACACCAGCGACTCCACGGAATCGAAGAACGGCTCGCCGAGACCTGCGGGCAGACCGGTAACGGAACACTCGACCACGCCTCCTATTGAATCTCCGTCCGCGATGACTGCATCAAGCTCCGGACGCCAAAGCTCATAATCCGAGAAATGGCACTGTTCCGGAGCGCCCGACCCGATATCCGCATCTGGCCCCGTTCCAGCTTCTCCTCCGGAGCATGGCCCGGATTTCCGCATGGCCCTTGAAAGAGCCTGCTGTCTCGGGACATTCCCTATGGATGCAATTGATGCCATGACATCGACTTCATGCCATTTGCAGTCATCCTTGCCATCGGCTGTCTCATCATGCTTTTCAGCACACACATACTGAGGGGCAAGCTGCCCGTGCATCAGCACTTTCTTTGCTACAACACCAGCAGCAACGACCGGCAATGTAAGACGTCCTGAAAAATGCCCGCCTCCGCGCGGGTCATTGAAGTCATGCCATTTAATCCCCGCGACATAATCCGCGTGACCCGGACGCGGAATCTCCTTGAAAAGAGTATAGTCGGAAGACCTTGTATCCCTGTTCCTGAATACAATCGCGAGCGGGGCTCCCGTTGTATGGCCGCCAAGGACTCCGCACATTATCACGGGGACATCCTCTTCCTGCCTTGGGGTAGTTCCCGTGCCGCCGCCTTTCCTCCGCCTGATATCCTTGTCAAAATCCCTCTCGCACAATGGTATTCCTGCCGGGACTCCGTCTATTACGACACCGACACCTTCTGCATGCGATTCTCCGAATATGGAGATCCTGAAATTTCTGCCGAATGTATTCATATTGCCTCCTGTTGATTCACTGTTGTTTCAACTGTCCGAACAGTTCAAGGAATGAAGGGAAAGATTTCGCAATGCAATCCGTATCATCCAGAACGAAAGGGCCGTCAGCGCCAAGCTCGGCCACTTTCAATGCCATGGCCATCCTGTGGTCATGATGCGAAGAATATTCGCCGCCTTTCAGGAGAGTGCCGGAAAGAAGCCTCTGCGCCAGGGACTGTCCGGTAACAAGAAGGGCATTATCCTGTATTTCAGCCTCGACACCCATCTTTTCAAGCATCTCCATTATGGCCGCGCCCCTGTCGCATTCCTTATGCGAAAGCCTGTCTGTACCCGCGATGCGGCTGCGGCCCTGACAGAACGCTGCAAGTACGGCGACTATAGGGAAGAGGTCCGGGCAGTTCGATGCATCTGTCTCGAATGCATTCAGCGGAGCCCTCTGCACAATGATATCGCCCGTACTCCCGTCAAGCTGCGAAAGGCTCGCGCCGGCATCCATCAGGATATCCATAATCGACAGGTCCGCCTGAAGCGAGGTCGTATCCAGCCCGGACAGGACCACCTTCCCGAATACAGCCCCGGCCACAAGGAAATTTGCAGCGGAGCTCCAGTCTCCCTCAATCCTTAAATCCGCGGCATGATATCTCTGGCCTCCGCGTATCTTGAAATCTATATCCGTACAATAGGACCAGTCACCGTCCGATTCAAGGAAATCCCTGTCTCCGAACATTTCATTCGATACCGCGACCCCGAATTTCTTCATCACATCAAGGGTCATATACATATACGGGATACTCTTCGGCGAATGGACCGATATCTTCGACGGCTTTCCGGCAAGAGGAAGGGCCATAAGCAGGCCGGATATGATCTGGGACCCGTGCAGGCCTGAAACCTCGGTAAAAGAAGGCACAAGAGGCCCTGATACCTTTAACGGGACGCAGACCGTGTCATCGGACATGCCGTCCACGTTTCCACCGGACAAGGATTCAGTCTGCACCGAAAATCTCCGCATTATCTCCCTGACTCCCTGCATCGGCCTGGTCAGGAGCGTCTTTTCTCCGGAAATCGAGACATCCCCGCGTGCGGCCATGGCTGCAAGCGGAATCATAAGCCTTGCAAGCAGACCGGATTCCCCGACGTTGAACGAATCCTGCGCAGACGACTGCGGGCCGGCCCCGGTCCCTTCGATGACTATGACATCTCCCTGCCGCGATATCCTGGCCCCCAAGGATTCAGCAACACGAAGAGCCGACTCATTGTCCCCGCAAGGAGTATAGCCGGACAGCCGTGAGGTTCCGTCTGCAAGAGCGGCGGCAATGACAGCCCTCTGTGCAAAGCTTTTCGACGAAGGGACCGGCACCGGCCTTGTGTCCGCCCCGTTTCCGAGGAAGCGGAACCCCTTATAGACTTCACGGCGCATTTCATCTGCAGTGAACTGTCCTGGTGCCGCAACATCTCCGGCATCCAATGCGGCATAAGTATAAGGTGCACCTTTCTTCAGGCAGCCGAGCCTTGTCTCCCTGCCATAATCCCCCATGCAGAATGCCAGAAGGGACCCGGGCGCTGCACCGTCATACAGGGACATCATATTTCCGGCATCAGCTGCGCATTGCGCCATTGTCACAATCTTTACAATCTCAGCTCCTTCCTTGAGACACCTGTCCACCATGGAGCGCAATACCGGAAGCGGAGCGGTACCTTCAAAATCATGCCATGAACGTATGAAGACCGTCCCGTTTTCCATTGCGGCCCGGCGGACCCTCTTTGCCATGGAGCGCGGGGCATCGACCTCCACATCCACATATCTTGCCCCAGCTTCTATTGCGGCCACAAGGCGTTTCTCGGCCACCGTTGAGGCGGAAACCGAATTAAGGGAACTGTCAGAGGCCAGCACCTCCCCCACCCGGCATGTCGCGACAAGCGGGACATCGGAAGAGAAACAGAGTCTGATATCATTGTCAGAAAGGGAGCACCGGTCGAGACGGATCTCCGCCATCTCGCAATGCTCCAGAATATCAAGAATCTCCTGCAGATTCCTGTGTTGAATAACCGTACAGATCATATCACATTGTCTTTTCATGGCCGCCGACGGACCCGGCGAGAGCCGTAGCAGCAGTTTCTGGCGTCATGTCATATTCGATGACGGACCCGATATCCCGGATAAGGATAAAATGTATGTTCCCGTTTTCCGATTTCTTGTCCCTTGCCATTGCTCCGGCAAGTCTTTCCGGCGGGAAAGGGCAGGCCACTGGAAGTCCGCATGAGGAAAAATCATGCATAAGCATGGACGCAAGGCCAGGCCTGCATACTCCCAGGGACTCCGAAAGCCTGGCGGCCATGATTATCCCCATCGAGACGGCAGCCCCGTGGGGAATCTCCTGTCCTGTGCCGGCGTCCGGACAATGAGCGGCATCAGCCATTCCATACCATTCAATTGCATGGGCGAACGTATGTCCCAGATTCAGTTTTCTCCTCTCTCCCGACTCGAAAGCATCCTCCGACACAATCCCGGCCTTTATGGCGACAGCCTCCATTATCATATCCGTGATTTCCCTCCTGTGCGACCGGACAATCTGCCCGTAACATTCCTGCATGCGGCCTTGCACTCCTCCGGACAAGCTTCCATGCATCCAGGAAAGGAATTCCACTGCCTTCGAGTAATATCCGGGGGCGGCGATTATGAAAGTCTTCAGCATTTCGGCTGCCCCGGAAAGGAATGTCCCGTATTCCAGGGTCTCCAATACTGCTGGGCATATATAGATGAAATCAGGCTGACGGATTACCCCTGCCATATTCTTATATGAGTCGATATTTACTCCGTTCTTCCCGCCTATTGAGGCATCCACCTGCGCCAGCAAGGTGGTAGGGACAAAAGCGAAACGGATTCCGCGCCTGTATATCGAAGCGGCAAAACCGGCGACATCAGTAGTGATTCCCCCACCGAAAACAAGCAGCAGCGACTTCCGGTCCGCCCCGGTTTCCATCAGCCAACGGCATATGTCCATGACGGTATCGACCGTCTTGTTCTCCTCGGTCGCTGTCAGAGGATATTTCCCGCACACATTTATACCTCCCTCCACGGCATGCTCCAGGGCCTGTTCAACATGCGTGACGGCATTCCTGTCATAGACGACATATACCGACCTGTATCCTGACAGCAGCAGGCAAAGCCCGTCAAGGCCATCCCCCGACAGAATCCGGCACGAGTCATCCCCGGCCACATGTATTTCTATTTCTGTTTTCCCCGACATAATCCTTTTCCTGCCGCTGCAGACAAAGTTAAGAAATGTTCAGTATTTTAGAATACCCCGGAAAATAAAGAAACCTTAAATTGCTACACAAAGTGTATACAATTCAAGGCATACAAAATAGAAATAAACACACAACGTTGCGTCTCATATGCACAAGTTGTGCCAAACTGATATTGAATTTGTGCCCGGCAAATATTAAGTTTGTGCGAAAAATTCAGACACGACCCGGGAGAAACAGTCAGGATGAAAAGCAGGACCATCATAACATGCATCATTTTATCCGTTGCGGCAGCTGCCATTGCCTCAGCATGCTCATCCGGACCGGTGGGGGAAGACGATGCCCCCTGCCGGCAGGTCATGGCTGAAGCCGGCCTGCCCGATGAAGAAAAGATCATGTATGACCTCTACCGGGAAAAACAGGAGCAGGGAGACAGGCAGCATGCAATGAAATATGCCGGGATGCTGGCAGACAAAATCTGCGGCGGACAGGATGGATTCCCGGAATGCATGGACAGCAGCATCACAAGAATGATATCGGACCTGGCGGACTGGTATGAAAACGACAGATACCTGTATTCCCTGTCAATCCGATATGGGGAAGAGGCGGCATCCGGATTTGAAACGCTCGGAATGGAGCATGATGCGGCAAGAGAAAAATACAGGCTCGCAAGGGTGTATTACAAGACCGGGAAATACCACAAGGCTCTCAAGCTGTTGAGCGAATCCATGCCCGTATTCAAGGAGAATGGCGACACGGGCTATCTGCTGGACAGCTGGAACATGCTCGGGGTGCTGAACTATATGTTCAAGGACTATGACGCATCCAACCACTATTTCAGGATATTCCTTGAAGGGGCAAAAGAAAAGAACGACAGTGCAAGATATGCCATTGCACTGAACAATACGGCCCTGTACAGCAACACAGTCAAGGACTCCACCAAGACGGGGAGCCTGATCGAAGAATCAATTGCAATATGCAGGGCCATCAATGACAGTTCGCTGCTCTGCACGATATGCGCCAACATATGCGCCGTAAAGATCAATTCGCGGGACTTCGATGAAGCCGGACATTACTTCAGCCTGTCATGGCCTCTGCTGAAGACTCCTCCCGAATTCGGGCACTGGTACATGAATTCAGGCATAAGTAATATCCTGCAGGGCAATCATGAGGAAGCTGTCGATGACATAGAAAAGGCAATCGGATATTTCAGCAAAGGGGAGTTCAACCTCCAGCTGCAGGCATGCTACCGGCTTCAGAGCAGTCTGCTGGCAGAGAAGAGAGATACCGCAGGGGCATATTCGGCCCTGCTGAAATATCACGACCTCGAAGAATCCATAGCGTCAGAGGAAATGGTTTCAGAGCTGTATAAATTCCAGAACGAAATCATTGAAAGCCAGAAACGGGAACAGGAGATTATCCGCAGCAAGACAAGCACCACGCTATGGATTGCGGGCATCTCGTCAGCGATAATCCTGACGATACTTGCATTATGGGCCCGCCGGAGCAGAATCTCCGGAGCAAAAGAGATTCGCGAGAAAAACAAGATGCTGGAACTGCTGAAGATGCAGCAATTCCAGATGGAAAGGCTGACCGAGGACATCTCTGCGAAACTGCTGAAAGCCAGGCTTGAGATGAAAGATAAATTCAGCAGGGACAAAATCAATGAAATATGCTCTGAGCTCAAGCATTCCAAAGACGAAAACCAGTGGAAAGAGTTTTCGACTTTCATTCCGGAACTTGACTCTGAATTCTCCAAGGCCCTTACAGCAAGATATCCCGAACTGACAATCAATGAGCGCAGACTATGTATCCTGCTGAATATGAATCTGTCAACAAAGGAAATATCTGAAATTACCAGACAGAGCACCCAAAGTATCAACACGGCCAGGACAAGGCTCAGGAACAAGCTCGGGCTTACAGGAAAGGACATTTCGTTCCAGGAATTTTTCTCAAAAATCAAATAACTGGTTACAAATATCTTATAGCATGATGTAATACAAATGTTCCAATAGTGTCACCCGTCTGTAATGCGGATGTAGCATACGAATCTGCAAAATCAGCATTGCATTCTGATAAATTTGAGAAAAACATCATTGCTATGAAAACGAACCGCACCGTAGCTGCATTGGCTCTCGCAGCTGCATTCTGCTTCGCCGGATGCGAAGAAAAGAGCCCGGAACAACCACAGACCGTTGAAGCGACTTCCGTAACAATCAGCCCCGACAAGCTTTCTCTCACAGAAGGCGAAACAGGACAACTCTCTGCAGAAGTACTCCCTGAAAACACTACAGACAAGACTGTAATATGGTCTTCAGACAATGAATCCGTAGCGACCGTATCTGAAGACGGACTTGTGACAGCCATAGCCGAAGGACAGGCCAACATAACCGCCAGATGCGGCAAAGCGACAGCAAATTGCCCGGTAGAGGTCAAGGCCATCGCTGTTGTGCCAGCTGCCATCGGAGACTACTATTACAGCGACGGGACCTGGAGTACGGAACTCAATGCATCCAAAGAAGTCATAGGCATAGTATTCTGGACAGGAAACCCTTCTGACGAAGACCCGGTACTTGCAAAGGAGCATCCAGAATGCGCCAACGGCCTTGCCGTAGCCATATCAGGCGACGAAACATCTGCATGGCAGGAGCAGTGCTCTTCCTATGGCAGTACAATCTGGTCATGGGCACAGGAGAATACAGAAGGATATGTAGACGGAATATGCTATGATGCATACTCAGCAGATGACAATCTCAACAAAAAACTCGGCTACAACAACACCAAAGTGGCAGAGGCATTCAATACCGGTGCCGGCAACGGCATCTGGCCGGTAAATGCCGTCGAGAAGGCTGTCAAATACAGGGAAACCGCACCTGCCCCTGAAACAAGCTCCGACTGGTATCTGCCATCGGCGAAAGAGCTTTCACTGCTCTGCAGCGGACAGGTAGAAGATAACATTTATGACATCTATGGCGAAACAGAAATAAAGGACCTCGTGAACGAGAAATTAGCTGCCGTATCGGGAGCTGCACAATTGCAGAGCGAATATTACTGGAGCAGCACGGAATGCTATAGTTACAACTATGTCGTAGAAGTGGCATTCGGAAGCGGCTCAGTTGGCGACATAGCGAGCAAAAGCGGCTCGGCCAACCGCGTGAGATTTATCCTTGCATTCTGATTATCAGGGTATGAAGAATTCACATCTAACAGCAATAATATGCATGTGCCTGGGAATATTATCCCTGGGCGCATGCAAGACTGTCGAGGAGGCCGAGCCAGGGCTTAATCCGATGTTTGTCCTGTCCGCAGAGAGCGTGACAGAGACAAAGCTTGTCGCGAAGATTGTACCTGCAGATGACGATATGGGCTATGTGGCACTCACTGCGACAAAACAGCAGGCGGAGACCTTTGACCTTATCGACTACACCCTTGAAATGTTCAATTTCTATGCGGAATACTATGGTCATACACTCAGCAGCTTCCTGACAGAGTCCGGCACACTGAAAAAAGGGACCAGAGAACTCAGATTCAGCGGCATGGAGCCGGATACAGACTATGTGCTCTATGTCTTCGGGCTGAACGAAGAAGGGGTACCGCTGACCGGGCTTTATTTTGAGCCGTTCAGGACACTGGCCGTCGAGATGACAGGGATGGAATTTGAGATTACCTGCCAGATAGACGGACCGTCGGTATCTGCCAGGGTTATCCCGACTCTGACTGACCAGCAATATGTATTCACAATCGTCTCAAAAGAAGCTCTCATGACATCCCAGAGCATGGAAGCTTACATGGAAGAGATGATCAGCACCCAGATATCCTATGGTCAGATGGACGGATTGACCGCAGAAGAGGCGATTGCATCAATTGCATGGAAAGGGGAACAGACATTTGATGTGTCCCTCGACGCAGAAACCGATTATGTCGCCCTCGCCTGCTCAGTCAATCCTGAGGGCCTGATCAACTCGGAAATCAGTTCCGAAGAATTTACCACAGGCGAAGTGGACCCTTCAGACAATATCATAACGCTGCAAATCAGCGACATCAATGTAAACTCGGCCTATCTTAAGTCTACCGTCACAAACGATGACCAGTATGTAATCGTACTGGACAAAGCCGAGGCATGGAAAGGGCTCTCCGCAGAAGAGACAGAAAGGAAGCTCAAGTCAGAGTTTGAACTGGAAGACGGCATCAACAGCGGAGCTGTGGAATTCCCTATCGAAGGGCTCGAAGAAAGCACGGAATATATAGTAATGGCGGCGGGCTACTCTGCAGCCAATTTCACTACAGCCGTTACATCCGTCACATTCAAGACCCTTGAAGCAGGGGATCCTACGGGCATGACATTCGATATCTCCCTTGATGAAATCTCGAGTTCAGGAGTAACGGTCAATATATCCGGCCATCCGGACAATGCCCTTTACTACTGGAACATCTGCCCGGCAGACATGACTGCAGCGGAAATCAAGGCCGAAATCGATGAAATGGTCGAGCTGTACATAAGCTACGGCTATGTAATAAGCAGAGGGGACTTCATGCGGCAGGAAGGAAGCCGGGGAAGCGAATCCTACAGATATTCAAGCCTCGAATCAGGCCGGGACTACAAGGTATATGCATTCGGTGTTTACGAAGACGGGGATTACGCCACTGATATTGTCTACAGCGAAGTATTCCGTCTGAAAGACCCTGTGCTGTCGGATGTGACAATATCCCTCGGCTACAGCAAGTATTTCGACGGGGATGACATCGCTGCCACATGGCCTCAATTCGCAGACTGGGCCGGAAACGCAGTAGTACCGATTGAAGCGAGCCTCAACGGAGACGTCGCAAAGTACTATTACACAGTCTATCTCGGCGACATTACCGATGAGAGCAGATATTCAGACAATCTGATTATCGAAGACCTGATCAGTAATGGATATACTACGCCGTCACAGGTATTCCTTGCCGACTATGATGTGGAGATGACCATGCTCGGCGTGGCATTGGATGCTGATGGCAACTCTGGCGCAGTATTCAGGAAAAAATTCTCTCTCGACCAGAATGGAGTATCTCCAGCCGATGAATTCAATCCTGAGACCATGACTCCGCTGAACCGCAGCGCCATGAAATGCAGTACCGGTATATCGATGCCTGAAGCAGCACAAAGCCACCTGGTCAAGGAAAAGATGCGCCTTGCGTCAACTTCTGCGCCAGTGTCGGCTTCTGCATCTTCCGCGACCGGACTTCTGCTGCGCAACAACTGATCGGACCTGTACAGGTTAAAATATTAGACATAAATTTGAGTTTGGATGAGGGTAACTCAAGAGAGGGCTTCCTCCCTTAGGGTTACCCCCATCTTTTTTATATCAGGAATCCCGTTATATCGGGAATCAGGACAGGAATCAAAACCGGACGAAACAACACGAATCACTTGAAACACACGAAACGCCTGAAAGATTGAAACATTATCGGTCACAACTTGCATTTTAAGACAATTTACAATACCTTTGCACACCAGTTTGTTTTTTGTTTACCGTAGCTGAAGGTCATCAGACAACTGCCAACACAAGCCCGGATGGCGGAATCGGTAGACGCGTTGGTCTCAAACACCAATGTCCGAAAGGATGTGCCGGTTCGACCCCGGCTCCGGGTACTTAGAAAAATCTCCAAATGATTGATTGTAAATCATTTGGAGATTTTATTTTGTATTTCATGTCCGCAATTTGTCCGCATTTCTATCTAACTGTGTCATTATAATTCAGAGAACCACAATATATCGTCATGGAACATCAGATTTATAGCAAAAGTCTCTGCAAGTTGTTTATCTCGCAATTTTCCAATAATCAGTTTAGTTGTATTACTGTTTTCAAAATATGGATATCGATGGATTAGGAGCAATGAATCTGCATTCTTCCTAAAATAATCAAAATCACTCAGATCACTAAAATCAGGGCAATTATTCCCTATTCTTCTATTATCAAACCGAGAGATTTGCGAACAGACTATTATTGGCACACCTGTACTTACGGCTATGTCTTTCAATGTCAGTAATAAATTGTCTAATTTTTCTTTATGATCTACGCCGGGTAACTCACGATATGAGAATAATTGTAAATCATCAATTATCAGAAGGCGGACTTTCTTTTGTTCAACTAATCGTTCCGCTTTAAAACGGAAATCAGGAACCTGTAGTCCTCGTGTATCATCTACATACAGCGGGGCATGCGCCAAATGTTTCAATGCAGATTGCAACTGCATCCATTCTATATGTTCGGCTTTATCATATCTGCCTATAGCCATCTGAAGA
The DNA here is from genome assembly GCA_944323805.1 of uncultured Bacteroidales bacterium. Taxonomy (GTDB): domain Bacteria; phylum Bacteroidota; class Bacteroidia; order Bacteroidales; family UBA932; genus Cryptobacteroides. The sequence continues at coordinate 3,812 of CALUTW010000019.1, read as the reverse complement.
AGTTGTTTTGCTATAGAAATAGCAGGCATTTCCATTGAAAAGAACGCAACAGGAATATCATTGTCTTCCGCAACATTATATGCAATATTCAATGCCAAAACAGATTTTCCCGCAGCGGGTCTGCCTGTCATTATGATCAATTCAGAGGGTCGTAGACCGCCTGTAATTCTGTCCAAGGATGAAAATCCTGAAGGAATTGGATAACAATTAACATTCATATTTTCGGTCTTATTTTATAAGACAAAAATAACTGTCGGCAATGCCACAATGCGACACTCTGAAAATAAAACGCAAGAATAAAATCTGCCCTGAAGCACCTCGCCTCTCCGCACTCAATGCGGTAACTGCCGATGCAAAAAGGCAGGAATCTTTAAATGCAATCCGTCCGCGATCCCACTGCGGATCTACGACAGGAACATAGCCGATGTTCTTTACCATGACATCTAAATCCTGAAAGTCATGGCAGAGGGATAAAACCCCGCGGATTGTCATCATTAATCAATTCATTATCTTACCAGAAGAATATTTGTCAGTTGCCCTATCATCTCCTCATATTCATCTTTTCTCTTCAGATTCTGTACATAATACTCAGGGATGCCTTTCTTTCCATATTTGGCTCCCAATACTGCACAGGCTACTGCTGCATTGGTGTCTGCATCCCCTCCAGCATTTACCACTTTCAAAAGTCCTTCCACGAAATTTTCCACATGATACAGGCACCAGACAGCACTCCCTATAGTTTTAAGTGTGTACCCCATTGTCTGCTCATCATCAAGTTCAAAATCCTCCAGTTTTCCATTCCTGGCTGTTTCAAGATACGGTTTTATCCTGCCATCATATTGCTCTCCAATTTGCAAAAGTTCTTCAAAGGACAGTTCTTTATCTTGCCAAACTAAAGAATCTATAAGTTCTGATATTATAACACATGAACCTACACATCTTGGATCTGCATGGGTCAGCCTGCATATCTTTTCAGCATTTGCTGCAACATTCTCATTCCAGAGACCTACTACTGAAGTCCTCATTACACCACCGTTTCCTGCATTGTTTTTTCCAGACCTTTCCCACATCATCCGAGCCACTTCAAATGGAGAATCCTCATACTCATACAGACTTAATATTTTTGCTGTAGTTACTCCTATGTCGACAGGAGAACTCTTATACCATTCCTTGAAGTTATGGGCAACAGCTTTCGGCTTTACATCCTTGTCTGCAATGATAGCCCTTGCTATACAAAGCATCATATCAGTATCGTCAGTCCATCTTCCGAATCCTTCTCCAATTTGACTATAATTCGAAAGACCCTCAGGATAATTATGCAACACTTCATCCCTGCTCATGAACTCTGTTCCAAGCCCAAGAGCATCTCCTATCGCCTGTCCCCAAAGACACCCGGCTATCCTGTCCTTTATTGCCCCAATATCCCTTACCATAATTCACTCTTTATTCAAATCTGACCAAGAATACTAACCTCGCGGCACCAATCGCCGCAGCCACCGTATTCAGGGACAGAAAATTTTAAATTCTTTACTGCAAAAGTAGTCCCCGACAATGCCCATACTACGTCACTCCGCAAAATATAATAAACAATCTACACTTTTTCAGGTGTCCAATCCGGAGACTCAATTTTATTCATACACACAATCGGACCATAAGATTTATCCATAAGAACAAGCCTGCCACGATATAGGCCATACCATCTGTCAGTTTTGATTTTATTACCATCTACTTTAAATGATTTGATCATTTTGAAATTACATTCCTCATCAAATTCAGATAAAATAATCCAACTGCCTACCACGCCTTTTGCAACACCACCATTCCCTAAACAGACAGCCATGCTTTCCGCTGTTTTCACTTCAGCAAATGACCCAATGCCTGTTGCAATCGCAATGCTAATATCCCCAGATGCAGTTGATAGAGAATACTCACCTGATGATATGGCAATACCATTATTTTCACACGTATGTGCCCAACAATATGGAGCAGAGGTCAAAGCAATGCTTAAGGATTTTTTACACAGTGCCGTACTAAAATCGTGACGAGCTACTGCTATAGACTCACTATCGAGTGTAACTGCACAAGAATTTTCACTCAAAGAAACAGCATTACCGCAATAACCATCCGATATTGCAATTGAATTTTTCCCGGCAACAGCAGCAATGCTCATTATTCCTTCTATATATGCTACGGACTCTTTAAAATTCCGAAATGAAATGCTATAATCTTGAAATTTTACACAGACTTTATTTGAAGAATTTGCGATACATAATATTTGATCTATCCCTATCTCTCTGCCAATCTTAATTTTACACGCATAAATCTTCCCGATTTTTGATTTTTTACTTACATTGGTTTCTTCTACATAAACCTCATGGTACAAATACTCTGTAGGAGTATTTGTCGACAACAGACAATCTAACGCATTCACCCAACACTCATAAACACACCTGTCGGATTCATAAGTTTCGCCCTCTTCAAAGACTGTGTTTGTAAATGAAGACAAATCTCTCATATCCTTATAAAAGATTTTATATGCTACCATTTGAATAATATTTTTATATACTATCGTCAAATATAATGGTCAAGAGTGCCAAATGACGACACCTACAAGTCTGGAATTCAAAAATAAAAAGCGGCCATTGCTGACCGCTTCAGGAAAGTCATTCCACCTGAGTTTTTACACCGCGTCCCTGAAAATGATGGTTAAGGAGTGGGCACTCGTTATAACTCCTTCTTTCCCCGCCATGAAACACCCCGCCTCTCCGCACCAATCGCGGTAACTTCTGATGCTAAATGGCAAGATAAAAGCTATCAGCTCCGATAAAACAGTAAGTTTATCAAGTGCTCCTGATAGAGAGTGGAATGGGGCCAAAGCAGTTGTTATCATTCCCTTTTATCTTTTCAATTCTGTCCGAGAATACTGCACTCACGGCACCAATCGCCGCAGCCTCAGTATTCAGGAACAGAGATTTTTATTTATCTGGAGCAAAAGTAGTCTGCGATAGTGACAGACTATGACACTCTGCAAAAGAACATATAAAAATCATTTGGTTATATCAAGTTCGAGGAAATACCAATCTTTCAAATTGTTTTTCTTGTCATCACATCTCTCGGAATGCTCCCACTCAAACTTGTATTGATTTTTCAATTCTACTTTACAATATTTATTGTTTTTCCATTCAGGTTCATCGTGAATATGAATTGTATTGCCATCCGTCAGATACCCGTCATATATCATAAACTGATCAGCAACTTCTCCCTTGCCCATGACAGTATAGACTCTACTGTCAGTAATCATATAGAATTTTCCAATATCATATCCACCTTTCCGACATACTTGTTCAAGAGCTTCTAAATCCTGATATACATTGATACGACCGATATCCTGCGCACTTTGTTGGCGTGTTTTGAACTTAAGTTCTATCGCACAAGAAAATTCAGGCTCATTTCCTGATCTGAAGCCGCATGTTATATCAACATACTTCGGTTTTCCATCCTCTTTGATATCTTCGCATTTGGTTTCCATTCCCACGAAAAACTGCTCACCTGGCTTTATTGAATATAATTCGCCCACATTTTTAATAATGCTCGCAAACTGAAGCTGGAATGGAGCTTCCTTGTCAATATCATTGCGCCTGTAGATAAATTGTGCCTTGAAAATCTTCCATGCCTCGTCAAGGATCTCCTTCATCCTTGACGCATAATTAGTTGCTATTAATTGCACTTCTTTCATAATTATTATGTTTTAATGTTATTTACAAAAATATCAAATCAGCTTTTTCAAAAGATATTTTGGAATACGGACATCA
>CALUTW010000018.1 GCA_944323805.1 uncultured Bacteroidales bacterium | reverse complement strand
TCAAAAATTGCAGCCGAATATCATTCTGCATTACACAAAAGAAGCCGACCTCAAAAAATCCCTTTTGGGTCGGCCTCATCAGCGATGCCTATCTGGTGGCATTCTCGAGTTTCTTCATTATTGAGAAGATGAACAGTGCGGAAAGCAGGCAGAGTACGATGAGTATCATCCATACGCCCCACAGAGGCAGCTTGTCCCACAGGAGTCCCGGAATCGATACGAGGTAGTTTCCTACGGCTGTTGCAGCGAACCAGCATCCCATCATTGCCCCCTTGTATTTAGGAGGGGCGACCTTTGATACGAACGAGATTCCCATAGGGGAGAGCAGGAGTTCGGCAAAGGTCAGTACGAGATAAGTTGAAATAAGCCATGTAGGGGACACGAGGTCCGGACTTACGTTCCCGTCGAGAGTCTTAGGCGATGCAAGCCCTATTGACCCGACAGTCAGAATGAGGAATCCTGCAGCGGCTACAATCATTCCGAGACCTATCTTCCTCGGTGCGGACGGCTCTTTGCCGCTTTTGGCAAGAGCACCGAATATTGCAAGCGATATAGGTGTCAGAGCTACCACGAAGAACGGGTTGAACTGCTGGAAATCAGACGGCTGTATCCTCACTGACTGGTCCATCTGGCTGTATGCGAGCCATGCTCCGCCCCAGAGAAGGATTGTTGCAAGCCCGGAAATCATCCGGCCTTTCCCTGTCTCGGCCTGTACTGCACCGAAAAGCGTATAGATGGAGATGGCTATGAGGGCAAGGCTTCCTATGTTGAATCCGATTCTCAGGAATCCGTCGACGGTGCTCTGCGTGTAGTCCCTTGCGAAGAGAGTCATTGTCGCGCCGTTCTGGTGGAATGACATCCAGAAGAAGATCACGACTGCAAATACGAGCAGGAGGGCGGTAATGCGGCTCTTTGTCTGTTCAGGAGTGAGCTCCGGTTCATTTGTATGGGCCTCCTTGGCCTGGGCCGCATTGGCATCGGCATGCCTGAACCATGTGCGGCATGAGAAATAGATGAGTACGGATACTATCAGCGATATGCATGCTACGGCGAATCCGTAGTTGTACGCGGTGGAAAGCTTCTCGATGTAGGTACTGCAGAAAGTGCCCAGGTCCATGCCGGATGCCCCGGTCATTGTGAGCTGAATGCCCGTGAGCTTGTCTATGTTTTCCGTAGTGATGGTGCCGTCAAGGAACTGGTGGGCAAGGGCCGGCACATTGGCGTCATATGAAAGCCCCGACTTGCTCAGGAAAAAGTTGGTGACGGCTTTTGCGGCAGTAGGGGCGAACATCGCGCCTATATTGATGGCCATGTAGAAAAGGCTGAAGGCCGAGTCCCTCTTCGCTGCATATTTCGGGTCATCGTAGAGATTCCCGACCATGACCTGCAGGTTCCCCTTGAAAAGGCCCGTACCCAATGCGATGAGGGCGAGAGCCCCGAACATGAGTATCTTTCCGGTAATGTCGGGTCCGGTAGGTATCGACAGGCAGAGATATCCGAGGAACATGACTGCAAATCCGAGAGTGACGCATCTGCCGAAGCCTATCTTGTCGGCAAGGATTCCTCCCAGAAGCGGCATGAAATATACCCCGGCAAGAAATATCGAGTAGATCTGCGTTGCGGCTGCGGCGGTAAAGCCGAACTTGGCCTGGATGAACAGCAGAAAAATCGCCAGCATGGTGTAATAGCCGAAGCGTTCACCTGTGTTGGCGAGGGCGAGGGCGAACAGCCCTTTAGGTTGACCTTTGAACATAGTGTGCTTTTTTGTTGTTTGTTTTCAGTTTCAGTTGCGGTCGACAAAGATAAAAAATAATTAGTATCTTTGGAAATGTAATTCAGACCGTAAATTATGAGACTTTGCTTGAAAACCACTCTTGCGGGCTTCCTTTGTGCCCTCTGTCCTGCATTTGCGCAGGAGAATCCTGCCGGCGATGCCCCATCCGGCATATTGACATATTCTCTGCCGGCGACGGCCATCTCCATTGAGGTGGAGGCTGTCCAGGAGCATTTCTTCGCGGGACCATATGCGGATTATGCCGACAAGTATCTGGGGATAAAGGTCCGGCTTGAGGATGAGGTTACCTATAACCTCTCGGAAGTGAAACTGACCCCATATACCGAGGCGGACCAGAGCAGGCGGTATATATTGAATACCGGGGACAGGGCTGCCGCGGCGAGACTTCTCGCGCTTACTTCACAGGGCCTTGTGGCAATCAATGACTGCAGCGCCGGAAGCGACGCGGAATGGAGATTCCCGACAGCGCTTCACGGCGATTTTGCCGGTAAGGGCCTTATCTACAATTATTCTGCAGAGCCGGCGACTCTGTATAAGGGTTCACGGAGCGGCTCCGCTTTCAGCAAGGTGGCCTTCAGGCAGGATATGGTAGTCGAGAAATCCATTGAGAAACGGGCTGCAGAGGCTGCATCGCTTATCTTCGACCTGAGGCGGAAACGTCTCCAGATAGTGACAGGCGATACCGATGCGACTTACAGCGGGGAAGCCATGGGCGCAGCTGTCGCGGAGCTTACAAGGATGGAGCAGGAGTATATGATGATGTTCACGGGATATTCGGAGTACCAGACACAGAAGAAGACGTTCGAGGTCGTGCCGCAGAAGGACAGGGACAGCCAGCTGTACGTCGCATTCCGTCTCTCGGATTCGGAAGGGCTGCTTCCGCCGGACAATTTCTCCGGACGTCCTGTAGTGCTCGAAATCGTTCCTAAGGAAGTCCCTCAGGCCGCGCTGGAGAGCAAGAAGGATGCAAAAGGGACAAAGGTGCCTTCAGTCACGTACAGGATTCCGGCGGCATGTACGGTCCGTCTTCTGGACGGTATGGATGTGGTGCTTCAGACCAGGATGCTGGTATATCAGCTTGGAAAGGAAAGCACGTTGCCGGTAAATATCAGCATCAAGGACTGATGAGGGCCCGGACCTCGGGATTTAATGAATTTTATCTTAAAAATAAATAATAATGACAATCAAAGATTTGAATCCATCACTGGTGTGGAAGAACTTCTACGCCCTTACACAGATTCCGCGCCCGTCGAAGAAAGAGGGCAAGGCTGTCGAATACCTGTATCAGTTCGGAAAATCCCTCGGACTCGAGACCATAAAGGATGAGACCGGCAATATCATAATAAGGAAGCCTGCTACTCCGGGAATGGAAGACAGGAAAGGTGTCATTCTCCAGGGACATATCGACATGGTGCCGCAGAAGAATGCGGACAAGGTGCATGATTTCGAAAAGGATCCGATCACTACGGTCATTGACGGGGACTGGGTCCGTGCAGACGGCACGACTCTCGGGGCAGACAACGGCATGGGAGTGGCTGTTGCCCTGTCAGTCCTTGAGTCAAAGGACCTCAGGCATGGACCTGTCGAGGTGCTTGTGACTGTCGACGAGGAGACCGGCATGACCGGGGCGAATGCCCTTAAACCGGGAGTCCTGCAGGGTGACATCCTCATCAATCTGGATTCCGAGACTGAAGGCGAGCTCTATGTGGGTTGTGCTGGCGGTGTGGATGCGACTGCAGTATGCAGATATGACATGAAGCCTGCCCCGGCCGGCTACATGCCGTACAGGATATCAGTGAAGGGGCTTAAAGGCGGGCATTCCGGCATGGACATCATCCTGTACCGGGCAAATGCCAACAAGGTGCTTGCCAGGGTACTTGTGCCGCTTCTGAGGGACTTCGGGGTAAAGCTTGTATCTGTCGAAGGCGGCAATATGAGGAATGCAATCCCGAGAGAGGCTTATGCGGATGTGCTTGTCCCTGCTTCTGCTGCAGGCGCTGTTGAGGAGGCTGTCGCATGTGTACAGAAGGAAATCAGCCATGAATATGCCGCCGCCGACCCGGGTGCCGTTGTCGGGATGTCGCAGCTTGCATCTTCTCCGGAACGCTATATTGGCGAGGATGTGGCACTTGCAATGTTCCGTGCGGTCAATGCATGTCCGGACGGTGTATGGAGGATGAGTGATGCCGTACCGGGACTTGTCGAGACGTCCAATAATGTTGCTATCGTATCGGCCTCGGACGGCATGTTCCAGGTCAAGACACTTATGAGAAGCTCGGTCGACAGCGAAAAGGCCGCCTTGGCCGAAGAATTCCGGTCCGTATTCGAACTTGCCGGTGCCGCCGTAGAATTTACAGGCGGATATTCCGGATGGGCGCCGAACAATGATTCGCCGATTCTCCATGCCATGAAGAAGGTATATAAGGCCCTCTATGGAACCGAGCCGGCAGTCATGGCCATCCATGCCGGACTTGAGTGCGGAATCCTCGGAGGCACCTACCCGGCCTGGGATATGGTGTCATGCGGGCCGACAATTCTCAGCCCTCACTCTCCTGACGAGAGAGTCAATATCCCTTCCGTAAAGAAGTGGTGGGACTTCATAGTAAAGGTCCTGGAGGAGATCCCCGTGAAATAGCAACATGTTCACGGAGTCTTGCCCGTCAGGCCGTAAATCCTGAAATTTTACTGTGCTGCCGGGAAAATATATTGGATTTTGGATAATTAATTCCTATCTTTGCAGCCCATTCGTGGAAAATCATCGTCCCCGGATGGGCATTTTATTTACTAACAGTTAATTACAAACAAAATGATCAAACAGTACGAGACCGTTTTCATTGCAACTCCCGTTTTGTCTGAGGCTCAGATGAAGGAAGCGGTTGCCAAGTACGTGGGCTTCATCAAGGAAAATGGCGGTGAAGTCGTGTACGAAGAGGATTGGGGGCTGAAGCAGCTTGCGTATCCGATCCAGAAGAAGACATCAGGATTCTATTATCTCATCGAGTTCAAGGCTGATTCACAGTTTATCGACCTGCTCGAGACCCAGTACCGCAGGGATGAGAGGATTATCAGGTTCCTTACTTTCGCTATGGACAAGCATGCAGTTGCATATGCAGAGAAGAGGAGAGCTAACAAACAGGCTAAAAAGGAGGAATAATCATGGCACAGAATAATGAAATCCGTTATCTCAACCCGCCTACAGTAGAGGTAAAGAGAAAGAAATATTGCCGCTTCAAGAAGGCCGGCATCAAGTATGTGGATTATAAGGATGCAGAGTTCCTCAAGAAATTCCTGAACGAGCAGGGAAAGATCCTTCCTCGCCGTCTTACGGGAACATCACTCAAATTCCAGAGGAAAGTCGCTCAGGCAGTGAAGAGGGCAAGACATCTTGCACTTCTTCCATACGTAACCGATCTTTTGAAATAAGGAGGACACAACATGGAGATTATTCTTAAGAAAGATGTTGCCAAGCTCGGCAATGCAGATGATATCGTGACTGTAAAGTCAGGTTATGCCCTCAATTATCTGATTCCTCAGGGATATGCAATCCTTGCTACGGAATCGGCAAAGAAAGTGCTTGCTGAGAACATCCGTCAGCGCGCCCACAAGGAAGCCAAGTTCCGTGCAGATGCCGAAGCTCTTGCAGCAAAGCTTGCAGAGACACTTGTAAAGGTTTCCGCAAAGGTAAGCGAGACAGGAAAGATCTATGGTTCCGTTACTACGGCACAGCTTGCAGACGCACTTGTGGCAGCAGGTCTTGAGGTTGACAAGAAGGACATCGAGATCCTTTCCGACTCTGTAAAGGAGACCGGCACTTACGAGGCATCAGTAAAGTGCTACAAGGATATCAAGGGAACATTCAAGTTCGAGGTTGTAGCTGAATAATTGTCAGCAGAAATAAATCGAAGCCGGCTGGGTTATCCTGGCCGGCTTCTTCTTTTTCATCTGTTTGTCAGTGGGCTGTCCTCCTAATGGGTAACGTAGCCTTCAGGATGTTTCCCTACAAGATGTTTCGTCTCGTAGATTTCCTGTATGCGCTGCATGTCAGCCCTGGCATCATCGGTAAGATCGAATTTCTCTCCTCGGCCTACGCGTTTTGTCTTCCAGTCGAAATATCCAAGATATACCGGGCATCCCACTTCCTTAGCTATGGTGTGGAAGCCGGTCTTCCATCTTTTCACGGCTTTCCTTGTCCCTTCCGGAGCGATTGCCAGATGAAGCCTCTTCCTCTTGTTCATTTCATGGATGACACTCAGGACAAGGGCGGTTGCATTTTTCCTGTCCACAGGTATCGCACCGAGGGCTTTCAATATCGGTCCGAGCGGCCACCAGAAGAATTCCTTTGCTATCATTACATAGGCTTTGCCTCCTACCGATGTATAATACAGGTAGGATATCACGAAATCCCAGCCGGAGGTGTGCGGAACACCGAGGATAACGCATTTGTCTTCAGGCACAGGAGGCTCTACCGCCGTCCATCCCATGGCTCTGAGCAAGAATCCGCAGAATTTTCTCCACATTGTATTATGTTTTGTATCAGATGTTTATGTCTTCAAGTTCTTCTTCTGAACGCAGGTTCCCCCTGATGAAGTCCTGTCTGTCGGGAGTGTTGTCCCCCATGTAGAATTCCATTATTTCGGCTATGGACTCTTCATCATTGAGGTTTACAAGGTCAAGACGCATGTCCTTGCCGATGAAATCCTTGAATTCCTCGGGAGATATTTCCCCGAGTCCCTTGAACCTTGTTATCTGGGTCCCCGATTTCAGTGCCCGTACTGCAGAGTCCTTTTCCTTCCGGCTGTAGCAGTAGCGGGTCTCCTTCTTGTTCTTGACCCTGAAAAGAGGGGTCTGCAGTATGTATACGTGCCCTCTTCTTATGAGGTCGGGATAATATTTAAGGAAGAATGTCACTACAAGCATCCTGATGTGCATCCCGTCGTCATCGGCATCCGTTGCGATGATGATGTTGTTGTACCTGAGGTTGTCCATGTCCTCATCTACCCCGAGGGCCGCTATGAGCAGGTTCAGTTCCTCGTTTTCCGCAACATGCTTGCGGCTTTCCTTGTAGCAGTTTATCGGTTTGCCCCTGAGGCTGAATACGGCCTGTGTATTGGCGTTCCTTACCTTTGTGATGGTACCGCTTGCGGAGTTTCCCTCAGTGATGAAAATGCTGGTGTCTTCGGCTTCATGCTGTCTGCTTGCCGGAAGCCTGTCATTATAGTGGATGCGGCAGTCCCTCAGCTTCTTGTTGAAGATGCTTGCGCGCTTGGCGCGTTCCTTTGTCTTCTTTTGTATGCCTGATATCTCCTTCCTCTCCTGCTCGGAGGCGATGACCTTTTCCTGTATTGCCGAGGCCGCCTCCTTGTGGATATGCAGATAATTGTCGAGGTTGGTCTTGATGAAGTCATTTACGAAAGACCTTATGGTCGGCCCCCTGTCTGTGGAGATGGTGCCGTCAGGATTCTTGACGGTCTTTTCCCACATGTATGTCGAGCCGAGCTTGATCTTTGTCTGGGACTCGAAATGCGGCTCCTGTATCTGTATGCTTATTGCGCCCACAATGCCCTGCCTTACATCCTCGGGGCTGTAGTCTTTCTTGAAGAATTCCTTGATTGTCTTGGCGACGGCTTCCCTGAATGCGGCCAGGTGTGTCCCGCCGTCCCTGGTGTTCTGGCCGTTCACAAATGACAGGATGTTCTCCCCGTAGCTGTTGCCGTGGGTAAGGACAATCTCTATATCGTTCCCTTCCAGATGGATAGGAGGGTAGAGCGGCTGCTCCGAGATATTGTCGTTTATCAGGTCGAGAAGTCCGTTCCTGGATATGTACTGTGTGCCGTTGAGGGTCAGGGAGAGGCCTTTCTTGAGATAGGCGTAATTCTTGACCATCGATACTACGTATTCCAGGTTGTATGTGAAGTCTCCGAACATCTCCTCGTCAGGTGTGAACCTTACAAGGGTGCCGTTCTTCTCTTTGGTGTCCCTTTTGCCGGAATCCTCCAGCTCTCCGCGGCTGAACAGTGCGTAGGAGCTTTCCCCGTCCCTGAAAGACTCCACATAGAATGACGATGAAAGCGCATTGACCGCCTTTGTGCCGACACCGTTCAGCCCGACGGATTTCTTGAAGGCGCTGTCGTCGAATTTGCCCCCGGTATTGAGCTTGCTTGTCACATCGACCACTGAATTCAGGGGAATTCCCCTTCCGAAGTCCCTTACGGTAACGTCCTTCCCGTCAATGGATATGTCGATTGTCTTGCCGAAACCCATTGCGAACTCATCTATTGAGTTGTCAATCACTTCCTTGAGAAGCACATAGATACCGTCTCCGGGATTGTCTCCGTTCCCCAGCCTGCCTATGTACATGCCGGCCCTTTTCCGGATATGCTCGTTCCATTTAAGGGTCTTGATGTTTTCGTCCGTATAATTGGTAGGTGTGTCAGCCATATCTTTAAAGCGCAAATCTTTGCAAAGATACGAAAAATTAATTCCAAAAGCCACCCCGGGCTTATTGTTGACGGCTTTTTGTGCGTCCGCAGATTCAGTTATGTGCCATGAAGATTGGAATCTTGAGGAAAATATGTAAATTTGCGGCTTGGAAACTTAGCGTGTATTAATTTCTTAACCATAGATGAGACGAACAGGATTTATTTTGGCCGGGCTGGCTGTCTTGTTCTCCGCATGTACAGATGAAGTCTTGTCTCCGGATGGAGGCGTACAGGGGGAAGTCATGATATCATTGTCTTCCACCGGGGAGACGAATGCAGTGCCGGGCCTGAAATCGTCCACGTCAGCTGATGAGGCTGAAGAGCTTCCTGACCTGGACGGGTTCGAGGTGGAGATCTATAATTCCAACGGGATACGGCTTTACCGCGATACCTATGCGAATACCGTAGGCAGACGGATAGCTCTCAATGCGGGGGAATACAGGCTTCTTGCCCAGCATGGGGATTCGACCGGTATCGGGTTTGATGCCCGGTGGTTTGCGGCAGACGAGCCTTTTACCGTGCATGGGCAGACAGTGGAAGAGATATCGGCAGTCGCAAGGATGGCCAAGGTCAAGGTTGCCGTGAATTATGGTCCTCAGCTCAAGGAGCAGTATTCGCAGTATCATTCGAGGGTAAGGCTGGACGGTTCCGCATCAAGGCATCTCAAGTTCGAGAAGGATGAGACTCGGGCGGCATATTTTCCTGCCGGAGAGCTCGGATATGAGTTCTATGCAATTGTCGAGGGGGAATGGAAATACTTTCCTGCGGCTCCGGTAGCCTGTCAGCCGAATGACTTCATTACATTCAATGTGGAGATTGACAGCGGCACCGGATCGCTGAAGGTCGTTACCGTGCAAATCGATGACGAGATGAATGTCATCGAGCAGGAACAGATGATTCCGGCCGAAGCCGGCCCGAAGGATCCCCCTGTAATCACGATGAACGGATTCGCCGTTTCCGGCGAGGAGACGCAGGTCTACAATTATACGTTTATAGAGGCTACAGAGCCGGAGTGGGCTCAGGCTGATATAGTCGCCAAAGCCGGCATAGCAAAGTGCATACTCGGGATAAGGTCGGACTATCTGGCTGCCATAGGAGTCCCGGATGAGATTGACCTGACTTCGGGGACGCCGGATGCTGCAGTCGTCGAGGCCATGCGGTCTGTCGGCATAAGGTGGCCGAGGGAAATCGAGGGAGCACGTTTTGCGAATGTCGATTTCTCCGCGATGCCTGATGCGCTCATGTTCGAGCCGGGGAATGAATTTTCTGCCGAGTTTACCCTGACTGTGACAGATGCCCTTGAAAGGACATGTTCGCAGACTTTTTCTGTCGCGAACAAGGCTCCTGGAAATCTCAGTTTCAGTCCGGCGGAAGGCAATGCCTTTGCAAGAAGCTTCAAGGGGCTGACGGCCAGTGTGGATGAAGGCAATCCGGGTGCGATTGTATTCCAGTACCGGACGGCAGGGTCAGAGGACTGGATTTCAGTGTCGCCTTCGGGTTCGGAAGGTACCGGGGCCGTATTCTCCGATGTCAAAGGACTTGTCCCGGAGACGGAATATCAGGTAAGGGCGATATACAATTACAATGAGAACTATGCTTCCGAGCCTGTCACTCTCAGGACCGAGGCAGCAGCGCAGGTCGGAAATGCAGGTTTTGAAGACAATTATTCAGTTGAAAAGTACAGACAGAGTGTCTTATGGGCTAAAAATACAATCTATGGATTTTATTTCTGGAACAAGTCATCTGAAGAAGGCGACAGGTGGTGGGACACACTGAATGACTTGACTACGCCCAATCCGGGCGGAAGTTCTGCCTGGGACTACCGTTCTGCGTCAGGAACCGTGCCGACTTCCGATGAGGGGGGAAATACTGCATCATCTCATCTCAGGACATATGACGGGCAGTCGCTTACAACGGAAGGTCATAACGGTACAGCGGCAGAGATTGCCACTGTCGGATGGGGCTCCGGGAATACTTGGGCTACATCCGGAAGTTCATCTGTTGCATCCCGGACTGCCGGCGAACTTTATATCGGCACATACAGCAATGGCTCTGCCGACTATGGCAAACCGTTCCGGTCTCGTCCTTCCGCTGTAACTTTCTGGTATAAATATTATTCATATAACAATGAGTCTACAACGCCTTATGCCGAAGTGTATGCGAAAGATGGGCACCGCATAGGATATGGCAGCATGAGTATAGCCTCGTCTGTAGACAGTTTTATACAAGGCCGTATTGATATTGAGTACAGCGAGTTTGTTCCATGTGGCAAGTTTACAATAGTATTCAAGTCCACTGACAGTGATTCGCCTTCCACAAAGGCAGTACAGGGGGGCTCTGGAGCCATGTCCGGGTATCTTGATTCCCGGCATATCGGAAGTATCCTCACAGTGGATGATGTTGAACTGATATATGAATAGTCCAATGGTTTCATACGGATTCTTAAAGATATCGGATGACCGGAAGTTACAATAAGATAATTGATATAAGTAAAAAATTATGAAAAAGATATTCATTATGATACTGGCCGCTTCGGCCGCTTTGACAGCCTGCCGGAAAGAAACTGTAAATGGCGGCAGTGTGGGTTCTCTCGAGTTCAAGGTTGTTTCAGTGGATGATACATGGAATGACCGGCAGGAGGGGATGACAGGCCGGGAATCATCTGTGCCTGGAACCAAGGCTTATGACAAGGACGAGGTCCTCAATTCGCTTCTTGTGACCATCTCCAACAGGAACGGTGTCGGGGAGCCGAAGCAGTGGATCTACTCCGAGATGCCGGCGGTACTTGAACTTACCGAAGGCCAGTATTCGATTTCAGCCGTATCTCCGGAGAGCGGCATAGCGGCGTGGGACAAGCCTGCGTTCAGCGGCCAGCAGGATTTCTCCATTGTTGCAGGACGTACTTCCACGGTCGAACTGGTATGTTCCCTGACTAATGTGAAGGTTACAGTCAAATGCACAGAGGCTTTCAAGGCAGAATTCACTGACTATTCAATCACTGTCAAGAGCAAGGCCGCAACCTCGGAAGACGGCTTCCTCGTATGGGGCATGTCCGAGGTGGAAGAGGGCAGGGAAGGTTTCTTTGCCGTATCTGATATGGAAGTGAATGTGTCGGCGTACAGATGGTCTGATGCAACCCAGCAGAAAGACCCGGTTGAGGCCGTACTGCTTGTGAAAGATGTCGCTGCAAGGGACCATATCGTCCTCAATATCGATGCCCAGGCTACAGGGGCTGCGGACCTGGACGGCGAAGGTGCGGATGAGTCATTCATCATTATAGATGACGGTACCAATGACAGGACCGAGAATATCTTCATCGGAGGTCTCGAGGATATCCCTGTACCTGGCGACGGTGGCGGGGTACAGCCGGAACAACCTGAGGCACCGAGCCTCGTGTGGGCTGCCAATCCTTCTTTCGAGCCTATGGAGATTACATCCGGCATGGATGTCAACCTTGTAATCAAGGCTCCGGGCAAGATATCGGGATTTGTCATAGGGGTGTCTTCATCTGTGCTGGAGAGCATTGTCGGGACAAGCATGGACCTGATCAATGACGAGGAGCTGATAGGGATGTTCGGGAGCATGTTCCCTACCGGGGATGCGCTTCTCGGGCATACAGAAGTGGATTTCTCCCTCTCTTCGCTTGTTCCTCTGATACTCGGACTCAGTCCTGAATCTGGTTCGGAGCACACATTTACCCTTAATGTCGAGGACGGGTACGGACAGACTCTCAATCAGTCACTCACATTCATAGTCCCGGGCCAGGAGGCATAATGTCATTACCGGACAATCCAGAAAAACATGAACAGATTTTCAATAATATGTCTGGCAGCATCCCTTGCGGCCGCAGCCTGTTCCCAGGACAAGCTGGTTGAGGAGGGCTATGGCTATCTGAGGGCCGGTGTGCATGCCGATGACAATATATCCGACGTCATTGTCCCGGATCTCAGGAGCGGCGATGGCGGAGCACCTGTCTTCAGCCTGACAGTGTATGACTGGTCCGGTGAAGTCGCGGCTTCGGTCGCGGACTGCAATGACCTGCAGACCGAGCCGTTAAAGCTGCATGCAGGAACCTATACGGCTCATGTGTTCTCGGCGGATGCCGGCCCGGCCGTGTTCGGCACTCCTTTCTATGCCGGAAGCCGGGACTTTACGATAGAGAGCGGCAAAGAAGCCAATGTCGGGATTACTGCGTCCATTGCCAATACCCGCGTGACAGTCGAGTATTCAGATGTTGTCAAGGAAAAGTTCGAGAGCTATGTCTTTACGGTGACAAACGGCCTCGGGGAACTTACGTACAGTGCAGCAGAAGGGACCGAGTCCGCTGAGGGATATTTCAGTGTCACAGGCACGCTGTCCTGGACCCTTTCCCTTGTCAATTCAGACGGTACCCCGTATAAGGATATTACAGGTACGGTAGCGGACGTGGAAGGCGGGCAGCATTACCGGTTCAGCTGGGATCTCGATACAGAGGCTGACTGCGGTGCCGGGGCAGTGACGGTCATACTCGATGACGGTACCAATGACAGGGAATTTACCATTGTGCTTGATCCTGAGGATAATACCATACCGGAGATTTCGACCGGGTTCGAGATTCCGGAATCCGGACCGGTGCAGGTGGAGATTGAATCACAGATGTCAACTCTCGTACTGGATGTATCTTCTGAAGATGGGTTCAGCAATCTTGTGCTGACATATCCGGACCCGGCATCGTTGCAGCAGACAGAAGTCGACCTGTGCGGGGCTCCGGAGGAGACGGTAGCCGCACTCTCGGAAACAGGCATAATGACCCGTGCTGTCACAGCAGAAGATACGGGGTGCAGTATCGACCTCAATTCTTTTGTGCCTTTCCTTCCGATAGGTACTTATGAGATAGGTGTCTTCGCAGTGGACAGGGGAGGCAGCTATCTCAGGAGAGCCGTGTCATTTGAAGTGATTTCAGACAAGGAGGCCGAGATTGTCTCGGCTGCCCCGTGGGCGATGTTTGCTGAGGTAAAGGCAAAATGGTTTGCCCTGACTCCTCCAGCAGGACTCGGATTCCAGTACCGCAAGGTGTCCGATGCTGACTGGACCGATTTCACAGGTCCGGTGTCCATGGATACGGAAAAACGTACCTATACCGCAAGCATCCGGACTCTGGAGCCGGGGACGGAATATCTCGTAAGGGCCGTGTCAGCGGAAGACAAGGAGACAAAGGAACTTGCATTCACTACTGAAAAGGCGGAGACGATACCGAACATGTCCTTTGATGCATGGTATCAGGACGGGGGTGCGTGGTATCCGAATTCCGGTACGGACAATTTCTGGTGGGATACAGCCAACGGCGGCACCAAGACGCTCTCAATATACCCGACGACTCCGGCAGAGGAAGAATACATCTATGCCAAGGGAGAAGGCAAGAATGCCGCAAAGCTCCAGAGCAAGGAAGCTGCGCTTGTGGGGCTTGCTGCAGGCAATATCTATACCGGAAAGTTCGTGGAGGCAGTCATATCATTGTCGAACCCCGGCGCCCGGCTTGACTGGGGCGTGCCGTTCTCTTCCAGACCGCTGGCATTGAAGGGATTCTACCATTATTTGCCTAAGGCAGTGAATAAGGGCAGTTACAACGATATGAGCGGGAAGCCGGACATTGGCCAGATACAGATAATGCTCACGGACTGGGCTTCTCCTTTCAGGGTGGACACTGCGGCCGGTCAGTTCGTGAATCCGCAGACGGATACAGGCATAATAGCATACGGAGCGATAGACCTCAATGAGACAGAAGGCTATGAGCCTTTCACTGTTGATCTGGAATACCGCGACCTGTCGCGGACTCCGAAGTATATCGTCATAGTTGCTGCAGCCAGCAAGTACGGCGACTATTTTACGGGAGGAGTCGGCAGTACACTGTATCTTGACGAGTTTTCGTTTGTATACAATCCCGATGAATTGAGCGAATAAAGAATTTCATGAACCATATGAAGAAGAAAAAAGTTTTAGCGGCAATTGCGGCTATGGCTCTGATGACAGGCTTTGCAGCAGCCAAGGAAAAGGAGACTGTCGAACCTTTTGACAGGGGGATAGGCGGGGGAAAGTCTGTATTCATCCCTAAGGGAACGGTAGGAGCCGGAGTATCCCTCTCATACAACAACTACAGTATAGGCAATGCTGCCAATGATGCCGGATATCAGATGCTGTTCTCACTGTTCCAGGATATACATGGCAATATGCTGTCTTTCGGTGTTGCACCTTATGCATCATATTTCTTTGCTGACAACCTGTCTGTGGGACTCAGGTTCGACTATGACAGGTCTTCTCTCGGCCTGGGCAATGCGAATATCGCTCTTGGAGATGCGATGTCATTCTCTCTGAGCAACTTCAATTACCTGAAGCAGTCATATACGGCCTCGGCTACCCTTAGGAACTATATGCCGATAGCGGACAGCAAGCGCTTTGCAATGTTTACCGAACTCAGGATTACCGGCGGCTATGCACAGTCGGAGACCTATAAGATGGACGGGAGCGACAAGTTCGGCACATATCAGGACATATACCAGTTCGAGCTCGGTCTTGTCCCTGGCATAACCGCATTTGTCACCAATGAGGTGGCCGTGGAGATTTCAGTCGGCCTTCTCGGTTTCAATTACCAGAAGGTCAATCAGACGACGAACCAGGTCGAGTACAGCATGATGGAGAACAGCGGCGCCAACTTCAAGGTAAACCTGTTTTCCCTTGCATTCGGCATGACGTTCTATATCCCGACAGGGGACCACAGGGTAAAGAAATCCGACAGACAGTAATCCGGCAGGCTTATGAGAAAAACAGGTTATATTATAGCTTTGACTGCCATGGCTGTGTCCATGCAGTCCTGCCTCTTCGAGAATGACATGTCATATCCGAGAGTGCTGGCCGACATAACGGCTTTCTCCGTAGACGGACAGGAGTCAAGTACAATCAATACCGGGTCGAGGACTGTGGATATTGTCCTCGGCGAGACAGTGTATATCGACAGGCTCGAGGTAACTGCCCGCGGAATTTCAGACGGTGCAAGATGTCCGGAGTTCCCTGAGGTAGGGGACATCATTGACCTTACTGCTCCAGTGAAGTATGTCCTGAGCACATACCAGGACTATGAGTGGACGGTTTCCGCGACACAGCCGATCGAAAGGTACATCAGATGCGGGAACCAGGGCTCCGGACCAATCATCAATGCAGACAACAGGACTGCCCTTGTCTATGTCATCGAGACGCAGAGTCTGCAGGATATTACCATTACGGACATGAAACTCGAGCGCGAGGGCTCCGAAATATATCTCGTGGAGACGGATGGCGGGACAGAGACTGTCGCAGAAGAGCCATGCGTATTCCCGATGGAGCATGTGGATGCCCTGACGGGGCTGAAGTTCGAGGTGCGATACAATGATTCTGAAGGGCAGGAAGTAAAGGCAAGATGGACGGTAGCCTTTGAGAGGGAGGTTGTGCCGATTGTGATAACCAAGGCAATCCCTTGGTGCTATCATATCGATGTCGAGGCAACCTACGGGCGTAACGGGACACCTTACATAGAATACCGCAAGGCGGATTCGGATGAATGGACAAGGTTTGAGGATCTTGTCGTGGACGGGATAAATATCTCCGCCTCGATACCGGGGGACAATACGGCGGACAGTCCTGCAGAAAGGCTTGAGCCGGGGATCTCATACGAGCTGAAGATATGTTCAGGGACCACGGAGAGTGACGTCGTCACTGTCAGGACCGGGACTCCGGACCAGTTATATAACATGGGATTCGATGACTGGTATTCTGTCATGTCCGGCAGTTATGACATATGGTATCCGAATATCAATGATTCATATAATGTATGGGATACGGCAAATCCCGGTTCCGGAAAATTTGTAGGGTCGTTGACAACCCCTACCGATATTGTCGCTGTCCCCGGAGAGGGGAAACGGGCGGCCCGTCTTGAGAGCAAGACCGCTGTAATCGCATTCGCTGCCGGAAATATATTTACGGGTCAGTTCGGGAGAATAAACGGACTCGGGGCAATCCTTGACTGGGGGACACCATTCTCCGGGAAGCCTTGTGCCCTCAAGGGCTACTATGCCTACCAGCCTCAGGTAATCAAGAATGCCAAGGGAGAATATGCAGGTCTGCAGAATACTGTCGACAAATGTCAGCTGCTTGTCATACTGACAGACTGGGACACTCCGTTTACAGTGAATACGACCGATGGCATATTTGTCGACCAGACTCCAGCGAACCCCAATATAATAGCATATGGCAAGATAGAGGATGACAAGGACACATTCAGCGACCCTGAGGCCGATGACAACGGCTATATCCCGTTCACTCTGGAGCTTGAATGGTGGCGTCCTGAAGCTGTGCCGACATATGCCGTAGTCATTGCCTGTGCAAGCTATAAAGGAGACTATTTTATCGGGGGCGAAGGCAGCCTGATGTTCGTGGATGAATTCGAGTTCGTCTATGATTAGGTCATTCCTGCCATGTCTCCCGGACTTCCAGGATACGGGGCGGGGAGGCTATAATATGAGCATGGAGCCGTATCCGGCTGTAACAGCTATGCAGAAATTGATGAGCTTCGCAATCGCGAAGCTCTTCTTGTCTTCGGCAAGCAAGGGGAGCGACGAATGCCCGTCCTGGGATATGCAGCTTGCCAGAAGTACCGGAAACGGAACGATTCCGCCGGCAAAAAGCGATACGAAGACCATATGCGGTCCCGACTCCGGTATGAGTCCGATTGCTGCGGCAAGAAGTATCATTACGGCGGTATTCTCGCTTATCCAGCTTTCAAGATCGATGAATGTCATGGCCGTACCTATGACGGCAAGTACGCCGAAAGTCCACAGGAAGATGACAGGGGCATGCCTTAGAAGTATATGATGCCACAGATTGTCCTCTATGAAGGCATCGGAAGAGCGGACTATTATGACAATCAGTACGATACTGAGTGCCCCGAAGAGTATGTTCATCCATTTCTCGTCCAGCAGTCCAAGAGAGAGCAGGCCCTGTACATCGGCATGGCTGCCGTGCATATGATGGTCGTGGTCCAGAAACCCGGATATGAGGGCGGCAATGAAGGCTGCCGTCCCGGCAAGCAGCAGAATACGTTTCCAGCCTGCATGCCCGGACTGTCTGTCTGTCCCGATGTCATGCCCGGCGGTATGCCTGCATAAATGTCCGTGCCGGCAGGAACGCCCGTGTCCGGCATCTTCTCCTGACGGACGGCGGAATATCCGGACCTTCTTTCCGGCGATATCGATGAGTACACCGCAGAAAACGGCGATTGCAAACAATACCGCGAATATGCATGCGGCATGCCACGGGTCCAGTGCCAGCATCATGAAAGCTTCGTCTCCGCATGATGCTACCATCATCGCCACAAGTGCACCGAAACTCAGCATCCTTTGTGAATACAGCGATACGGCGGCAAAGCCTCCGATGCACCCCGGGATTGTCCCCAGCAGGGCGGCAACGGCAACCTGTCCGGTCCTGGTCTTCTTCAGCCCTTTGAAGAACCGGCCTCCTGATTCGAGGTCGACGGACTCTATGAGCATCATCATTATGGTCACAAGACCGGTAATGAGGACTGAATTGCGGATTATATCCGTGAAAAGATGAAGATACATTTTCCTGGCCTCTGTTATTCAATCCATCCTGTAATGAACAGATTTACAATAGGCCTGGACGGGGAATTGGTCGTCAGGGTAACAATGACCAGTGTCTCTCCTTCAGGCATGTCTCCCGTGTCGAGATGCACTTTGAAAGAGCCGTCATATCCGCATTTTACGGTCGGCACATCGGTATGGGTCGCATTTTCGGCATCAATATCAACTTTGTACGTCCTGAAATCGTCCTTGCCGATATTCCTGAAACTGAATGTGGCATCTACAGGTGTACCGGCCTTGATCCGGCCGAAGGAGTATGAGCTGGATGTGAACATCGGCCTCGACCCCGCGTCCCGCTGTTCCTTTGTCAGAGAGCTGAAATTCTCTTTTGTGAAAGAGTGCACTGTCAGTCTGCCACCGTTTTCCGCACCTGTGACGGCCGTCTGCTTCCCGTCTACAAGGGGAGTCGCGTAGTGCCTGTTCTTTCCCCAATGCTGCCTGTCGGCTGTTACAGTGAACTGCAAGCTGGCTGTACCATGCGGAGGGACCGGATTCGGGGAAACCTTGAGCGACAGTCCCGGGGTCACATCTGCAAAAGACACTCTTATCGGTGCATCCGACAGGTTGGCTACAAGCACTTCATCGCTTCTCTGCATGCCTTGTTCGAGGTTGCCGCATTTGAGTTCGGTGCTCTTCATGCCGAGACTCCCGAAATGCACCGGATACATCTCATCCAGCGGAAGCCGTTTTTCATGGCTTACCCCGCGCAGTCTCAGGACAACGGGATTCCCGATACCGGATATGTATGCTGTCAGGGCCTTGTCAAACGGATATGGTCCTTCGTCGTTCGAATATGTGGACGATATTGTCCCCGTCTTACCGGGAAGTATCGGGGACTTTGTCCAGCTTACATCCGTGCATCCGCAGGTAGTGACCACATTATATATCACAACAGGGCCATTGCTTATGTTCTTCATTGTAAAGGTACAGCGGACCGGACCGTCCGAGATCATCACATCCCCGAAATCATGAACTGTCCTGTCGAACTCCACTGTCCCGCCTATCTTTTCCTGGGCAGAGGCATCGGACCCATGCAAACAGGCTGCAATGGAAATGAACAATGAAGCAGCCGCCGTGAAAATCATTCTTGTGGTCATATCTTCTCCTCGTGAAAGATTGTCATCATCAATGCATATCTCTGCAAAGGTATTGAATTTTGTCCAATTAATTTGATTATTCGGAGATAATCTCATACATTT
This sequence comes from uncultured Bacteroidales bacterium, assembly GCA_944323805.1. GTDB lineage: Bacteria > Bacteroidota > Bacteroidia > Bacteroidales > UBA932 > Cryptobacteroides. The sequence continues at coordinate 19,543 of CALUTW010000018.1, read as the reverse complement.
GTAAAATGTATTGATTGATAGAAATGAAGAAAGCTGGACAGGAGAATCTCCTCCTGTTCGGTTTTATTAACAAATTAAAAGGATAAAGAAATGGCTTACAAAATTTCAGAGGATTGCGTGGCATGCGGTACCTGCATCGGCGAATGCCCTGCAGGAGCAATTTCAGAGGGCGATATCTATAAGATTGACCCTAATGTTTGTATCGACTGCGGTACATGTGCAGATGCCTGCCCTATGGGCGCAATCTCTCCGGCAGAGTAATCTGCTGACTCAATCTGCCGGCAGTATCTGAATGCTGCCGATGAACAGGGGCTGACCGGAAGGTCGAGCCCCTTTTTATTGTCCGGCCGTCCGGCAGTTACGCCCATGCCGCCCGTGGCTTCGTGAGCGGGAGGGACACACCATCTGGTGGAAGGGATTTGTCGAGCCGAACATTTAGGCAGACTGAAAAACAGGGGCATCTTTCCGGATAATCAATAAAAAAGAAGAATGACTTTCAAAGCCATTCTTCAATAAAACGGAGGTTAATCCGGAAAAAATTGTATTTAACTTAGACTTACCATCAATATAATGACGGTATCCTTATTCAGCGCTTTCTTCAGGCGACATTACCACCTCGATGAAGTTGCCTGATGCGAGTATCTTCTGAAGGATGCCCTTGATGTTCTCAGGAGTGATTTCAGAGATAGCCGCTTCGTATTCACTGTCATAGTCCGCTCCGGAATGACGGTACCAGTATTTGAGCGCACTCATCCAGTAGCTGTTGTTGATTCTTGACTCAGGAAGGTTCTTCTTGAAGTTTTCGACGGTCTTCGTCATCTGTTCCTCATCAGGGCCTTTCTCAGCCAGCTTGTCCAGCTCGGCTACGGCAACTTCGCGCAGCTTCCCTGCAGCCTCCGGATTCGTGTCGAAGAATATCTGGATAAGGGCTCTTTCTACAGGTTCGTTCTGCATCCCTACGGCAATGCCGGCCCCGTATGTGCCGCCTTCCTCCTCGCGGAGAGTTGCGGTATATATCATGTCGAGCACATATTTCGCAGCATCAAGCATGACTGCATCCTTGACCGAATATGGCAGATTTGCAGTATAGCCCTGGAATACGCTCGACTTCGGGGTCTGCATGTCAATCCTGAAATCATTCTCGATTTCCCCGCTGACGATATTGTCCCCTGTGTCTTTCCAGGCGAGTGCTTTCTTGCCCTTGGCTATAGAACCGGCGTATTTCTCCACCAGAGGAAGGATTGTCTCAGGGTCAACATTTCCTGTGATATATAGGGTCGCACCGGCAGCATCGTTGAACAGGCTTCTGTATACGCGTTCGATTGTCGCGAGATTTGCCTTTTCAAGGGTCTCCCCGTTTATGAGGGACTTTCTCGGATTGTTTCCGTACATGGTCTTGACAATCTCGGTCTGGAATATGAAGTCCGGCTGGCTGATGATATTAGGAAGCACGGCCTTGAGCTGCTGGATGCCTGTCTGGAATTCATTCTCGTCGAAACGCGGCTCCGCGAAGTACAGGTACATCAGCTGGAGGGCGGTCTCGAGGTCGTCAGGAGATGCGCTGCCGCTTATGCCATGACGCAGGTCGCTGATGTATGGCGTCACATTGACATTCTTTCCTGCCAGCATCTTTGAAAGGTCCTGTCCCGGGAATTCCGCAACGCCTGTATTCATCATGAATACTGCCCATACATTGTCATCGAATGAAGGAAGGTCCCCGGTGGCGATAAGAGAGCGGCCTCCGTCCTTCTGAAGGTCGAAAATTACCTGGTCCTTCTTGTAGTCCGTAGGAAGCACAACCACCTTCATCCCGTTTTTCAGGGTCCATTCGGTGGCACCGTAAATGACCTCTCTTGATTTCTTGACAGGAGAGCCTGCAAGTGCAGCTGCATCGAGAAGCGGGACATTGAAGTTCCTGGCTTCATTCGCCTGGATTTCGGATGCCTTCACTTCTGCCAGGATATCCAGGAAATCCTGCTCTGACGGATGTGAGACACCTTCTTTTTCAGGGCCATAGTAGATGACAACCATGTTGGTGTCAGTGATTGCCCCTGCTGCGACCTGGTTGAGCAGTGCCGGGTTGATCTGGCTGCAGATTGCCTGTGCCAGCTCATACTCGGTCTGAGGCTCCATGTATGAATAATTGTCGAAGAAATTGTTTATGTAGTCCTGTATGAACTGGTCATTCGTACGGGTGTCGGCACCCTGGGCGCTCTTTTCATACATGGCGAGGATATTGTCCTTTGCTCTTGATACCTCGTCATCCGTGAACCCGAATCTCTTCATTTTCTCGACTTCCGTCATGAATGCGCGGAACGCATCGAGGCTCCCGTTGTTTCCGCATGAAGTGTTGCCCATGACCACTTCACATGTCTCGCACATCTTGCCGATTCCGAGGCTTGCCCTTGTGAACGGTGCATCCGGACGGGATGCAATGTCGCTGAACCTCTCTGACATTATCAGGCTTATGTATGCCTTGATGATGTCCATTGTCATGCCGAGCTGTGTGCTGTTGATGGCCTCAGGGGCTGTCTCGCTTTTCCAGAGCACCTCTACGGATGTGGATGATGCCTCAGGGTCGGTAATGACAGATACTATAGGCTCCGTATTTGAAGGGATTGTGATGATATCCTTCGGTTTCGGGTCGACGGCAGCCGGTATGTCGGAGAATATCTCCTTGAGCATGGCTTCTGTCCTGTCCACGTCGACATCCCCGACGACAATGACCGCCTGCAGGTCCGGACGGTACCATGTATGGTAGAAATTGACAAGGCTTTCAGGCTTGAACGTCTTCAGGTTTTCTTCACTGCCGATGAGCGAACAGTCGGCGTATTTCGAGCCTTTATAGTATGCCTGCTTTGCCTTTTCATACATTCTCCAGTCGGCATTCCTCCTTGTTCTTCTCTCTTCGAGGATTACGCCTCTCTCCTTGTCGATTTCCTCGGGGTCGCATGTGACGAAATGGGAGTAGTCGTGAAGGATGAGGAGACAGGTGTCTACGACTGTTTCACGGACAAGAGGTATGTTGTTGAGCATGTATACGGTCTGCTCTACTCCGGTAGATGCATTGATGTTCCTTCCGAACTCCGCTCCTATGCCCTGGAGATATTCCAGAAGCGCCTTGTCAGGGAAATTCTTCGTACCGTTGAAGCACATGTGCTCAAGGAAATGGGCAAGGCCGTCCTGGTCAGGTGTCTCCTGGATGGCACCTACATTTGTCGCAAGATAGAATTCCGCCCTGTCAGCCGGCTTGTCATTGTGCCGGATGTAATAGGTAAGCCCGTTTTCGAGTTTCCCTTTCCTGACGGCCGGGTCATCAGGAAGCTGCGGCAGCTGTGACAGGTCCTGGCCATATGATGCCAGTGCCGAGAGGGCTGCAGCAAAAAACAGTAAGATTCGTTTCATTTCTATTAGATATTGTTGGTTGTTTTCATGAAAATTTTCACGCAATCCTACAAAGGTAAAACTTTTCTTTGACATAGGGACCTTTTTTATAAATTTGCATACAGGTTCAGAACTCATGGGGGACAGCAGGATGTCAGGCGATTTCAGACTGAAGGTTTTTATAGAGGTATTCCGGACCGGCAGTTTCACAAAGGCCGCCGGGAATCTCGGCATAAGCCAGCCTGCAGTGAGCCAGAACATCGCAGGGCTTGAGAAGGAACTCGGGACAAGGCTTTTCGACAGGATAAGGGGAGATGTGCTGCCTACTGCTTCGGGGAGGATATTCATGACATATGCCGAAAAGATCCTCTACTGGTATGATTCAGCCCGGTCAGTCTTCAGGAATGACGGCAGTGGCTGTACATGGCCTTTGGAAATCATATGTTCGGCCGATATGTCGTCTTCTGTTGTTCCAGCGGTTTCGTCGGCAGCCGAAGCTGTATTTCCGGACTTTTCATTCCATGTCCGCCAGATGCCTGCAAAGGATATTCTGGAAAAGGTCTGCGCTGCTGATGCCGTGGATTGCATATGCGTATTTTCCATGCCTGCGTCCTGTCATCCCGGAACATTCCCGGGTCTGCGGCAGGCCGGCATGTCAGACGTGTGCGCCGTGGTGTCCCCGTCCAGTGCATATGCGTTATCCGGGCTTTCCGGTACCGGTATCAGCCTTGCCGTGTGGGATGACGGTGTCTCCTCATTCCATGATACGTTTCCGGCGGAGTATCGTCATTGCGTCAGGCTTTATTCCTCGTCTCCGGAGACAGTCAGGTCCGTTGTCTCCATCTCTCCTGGATTTGCAGGGATTCTTCCGCGTCATTCAGTCGTGCAGGAACTGGCCTCAGGTGCCCTTGTCCGGGTACCTTTCCCGGGCATTGGCCTTGAATACGGCGTGTGGTTCTTCTCTTCCGTGCCGTCTCCGGTCTCTGATTTCGTTTTTTCCAGGGTCAGCGACATGCTTCAGCAGTGACTCCTGTGCAAAAATTTCCATGCCCTGCGGGACAACATGTCAGCAAATTCCATATATTTGCAGATGTATTAACAGCTTTGTTAAACAAATATGTTAAATATGGAGAAGACGGACGGCAATACAGGACAGGACAATACGGAGCAGAGGATCATGAAGGCTGCGGAAGAGCTTTTCCTCATGAACGGATTCGCGCGGACCACCACTGTTGCGATTGCCCGTAAGGCAGGGGTTACGCATGCCATGCTTCATTATTATTACAGGACGAAGGAGCACATATTCATCAGGGTCCTCGACAGGAATCTCACTGAGCTGCTGGCTTCCTTCCATCCTGTCATGAAAAAGGACGCACCATTCTGGGAGACGCTTGAATCGGGGATATCCACCCATTTCGACTACCTCATGAACCATCCCCAGCTCCCGTCCTTCATCATTGATACCATGAGATACAGCCCGGAGCTGCTTGAAAGCTACAAGCCGAGGATAATGGCGACACTCGGCAGGATTCTGGACTTCCATATTGCAATAATAAGGGAAGAGGTCGAGAAAGGGCGGATCAGGAAGGTCGACCCTTTGCAGCTGCTGCTTGATATCGTTACCCTCAATCTGTCTGTATTCCTGCTTCTCCCGGCTGCCAGGAAGCTGTTTTCCGGAGTAGACGATGCGGAGGTGCAGCGTATCCTGAATGACAGGAAAAAGGAAATCATCACTCTGGTCAGGTCCAGGTTATACGGGGAATCATGAAACACATACGGGAAATATTTGCAGCATCAGCTGCGGTCATTCTGTCATGTCTGCCTCTCAGGGCTCAGATGACAATAGAGAAATGCATGGAGCTGGCAAGGAACAATTATCCGCAGATAAGCCAGCTGAATCTCATTGATGAAGCCGCCAGGTACGATATTTCCGCAATATCGAAATCATGGCTGCCGCATCTGAATATCTCAGGCAAGGCCACGTATCAGTCGGATGTCGTTGAGATGCCGTTTGATATACCGGGCTTCAGCTTCAACCTGCCTCATGACCAGTATTCGTTCATCGGGGAGCTCAGCCAGACCGTCTGGGACGGAGGGACTTCGAGGAGCCAGAAGAATGCGAGTGCCGCAGGTGCCGAGGTCCAGAAGCGGCAGGTAGAGGTATCCCTGTATTCCATCAACGAGCGCGTAGAGAATGTCTATCTCGGCATATTGCTCATTGACAGCCAGCTGCGGCAGAATTCGATTCTCAGGAAAAGCCTCGAGAGGAATGCCGGCCAGACACAGGCCCGCATAGACAACGGGACGGCATTCAAGTCCGACCTGGATATGGTCAAGGTCAACATGCTCAATTGCGACAGCCAGAGGGAGGAGCTGCTGGCTGACAGAGCCGCGTATGTGCGTATGCTGGAGAAGCTTACGGGAACGAGCCTTGACGGGATAGAGCTTGCCGTCCCGGACGGGAATGCCGTCATCCCTGTACCCGGGGCAATCACACGTCCGGAACTCGGGCTCTATGATGCACAGCTTCTCCAGACCAGGGCTTCGGAACAGGAGCTGAATTCAAGGATTTCCCCTAAATTCAGTCTTTCACTGCAGGGCGGCATCGGCCGGCCGGGACTGAATATCCTCGAGAATTCGTTCCAGCCGTATTATACCGCAGGAATCAGGATGTCATGGGACATCGGCGCTCTCTATACGAGGAGAAACGAAAAGAGGAAGATCGATGTGCAGAGAAGGACCATCGAGTCTGACAGGGAGACCTTCATTTTCAATACCGGTCTCAGTGCAATCCAGATGCAGGGAGCAATAGACAAGGCCCGGGTCCAGCTCGAAAAGGACAGTGAAATCATTGAACTGCAGTCATCCATCAGGGAGGCAGGCGAGGAGCAGTACCGCAACGGGGTAATCTCCATGACTGACCTGATGTCGAGAATCGATGATGAATACAATGCCAGGATAATGCAGTCCATCCATGAGATTCAGCTCCTGATGGCCATATATGACCTGAAGAACTGCATGGGTTACGATGACGGCATTCCGGCCGGTGGCATGCAGGACAGTGATGACCTTCAGGGAAAATATACAGGACAGCAATAAAAGGAACAGGATATGGAATCATACATTTTCAGGATAATGGTTGTCGCCGCCGCTGCTGCATGCCTTGCAGGATGTGGCCGCAGGACGCCTGATTTCGATGCGTGCGGGCAGATTGATGCCGTAGAAGTGACAGTGTCGGCCGAAAGCAGCGGACGGATCCTCAGCCTGGATGTGGAAGAGGGGGATTACCTGCCTGCCGGCAGATGCATAGGCTATATCGACACCGTACAGCTTTCTCTTCAGCGGGACGAACTCCTGCGCCGGCGGGAGAGTGCCAGGGTAAAGACAGTGGATATCGCCTGCCAGACCAGGGCCCAGTATGCCAGGCTGGACAACCTCGGGACAGAGCTTGGCCGTGCCCGGGACCTGCTCAGCAAGGATGCCGGGACACAGAAGCAGGTTGACGACATGGAGTCGGAGATAGAGATACTCAAGGCGCAGATTGCCGCAGCCGAACAGAATTACCGGCAGAACAATGAAAGTATCCTGTGCGAAATCAATACGATAGATGTCCAGATTGCCCAGATTGAAGACAAGCTTGACAAATGCAGGATATGTCCCCCGATAGACGGTACAGTACTGACAAGATATGTCGAGGCGGGGGAGAGCGTCACCTCCGGCAAGCCCCTGTTTACAATGGCGGATATGGACCATGTGTTTGTCCGGGCATATTTCTCATCCGCAGCGCTGGCCGGGCTGCATGTCGGTGACAGGGTAAGGGTAATACCGGATGACGGTACGCCTTCCCCTCGGGAGTATTCCGGCACTGTGACATGGATATCCTCCGAAGCGGAATTTACCCCGAAGAACATCCAGACAAGGGATGAAAGGGCTGATCTCGTGTATGCGGTTAAAATAGCGGTCGAGGGAGGAAACCGGCTCAGGCTCGGGATGTATGCCTATGTCCTCATAGATTGAAACTGTCATGGGCGTCATTGAAATCAACGGTGTCTCGAAGAGCTATGGACAGCTTAAGGCATTGAGCGACATATCTCTGGAGGTCGGTCAGGGGGAAATCTTCGGGCTGATCGGGCCGGACGGTGCCGGGAAGACCACGCTGTTCAGGATCATGACGACCCTGATGCTGCCGGATGCCGGCTCCGGGAGCATATGCGGTCTGGATATAGTCAGGGACTATTCCCGTATACGCAGGATAATAGGTTATATGCCAGGAAGATTCTCTCTGTATCAGGACCTGACAGTCAAGGAGAATCTGGATTATTTCGCGACGTTGTTCGGGACAACGGTCAGCAGCAGTTACGGGACCATCCGGGAAATATATTCCCAGATCGAGCCTTTCAGGGACAGGAGGGCCGGGAAGCTGTCGGGAGGTATGAAGCAGAAGCTGGCCTTGTGCTGTGCCCTTGTACACAAGCCGGCCGTCCTGTTTCTCGATGAGCCCACCACCGGGGTGGATGCTGTCAGCCGCAAGGATTTCTGGACCATGCTGTCCAGGATCAGGGAGTCCGGAGTGAGTGTCTTTGTCTCCACACCGTATATGGATGAGGCTTCGATGTGCGACAGGCTTGCCATGATCAGGGACGGTAAGATAATAGGGACCGGGACTCCTGCCGGTATCGTCTCGGGATATCCGTACAGGCTGCTTGCGGTCGAGGGAAAAAGAATGTATCCGATGCTGAAGATACTCCGGGTGGCAGAAGGGGTAATCAGCTGCTTTTCTTTCGGGAATTCGCACCACCTTGCATACGATCCGGCAAAGACAGGAAAGGAAGCGCTTCTCAAGACTATGCACGCAGCAGGATTCGATGACTGTTCGGTAAGGGAAATAGTACCGGGAATAGAGGACTGTTTCATGCAACTTGCAGGAAAATGAATACAGGATATGCGATACATATCAGGAATCTCGTCAAGAAGTTCGGGGATTTCACAGCTGTGGACAATATCTCATTCGATGTCCGCAAGGGGGAGATATTCGGTTTTCTCGGGGCCAACGGTGCCGGGAAGACCACTGCGATGCGGATTCTATGCGGATTGAGCCGCCCGACGTCCGGGAGCGGGACAGTGGCGGGCTTTGACATCCGCAAGGAACAGGAGAAAATCAAGAGGCATATCGGGTACATGAGCCAGAAATTCTCTCTCTACCCGGACCTTACCGTCAGGGAGAATATCCGGCTTTTCGGAGGGATTTACGGGCTGAAAGACAGGGAAATCCATGAAAAGACAGAGGCTATGCTGGATATGCTGGAAATCAGGGATGCCGGCAACCGTTTCGCTGCAGAGCTGCCTCTTGGCTGGAAACAGAGGCTGTCGTTCAGCATAGCCCTGATACATTCGCCCCAGATTGTCTTTCTGGACGAACCGACCGGAGGCGTAGACCCGGAGACAAGGCGAAGATTCTGGGAGCTGATATATGATACTGCAGAACACGGCACCACGATATTTGTCACTACTCATTATATGGATGAGGCCGAATATTGCGACCGTGTGTCCATAATGGTCGATGGCAGGATTGCCGCCATGGATTCCCCTGCAGGGTTGAAGGAAAGCCTTGCAGCCAGGGACATGGACGAGGTATTCAGGATTGTCGCAGGACGTGCCGTCAGGGAGGAATGACTATGAGAGAATTCTGGGCATCAGTAAGAAAGGAGTTCCTGCATATATTCAGGGACAGGAGGACAATACTGATAGTGATGATAATGCCTGTCATCCAGATCATACTGTTCGGATTTGCCGTGAGCACGGAGGTCAATGAGGCGCGCGTGGCTGTCTGTGGCGACATGTCCGACCCTCAGGTGGCAAGAATCGTAGACAGGATTGACAGTAACAGGTATCTTGAGGTAACCGGGGAACTGTCTGCACCAGAGGAGATTGAAGGACTGTTCCGCAGGAACGGGGCAGATGCGGCAATCTGTTTCGGCAGGAATTTCGGCAGCCGTTTCCACGATGGCCGGGCCCAGGTCAGGATTGTCGGCGACGGCTCAGACCCTAATACCGCGCGGATGATAACAAGCTATATCGCCGGTGTGCTTCAGGATGTGCAGCAGGATGCCGACATATCCATATCCGGAGAAAAAGTCCCGTCAATGACTCCTGTTGTCAAGTTTATGTACAATCCAGCCATGAAATCCTCGTATAATTTCGTTCCAGGGGTCATGGGTCTTATACTTATGCTGATATGCTCGATGATGACCGCCGTATCCATAGTCAGGGAAAAGGAGACCGGGACACTCGAGCTGCTGCTGGTGTCCCCGGTAAAGCCGCTGTGGGTCATACTCAGCAAGCTGATGCCTTATCTTGTCCTGTCGGTATTCAATTTCACTACGATACTGCTGCTCTCACACTATGTGATGGAGGTGCCTGTCAACGGGAGCATCGCGCTGCTGTCGCTTGTCGCGGTGGTCTTTGTCGTGACTTCCCTTGCCATCGGGCTCCTTGTATCCGAGATATCGTCGAGCCAGAGGACAGCGATGCTTATATGCGGTATGGGACTGACCATGCCGACAATGATTTTCTCGGGCATAATATTCCCCTGCGAAAGCATGCCGGCCGTGCTTCAGTGGTTTTCTGACATCATTCCCGCCAAATGGTTCATCATCATGGTAAAGAAGGTCATGATACAGGGAGACGGTTTCAGGTCAATCATTGTGGAGTTCGGCATTCTGGCCGGCATGGCGGCAGTGCTTCTTGCCGTAAGCATCAGGAATTTCAGGACCAGGCTGCAATAGAAAGGAGGGACATGTCATGTGGAAGTATCTTTTGGAAAAGGAATTCAAGCAGTTTTTCAGGGATCCGGGCCTTCCGAGGATGGCACTGGCTTTCCCTGTCCTGATGATGCTTGTGTTCCCCTTCGCTGTCAGCATGGATATCAGGAATATCAATCTTGCTGTCGTGGACAATTGCATGAGCAGGGAATCATCCCTTCTTGTGGACAAGTGCATATCATCCGGGTATTTCAGGCTTGTGTCCCACGGGTACAGCGCGGAGGATGCCATGCGGCTGATGGATGACAACAAGGTCGATGCAATCATTACCATCATGCCTGATTTCGACAGGCAGACTGCACTCGGACGAGGGCTTCCTGTCGGCATCAAGGTCAACACGGTAAACGGGACCAAAGGAAGTCTCGGTTCACAGTATATCCTGCAGTGCGTGAGAATGTATTTCAGTGACAGGAACTCCTCTGCCGGCATGGCATCCGCACAGTCGGCAGACATTTCCGAGAAATACTATTTCAATCCCGGGATGGACTACAAGCTTTTCATGATACCTGCCCTCATTGTCATAGCAATCACTATGGTTACCGCTTTCCTTCCGGCATTGAATATCGTATCGGAAAAGGAAGCCGGCACAATCGAGCAGATAAATGTGACACCCGTGAGCAAGACGGCATTCATCGTCTGCAAGATGATTCCATACTGGGCGATAGCCTTTTTCATACTTACGGCCTGTCTCATTATAGCCTGGGCGGTATTCGGCTATGTATGCAGGGGCAATGTCCTGTGGCTGTATCTTTTCACAGTCCTCGACATACTTGTAATGGCCGGACTCGGCCTGCTCATATCGAACTACAGCAGCAATGCCCAGCAGGCGATGTTTGTAATATGGTTCTTTGCCGTGATTTTCATGCTGATGAGCGGGATATTCACTCCGATAGCTTCCATGCCCGACTGGGCAAGATTCATCACATATTTCAATCCGATGCGGTATTTCGCTGATGCAATGCGTGCAGTCTTCCTGAAGGGAAGTACACCTGCGGATGTCTGGTATGATGTTGCAGGGCTCGGTGTCCTGGGAACGGTAATGGTAACAGCCGCCATACTCAGTTACCGCAAATCCGAATGACAGGCAGTCCCAAGCAGGAGGATCCGTCCAGGACCAAACACATGACGGCCTTTTATTATACAAGGAGTCCGGCTCAAAAGTCAATTTGGGCCGGACTCCTGTTCATTTGCAAGGATCAATTACTCCTTGCCTGCAAGTCTCTTGTAGGTGTTGAGCCTGATCTTTGCGAATTCCTCAGTCTTCTCGAGAAGTTCAGCAGCCTGGTCAGGGAACATCTTGTAGAGTGATGCGAAACGAACCTCTCCTTTCAGGAAGTCCTGGAACTTGCTCCAGTCAGGTTCCTTGCTGTCGAGAGTGAATGGATTCTTACCTTCTTCCTCGAGAGCAGGATTGTACCTGTAGAGATGCCAGTAACCGCACTCAACTGCGAGTTTCTCTTCCTTCTGGCTCAGACCCATACCTGCCTTCAGCCCATGGTTGATACATGGAGAGTAGGCGATGATGAGAGATGGTCCGTCATAAGCCTCTGCCTCCTTGATGGCATTGAAATACTGTGCAGGGCTTGAACCCATTGCCACCTGTGCTACATATACATAGCCGTAGCTCATTGCCATCATTCCGAGGTCTTTCTTGCGGACTCTCTTTCCTGATGCAGCGAATTTTGCTATCGCACCTGCAGGAGTAGACTTGGATGACTGTCCGCCTGTGTTGGAATATACCTCGGTATCGAGTACGAGTACATTCACATTCTGGCCGGAAGCAAGTACATGGTCAAGTCCGCCGTATCCGATATCGTAGCCCCAGCCGTCTCCACCGAAGATCCACTGTGAACGTGCAGGGATGAAGTGCCTGTATACAAGGAGTTCCTTGCATGTGTCGCATCCGCATTCCTCCATCATCGGGATGAGGGCATCGGCAACTTCGCGGGTAACCTTTGCATCGTTCTTGTTCTCAAGCCACTTGGTGAAGAGTGCCTTCATCTCGTCTGAGCAGCATGAGCATGCAAGGCCTTCCTCCATGAGTCTGGCCACAGTCATGCGGGCCCTGTCCGAGCCGAGCTTCATTCCGAGTCCGAATTCCGCATTGTCCTCGAAGAGGGAGTTTGCCCATGCCGGTCCGTGGCCGTTGGCATTGGTGCAGTACGGAGATGCAGGGAATGATGCACCGTAGATGGATGAACATCCTGTTGCATTGGCAATCATCATGTGGTCGCCATAGAGCTGGGTAATGGTCTTGATGTACGGAGTCTCGCCGCAGCCTGCGCATGCGCCTGAGAATTCGAACAGAGGCTGTGAGAACTGGGCGTTCTTCACATTCTGGAACTTGTTCTGCACTGTATCCTTGTATCCGATATGTGAGTGCAGCCAGTCGAAGTTGGCCTGCTCGTGCTCCTGGGATTCTGCTGAAACCATGACGAGAGCCTTCTCCTTTGCAGGACATACGTCGGCGCAGTTGCCGCATCCCGTACAGTCGGCAGGCGATACCTGCATAGTGAAGAAGTAATCCTTGAGTACTGCCTTGCCCTGTGCTTTCCTGATGCCGGCAGGTGCTGCAGCAGCTTCTTCGGCAGTCATGAGGTATGGACGGATAGCTGCGTGAGGGCAGACAAATGCACAGGTGTTGCACTGGATACAGTTCTCAGCCTTCCACTCAGGTACCTTGACAGCGATTCCTCTCTTCTCGTATGCGGCAGTTCCATCAGGAATTGTACCGTCAGCGTCATCCTTGAATGCACTTACAGGGAGGGTGTCTCCGCACTGTGCATTGACTACGTCGGCAATCTGCTTGACGAATTCAGGTGCGAGCCTGTCCTTGTTAGGATTCTCGAACTTGGCTGTGATGTCTTTCCAGTCAGCAGGAATCTCTACCTTGGTGTATTCTCCGCCCCTGTCGACTGCAGCATAGTTCATCTTCACGACATTCTCGCCTTTCTTCCCGTAGCTCTTGTCGATGGCCTTCTTCATGTAAGTCACGGCGTCCTCGTAAGGGATGATGCCGGTAATCTTGAAGAATGCAGACTGGAGGATTGTGTTTGTCCTTCCGCCGAGCCCGATTTCAGCTGCGATCTTGGTGGCGTTGATGATATAGAGTGAAATGTTCTTCTTCCCGATGATTGCCTTCACGTTGTCAGGAATCCTCTTGAGTGTCTCTTCCTCATCCCAGAGGCTGTTGAGCAGGAGGGTTCCGTTCTGCTTGATGCCCTTGAGCACATCATATTTGTGGAGGTATGAAGGTACGTGGCATGCGACGAAGTCAGGAGTTGATACCAGATATGGAGCCTTGATAGGTGCGTCTCCGAATCTGAGATGCGAGCAAGTGTATCCGCCTGATTTCTTCGAATCATAGTCGAAATATCCCTGGCAGTACTTCTGGGTATGGTCGCCGATGATCTTGATTGTGTTCTTGTTGGCTCCGACAGTACCGTCAGATCCGAGACCGTAGAACTTGCACTCGGTCGTGCCCGGTTTCACGATGCTTATTTCCTCCTTGACTGGAAGCGACTTGAATGTCACATCGTCGACGATACCGATAGTGAAGCCGTCCTTAGGCTCGGCAAGCTCGAGATTCTCGTATACTGCGACAATCTGTGCAGGGGATGTGTCCTTTGAGGAAAGTCCGTAGCGGCCGCCTACAACGAGTGGCGCGTTGGTCTTGCCCTGGAACAGTGCCTTGATGTCGAGGAAGAGAGGCTCTCCGAGAGCTCCCGGCTCCTTTGTCCTGTCGAGGACTGCAATCCTCTTGACTGTGGCAGGAAGGACCTTCATGAAATATTTTGCAGAGAAAGGTCTGTAGAGACGTACAATCATGAGACCGTATTTCTTGCCCTGTGATGCAAGGTAGTCGATAGTCTCCTTGATGGTCTCTGTAACTGAACCCATGGCAACGATGATGTTCTCTGCATCCGGGGCACCGTAGTAGTCGAACGGACGGTAGTCCCTTCCGGTGGCCTCGCTGATTTCTCCCATATATCTTGCAACGATGTCCGGAACAGCCTCATAGTATGGGTTGCAAGCCTCACGTGCCTGGAAATATACGTCTCCGTTCTGTGCAGTACCGCGAGTTACAGGCGCATCCGGGTTGAGTGCCCTGTCCCTGAATCTTGCGAGTGACTTGGTGCTGATCATCCCCTTGAGTACACCTTCATCGATGAGCTCGATCTTCTGGATCTCATGTGAAGTACGGAATCCGTCGAAGAAGTGGAGGAACGGAACGCTTGACTTTATCGCTGAAAGATGTGCCACAGCGGCAAGGTCGAGAGCCTCCTGGACGGAAGCCGAAGCCAGCATTGCAAATCCTGTCTGGCGGCATGCCATCACATCCTGATGGTCCCCGAAGATTGAGAGGGCATGGGATGCGAGTGCGCGTGCTGATACATGGAATACTGTAGGCAGCAGTTCACCGGCAATCTTGTACATGTTAGGAATCATGAGCAGGAGACCCTGCGATGCGGTAAATGTGGTGGTAAGTGCTCCAGCCTGAAGGGAACCGTGCACTGCACCGGCTGCACCTCCTTCACTTTGCATCTCGGTAACTTTCACTACCTCGCCGAAGAGGTTCTTCTTCCCCTGGGCAGCCCATTCATCGACATATTCAGCCATTGTCGAGGATGGTGTGATAGGGTAGATGGCAGCATGCTCACTGAAAAGATAAGCCATGTGGGCGGCTGCGTAGTTACCGTCACAAGTGATGAATTTTTTTTCGTTTGCCATAATCGTTAATGTTTATGTTGTTTCTGGTTTTCCGTGTACGTTCACGAGAAAGTTCAACACGCAAATTTAGTTAATTTTTTTGTAATTATGGCTCTTGTCCATGAAAAATTTTAATCCTGAAAACCACCCCCGCCAGTAGCCTCCGGACAGCCCGCGAACGGCTGATACAGAATATGCCGGCAGAGCCGATAAAGGCAGTGCCGGCACATTTCCGGATGGTCATTCCTGTAGAAGGCTATTCTTCGTATGGTGCAGTATCCCTGTATATCCTTACCCAGTCGACATACATCCTTACAGGGGCTGCGACATCATTTCTGAACGCATCGAGCTGTATGCACAGGTGGTGGTCATATACAGGTACGATCTCTGGATTGTTGAAGGTCCATATTCTCAACCGGCAGATAAGCCTGACTAAATTACGAGGGGGCATGACTTTCATTTCAAGTCAGCCCCCTCATAATTTTATCTTGAATCCGTAGATGTCCCTGCAAGGACGGTCTACAGTGATGTGATGCCTTCAATCGTCACATCCGCACCTGCGATTTTCTTGACAAGTCCCTGAAGTACTGTTCCAGGGCCGATTTCCATGAAATATCCTGCCCCGTCAGCAACCATGTTCTTCACGGTCTGGGTCCATTTCACAGGAGAAGTCAGCTGTGCAAGCAGATTCTTCTTGATAGTCTCCGGGTCTGTTGAAGGGAGAGCTGTCACATTCTGGTACACAGGGCATACCGGTGTCTTGAATGCTGTAGTTTCTATGGCCTTTGCAAGCTCCTCGCGTGCCGGCTCCATGAGAGGGGAGTGGAATGCTCCGCTGACCTGAACCACAAGAGCCCTTTTTGCTCCTGCAGCCTTCATTTTCTCGCAAGCCTCATTGATTGCATCGACTTCTCCGGAAATCACGATCTGCCCGTCGCAGTTATAGTTTGCCGGAACGACTATACCGCTTGTGCATTCCTTGCACAGGTTCTCGACAGTCTCAGTCGGCAGTGCAATGATTGCAGCCATTGTAGAAGGCTTGATCTCGCATGCTTTCTGCATAGCCATAGCCCTGATTGAAACGAGTCTGAGGGCATCTTCAAAGTCCATTGCCCCGGCTGCTGCAAGTGCGGAGAATTCACCGAGGGAATGACCTGCCACCATGTCCGGCTTGAAGCCTTCATAGCATTTTGCAAGTACGGTAGAGTGCAGGAAAACTGCAGGTTGGGTAACCTTTGTCGCTTTCAGTTCTTCGGGAGTCCCGTTGAACATTATGTCGGTAATTCTGAATCCGAGGATTTCATTTGCCTTTTCAAGCATTTCCTTGGCTGTAGGATTTGACTCGTAGAGGTCTTTTGCCATGCCAGGGAACTGTGAACCCTGACCAGGAAAAACATAAGCTTTTTTCATTTCTATTGTTTTAAAAAAGATTGTCCGTTCATGTATATTTCGTCTCTGTGGCGTCTGCTGCTGAACTTTTTCCGGTCCTGCATTGCACTCTGTTCATCGCATTCTGCCTCAGACGTTTTTGCCGCTGTGATTCATCTTGCCCCATCATCATATTCCGCCACAGCCCGCTATCCTTCTCTGTGTCTGAATGAAGTCAGAAGCAAGTAACACTGCCTTGAGCCATTTTAACCGGTACAATGCCAGCGTATATCCTGACAAAAATACAAAAAAATCAAAATACTCTGAAAAATTTGCTATATTTGCAATCCCTCTTCCGGGGCAGCCTGTTGTACCTGCCCGCTGGAAAGGGTTACGCCTCCGTAGTTTAATGGATAGAATTTCGGATTCCGGTTCCGACGGTTGCGGTTCGATTCCGCACGGGGGTACAAGAACACAATCCCTCATCGCAGACAGACGGCCATAAAACGGCATCCGATGCAATGAGGGATTTTTTTGTAATGTGGAATTTTTGTCCACATTACCACTTTATGGGTAATGTGGACATTTTTGGTTGGTAGAACCATAGATATTGTTTTGATATAAAGGATATTACAACTACTTTGATGAAAACGATTTCATCAGACTATCTACTTCAATGTTTCACATAGTCTTACCAACTATTCTGCTTTATCCAAAATATTGCATTAAACAGTATTTTCGTTGACATTTTCATCGCGAATGTCCCTCCCTGTCGCGCCTCTGCGGGTACACCTGGATTGGATTTCCGGCGTTTCCGATGCCGGTGCCCCTTGCGGATGTCCCACCTGCCGCACTTTCCGGACGTTTCTGTGACAGGTGTAACCTCCGCGGGTACACTGGCCATAGATCTCCAGCATTTCTCATCTCCTTGCGAGAGTAACGGGTTTGCATATAGACAGTTACCGTGGAAACACTCTTCGGCGTGCCTCAGGGGCTTATTGAAAAATGCCATCATATAGTTTGCAGATAGGTATTTTTGTTTATAATTTTACGCGGCTTGATTATTCAAGGAAATAATTTTCATTTTTATTAATTGTTATTTCACACGATGAAACGATTCTATCTTCTGCTTATGGCAGCAGCTGCATTGGTATCATGCAGCAAGGATGACCCTGCTCCGGATGGTAATCAGGGGGGGGATGGTAATGACACTCCTGTCGTAACATTCGGCACCTGCGACCCGGTTGACCCGGACGGCGGCACTGTCACAGTCACTTTTTCTATTTCTGATCCTGTCGAGGACGGGCTTTCACAGGCGAGCGCAAAATCTTCCGAGACCTGGGCCCATGATTTCACGGTCGCAGAGGGCACACTTACATTCGTCGTAGACAAGTATCCTGCAACAGAATCCGAGCAGCAGGACAGGACAGCAACAGTCACATTCATGTATCCGGAGGCAGAGGATGCTACATTCACAGTTACCCAGATTGCCCCGGATCCGCTTTCTCCTGTAGAGCCATCAGATGATACTTTCACAGATACCAGAGACGGGAAAGTATACAAGATTACAAAAATCGGTTCTCAGACATGGATGGCAGAGAATCTTGCATGGCTTCCTCAGGTCAACAAGCCTGAAGCTGCGGGACAGCGAGACGATCTGCAGTATTATTTCGTGCTGAATTATGATGGGGAGGATGTGTCTGCTGCCAAGGCAACAGAGGAATATCAGATGTATGGCGTGCTGTATAACTGGTATGCAGCCATGGGACAGGATAATGCTGAAGGTATCTCCGAAAGTCTTGAAGTAAGTACAGTACAGGGGCCATGTCCTGATGGCTGGCATCTTCCTGCAAAGGCAGAATGGCAGGTTTTGCTTGATTATGTAGCTTCTGAGCTTGAGCCGGTGCAAGGAGATGGCTGGTATAATGAAATAGATATGAAGTGGGAGTACACGGATGGCCTTAAGAACGTATGGTCGGCATTGGCAGGACTTGAAGGCTGGAGCGAGTCTTCCATGATAAGTGAAAATCCTGATTTGGAGGCTGGCCCGAGAGATACATATGGATTTAATGCTGTTCCGTCCGGTATGTGTTGGCAGACAGGTGCTTTTGGACAGAATAAAACAGATGTTGCATTCTGGATGCCTCATTATCAGTCATATGGAGGAGCTGCTATAACATTTAGCAATAATGATTATATGCCAGAGTGCTCAAAGAGCGGTCTTTCGCAGTACAGGGGCTATTCCGTAAGGTGTATTCAGGACTGAGCAGAGGAGGATTATGAGAAAGTATCTGTCTTTTGTGGTGGCGGCGGCCATGGTGGCCGCTGTCTCCTGTGAGAAGAACGGCGGAGACGGTGGCGGAAACAGCCCTGTGCCAGGAAGCATGACGGACTCCCGCGATGGCAGGACATATGCCACGGTAATGCTCGGCAATCAGACATGGATGGCGGAAAATCTTGCATATATGCCTGAGGGCGAGCAGGATACCGATATATCGTGGACAGAGCCGAGGTTCTATGTCTGGAATGACTATCTGCTTGATTCAGACGATGAGACACAACGCCAGATGGCTCAGGTCTCGATGGATACATATGGGGTTTTCTACAACTGGTGGGCTGCCATGGACGGGGATTCCGCTCCGGCGGCAGGTAAGACAGCGCAGGGCATCTGCCCGGATGGCTGGCATATCCCTTCGGAAGCCGAATGGAACACCCTCATAGATTTTCTTTCGGAAGCAGGTTATTCCGCAGATGAGGATGACCCCCTTGCAATAGCAAAGGCCCTTGCGATAGACAAGGCCGATACATGGATGGTCGATCCTGCAGAAGAGGCGACTCCTCTCCCGTCATGGCCGGCCGTCAATCCGGAGAAAAACAATGCGAGCGGATTTTCCGGCTTTCCTATAGGATTCAGAGCCTGCTCGGGAACAGATATATGGATGCACGCATTGTACAGTGCCGGGTGGTGGACTTCCACGGAGTCTTCCAACCTGGACGGAATGATTCTCGCTACGCGCATGTATTCGACTGACCCGTATTTCAGGACAAACTCTGATTTCAACCCGGGCGTCGGGCTTCCCGTACGCTGTATCAAGGATTAGAAACCGGGGTTATATGTCATCCTCCCGCTAAGGGAGAGGGGGGTGTCATAAATGCAAATAAAGAGAGCGGCTAAAATGGAGATGATGTGACCCCCAAAAGTTGGACGATTTAACATTATTAAGAGGCGCTCTTAGATTGGAATAAAGCTCGGTATTGTA
>CALUTW010000017.1 GCA_944323805.1 uncultured Bacteroidales bacterium | reverse complement strand
GTTAGTTCACTACAACTCCTTCTTTCTCAAATTTAATCCTTGATTTATAAATGCAAAACTAAACGACTAAAAAGGTGGAATTTCAAAGCTTGCGAAGATGAGAAAACCGCAGTGTACAGTCGTACATGAGGATTTCCGAATCAAGCGTAACGCAGAAAAGACCCTTTTTAGTCGCTCTTTTCAAAATGGTAAATTTTGGCGCAGTCTCTGTAGGTGTGTTGGAATTGATGAAATGCAAGGCATTGAGGGTAAGGGCTTCCGTAAATGACTTAGCCCGAATCCCGATAATAACGCAGCAGTTTGCATTTATGACGCACCACCTTTATTCCAATCAAACGGGGCCTCTGTCCCGCAGAATCTGCCATGAGAATCAGATGGTCCGGCCAGGATACTGCTTCAATCCTTCCGCAAGGCATTCAAGCGCCTTCTCCATCTCCGGGATTTCAAGCACATATGCCAACCTTGCGTAGTTGCGGCCTTTGCCCGGGGTCTTGAAGAATGCGGCTGCAGGAGTTACCATCGTCGTCGAATTGTTGTATCTGAATTCCTCCAGCATCCATCTTGCGAATTTCTCTGTATCATCGACAGGAAGTTCCGCTATAGTATAGAATGCACCCATAGGAAGGGGAGAGTATACCCCTGGCATGGCATTGAGTGCATTTATCATATAATCTCTCCTCTTTATATATTCCTCCCTTACGGCGGCAAAGTATTCCTGCGGTGTGTCGAGGGCTCCGATTGCGGCAATCTGTCCGAGGACAGGTGGGCAGAGCCTTGCCTGGGCATATTTGGTTGCTGCTGCGATGACTTCCTTGTTATGGGACACTATACAGCCCACACGTGCTCCGCAAAGGTTGTATCTCTTTGATACGGAGTCGACGAGTATTACATTCTGGTCGAGGTCAGGGATGTTCATCGCCGAGAAATGCGGTTCGTCAGTGTAGCAGAATTCCCTGTAGACCTCATCCGAGATGAGGAAAAGGTCGTGCTTGCGGGCGACTTCCCCGAGGGCGAGCATGCTTTCCTTTGAATAGAGGGTCCCTGTCGGGTTGCCAGGATTGCATATCAGGATTGCCTTTGTCCGGTCGGTAATCGCTTTTTCGAATTCGCTTATGTCCGGCACCTGGAAGCCTTTGCTGATTTCGGTAGGTATGGCCTTCAGAGTGATTTCATTCATGAAGGCGAATGTGTTGTAGTTGGTATAGAACGGTTCGAGCACCAGTACCTCGTCTCCTGCATTGCATGTCACTTCGAGGGCGAGGAGGACGCTTTCGCTGCCGGCGACCGTCACTATCAGCTCTGGAACTTCTATATCGATGCCTATCTTCCTGTAATATTTTTCCACAAGTCCCTTTCTCAGCTCCATCAGCCCTGCCGAGTTGGAGTATGATACGTTCTGCAGCTTAATGTTCCTGACTGCATCGAGCGCGCATGCCGGGGATTTGATATCCGGCTGTCCCATGTTCAGCCGATATACCTTTACTCCTTTCTCTGCGGCGGCATCTGCCAGAGGAATGAGCTTCCTGATGGCTGAAGCCGGCATCTGCTGCGCCTTGACGGAAATTTTTGCCATAGTTTTATCAATTAACCGTTTAAAATATGCCGGGACCGGAAAACCATTTGCAGTCTGCGGCTGTTACCTTATATGGCCTGATGGCCAGACGGCCACAAATTTATGAAAAATATACCGGACACGACCAATGTTTTGCCGTCTTTCGTATAAAAATTGACGATAATGCCGGTAAAATTCCTCCGGGTCATGCCGTAAGGTCGCGAAAGATTTCTGATATGCCCGGCAGATGCACACAGGACGATGATTCGTGGAATAATTTATTTCATATTACTTGATTTTTTCTACCTTTGTGGGCGATTTTAACCAATTAATTGCAGACTCGATTTATGGCAACATTCAGACAAAGAGCATTGAATGAAGCGGCATCTCATCATGCTGAGCGTTTTTCCGTTGAGACTGGACCGGTATCCAAATATTTCGGCCAGAATGTCATGGACCTCGATAAGATGAGGAGCTACATGTCCAAGCAGGCTTATGAGGCGGTCCTGGCGGCAGTGAAGTTCGGGGCTAAGCTGGACCGCAGTGTCTCCAATGAGATTGCATCAGGCATGAAGGCCTGGGCAATGGAGATGGGAGCCACTCATTACACGCATCTGTTCCACCCCCTTACGGATGCTACAGCTGAAAAGCATGAGGCCTTTATCGTCGTGAAGGACGGGCAGGCATTCGAGCGTTTCAGCGGCAGTGCCCTTGTCCAGCAGGAGCCGGATGCCTCCAGTTTCCCTAACGGGGGACTGAGGAACACTTTCGAGGCCCGAGGATATTCCGCATGGGACCCGTCATCTCCGGTCTTCATCCTCGACGGCACCCTGTGTATCCCGTCCGTATTTGTATCATATACAGGGGAGGCTCTCGATACCAAGGTCCCTAACCTCAAGTCTCTGCAGGCGCTGAGCAATGCTGCATCTTCAGTCGCACGGCTTTTTGACCCTTCAGTAAAGAGTGTGCATGTGAATCTCGGTCTTGAGCAGGAATACTTCCTTGTTGACGAGTCACTGTACAATGCAAGGCCTGACCTGGTGCTCTGCGCCAGGACTGTCATCGGGCATACATCCGCCAAGGACCAGCAGCTTGAAGACCATTATTTCGGTGCCATCCCTTCAAAGGTCAGTGCATTCATGAAAGACTTCGAGACTGAGGCATACAAGCTGGGCATACTTCTGATGACCAGACACAACGAGGTGGCTCCTAACCAGTTCGAATGCGCTCCGGTATATTGTGAGGCTACAAAGGCCATAGACCAGAACATGATGCTCATGATCATAATGCAGAAGGTCGCTGAGAAGCATCATCTGAAGGTCATATTCCACGAGAAGCCTTTTGACGGGGTCAACGGTTCAGGAAAACACTGCAACTGGTCGATGGTGACGGATACCGGGCTGAATCTCCTGTCTCCGGGCAAGACCCCGACCAAGAACCTGCAGTTCCTGTCATTCTATGCATCGGTGCTGAAGGCTGTCCATGACCATCATTTCCTGCTTATGACCAGCATCGCCACCCTGAGCAATTCATACCGTCTCGGAGGCAACGAGGCTCCACCGGCAGTCATGTCGGTATTCTCCGGCTCGACCCTCTTCAACATATTCCAGGCTATCGAGAATATGCAGGACCTGCATGAGGATGCGGTAAACCAGGAGTCCATAAAGATTGTCAATACCATACCGGACATATTCCCGGACAATACGGACAGGAACAGGACATCTCCGTTTGCCTTTACCGGCAACAGGTTTGAGTTCAGGGCTGTCGGCTCGTCAGTCAATGTTGCCTCAGCCGTATATGTCCTCAATTCGATTGTGGCGGAAAGTCTCAATAATTTCCGGGCCGAGGTCGATGCCCTCATGGAAAAAGGCGAGGAGCTTTCGAATGCCGTGATGACTGTGGTACGGAAGTTTGTCCATGAGTCTAAGAATATAATGTTCGAAGGTAACGGTTACAGCAAGGAATGGGAGGAAGAGGCAAGAAGAAGGGGTCTACGTGCCGTTACGAATGTTCCTGAGGCATACGAGGTCTACCATGAGAAAGCCACTGTCGACATGTTCTCGAATCTCGGTGTCCTCGCTCCGAATGAGGTCGAGGCCAGGTTTGAAGTACTCAACGAGACATATGTGAAGAAGCTGCAGATTGAGGCGCGCGTCATTGGCGACATATGTCTCAACCATGTCCTGCCGGCTGCCATCAGGTATCAGAACGTGCTTATTGAGAATGTGCGGGGAGTCAAGGAGATATTCGGGGAAGAATACACCGCGCTCTGTGCATCGGAGGTGTCCACACTCAGGAAGATATCGTTATTCATCAACCGGATGACAGAGGATGTGGAGGCCCTTGTGGAGGCCCGCAAGAAAGCCAACCGCATCGAGGATATTGCCACGAGGGCAAAGGTATATTCCCACGAGGTAAAGGATCTCATGGACAAGGTGCGCTACAGTGCCGACCATCTCGAGATGCTTATAGACGATGAGATGTGGCCTCTGCCTAAATACAGGGAACTGCTGTTTATCTGATTCGTCGGAAGGCGGAGTATGTTGCGATGTCCTGGCGATGGCACTGCCGGCCAGGACTGATATTGGATCTAATCAGTGAATTTGTCGGACAGGAATGTTTATAAACAGTATTGCAGCAGAAGATATTGACAGGCTGGACCTGGTGACTTTCCCGGGTTCCATCCAGGTCATCTCATCAGTCGGGTCGGAGTTCAATAATGCAATCAAGTACCTCAGGAGCCAGAAGATCATAGGGTTCGACACGGAGACA
Organism: uncultured Bacteroidales bacterium; assembly: GCA_944323805.1. GTDB lineage: Bacteria > Bacteroidota > Bacteroidia > Bacteroidales > UBA932 > Cryptobacteroides. The sequence goes on along the minus strand of CALUTW010000017.1, from coordinate 35,111 downwards.
AGGCCATGTTTCTCGGCGACACAGCCGAGATATGGGGTGGCGTTGCTGCAACTTTCCAGCCATGACAGGGCTTTCCTGTTCAGAATCAATGCTATGGGTATGCAAAGGAGGCTGTGCAACCTGCTGTCAAATGACAAGGTCATAAAGGTCGGTGCAGCTGTGACCGATGATATCCGCGGGCTGCAGAGATACAATGATTTCACGCCGCGGGCATTTGTGGATCTGCAGAAGATAGTGGGGGATTACGGCATCAAGGACAGGAGTGTCAAGAAGATGACGGCAATCATATTGGGGTTCAAGATATCCAAGGCACAGCAGCTCTCCAACTGGGAGGCGGAAGTCCTTTCGGAACCGCAGATAAAATATGCGGCTACCGATGCCTGGGTATGCCGCGAGATGTATATCAGGCTGATGCAGTCCCGTCCGGTTGCTGACGGGCAGTAGCCCGGACCGGATGAGGGTTTTAACGGTATTATCAACGGAATATCATGATAAAGGTCATATTGAAGAAGGGCAGGGAAGAGTCCCTCAGAAGGTTTCATCCATGGGTCTTTTCCGGAGCGGTGGCACAGATTATAGGGGAGCCTGCTGAAGGCGATATCGTTGCCGTATATGCATCTGACGGGTCATTTCTTGCGACAGGGCATTATCAGATAGGCTCGATTGCCGTCAGGGTACTGAGCTTCGATTCCGATGTGCTGAGTCCTGATTTCTGGGAGACGATGCTATCGAGGGCCCTGAGGGAAAGGGTGGCTCTCGGACTGCATAGGGAAGGCTCGGATACTTCTTGCTACAGGCTTGTCCATGGAGAAGGGGATAATCTTCCGGGGCTTATCATCGACTGGTATGACGGGGTATGCGTAATGCAGGCCCATTCTGCCGGGATGTTCCGGGCAAGACTCCAGATTGCCGAGGCCCTGAAAGCCGTATACGGCGATTCCCTGAAGGCTGTATATGACAAGAGTTCGGGTACGGCACCGTTCAAGGCCGGGTTGGATCTTGTGGATGGCTATATCTACAGGAGATCGGGTTTCAATGACGATGACCAGATAGTATCGGAATACGGGCACAGGTTCATTGTCAACTGGACAGAAGGCCAGAAGACAGGCTTCTTTCTGGACCAGAGGGAAAACCGCCGCCTTGTGGAGCGTTATGCCGCCGGGCGTAATGTCCTTAACCTGTTCTGCTATACGGGAGGATTCTCCATATATGCCCTTGCAGGCGGAGCCGTGCATGTCGACTCTGTTGACAGTTCCAGGAAGGCAATGGAGCTTGTCGGCAGGAATGTAGCGCTCAACGGATTCAGTGCTTCACAGCATACGGGAGTATGCGGGGATGCAATGGATTTCCTGAAGATGGTCCCTGCAGACAGATATGACATGATGATAGTGGATCCTCCGGCATTTGCCAAGCACAGGGGAGCCCTGCACAATGCACTGCGCGCATACCAGAGGCTCAATGCCGCAGCGATATCCCGCGTGGCGCCTGGGGGGCTTGTATTCACATACAGCTGTTCGCAGGTTGTGGATAAAGAGACGTTCGCGTTGACTGTGTTTTCCGCAGCCGCCCAGACAGGACGCAGTGTCCGTATCCTCGACAGGCTGAATCAGCCGGCTGACCATCCTGTAAACATATATCATCCTGAGGGGGAGTATCTGAAAGGGCTTCTACTGTATGTTGAATAGGCCGCGGATATGCCGATGCATATTTGTTGAAGTTTGGCACAGCTTTTGCAAATACATTTGTCGGTGCTGATTGAAATAAGTCATGGCCCCGATGAAAGTCGGAGTTGATTGAATCCGAAAAAAGTTTGGATTTAATTATAAAATGACTATCTTTGCAGTCCCTTTTGGACAAGGCAATGATAAGGTGCTATGGCCGAGTGGTTAGGCAATGGTCTGCAAAACCATGCACAGCAGTTCGATTCTGCTTGGCACCTCTACTTATTGGTTATTAGTTTTAGTGTTATTAATTATGTGGTTAGTATGAGGGGTCCCCACGTGAGTGGCGACAACCTCTTTTTTTATGCCCTGCAGCCAGCCTCAGAGCTTGTTCAAACCTCGGCAGACTGATCTTCATTAATGAACTCCCGAAGCTCGCTGTAGACCTTATGGACCGGAAATCCCATTATCGTATAGAATGAGCCTTCGATACCGGTTATCCCGATATATCCTATCCATTCCTGGATGCCGTAGGCCCCGGCTTTGTCGTAGGGCCGGTATTTTGTCAGGTAATAGTCTATCTCTGCCTTGTTCAATGTCTTGAAATGTACTGTGGCGGTATCCGAGAAGGTTCTCTCACGCCGGCTGTCCCGGATTGTGACAGCGGTAATGACCTTATGTGACCTGCCGGAAAGGCACTTGAGCATGTCTTCCGCCTCCTGCCTGTCGTGTGGCTTGCCCATTACCCTGTCCCCGCACAGGACAAGCGTATCGGAAGTTATGAGTATCTCATTGTCGGCAAGCGGGCGGTGGAATCCATGGGACTTTCCCTGTGAAAGCAGTACGGGAATCTGCTCATGAGGTGTGTCGGGAGCATACTTTTCCTCGAAGCTGTTTCTGGTATCGACCTCGAAATCGATATCCAGACCGCCCAGCAGCTCCCGTCTGCGCGGCGAGCCGCTGCCTAATATTATCTTCCTTTCCATTCTCCTGTCAGAAGTCTCTCTTGTATTGGCGTACGTCCAGATGCCATTTTCCCTGCATCTTCATGACCATCTCTATGGCAAAGCGTACAAAGCCCTTGCCTCCGGGATATGGCGATATGTAGTCGGCTATCTCCTTGACATCCGGTACGGCATCGGACGGGCATGCCCCGCATCCGCTGGCAATCATGACAGGGGCATCGGGAAGGTCATCCCCGAAGAACATCACTTCAGCATGCTGCAGTCCGTGGCGGGAGCAGAAGTCATTGAAGTCCTCCATCTTGTCCCGCGACCCGAGATACACGTCCTCCGGGCGGATGCCGCATGTCCTGAATCTCTGGCGGATACTTTCCGAACGTCCACCTGTGATTATTCCGAGATGATAGCCGTGCATGTATGCCATCCTCAGGCCGAAACCGTCCTTGGAGTCAAATGTCCTGAACAGTTCCCCGGAGAGGTCTGCAAGTATGCCCCCGTCCGTCATTACCCCGTCTACGTCAAAGACAAAAGCCCTGATGCCCATCAAGGCTTCATCAAGGCTCTTGCCGCATGCCTTGTCGGAAGAGCCCGCATTCATCGGTCCTTGCCGGTTGCTGTCCATGGCCGGCTATCAGGATTTCGTCCCGTTTCCGAACCCTCCCATCGGGAATGTCGCCTTTGGCTCCCCGAAACTTATGGGACCGTTCTGGCCCTCATATTTGCTGATATTGTCCTGGAGGGCGAGCAGGAGTCTTTTTGCATGCTCCGGGGACATGATGATCCTGTTGGATACCTCTGGCTTCGGAAGACCCGGGAGCATCGTAGCGAAATCAAGGATGAATTCGCTGTGGGAATGTGTGATTATTACGAGATTGGAGTATGAGCCCCTGGCTATGTCCTGCTTGAGTTCAAAACTCATTTTCTTTTCATTGTTTTCCATAAGGGTATCGAATTGTTTTATCCCTGCGAAATTACGAAAAAATCCGTATATTTGCACGTTATTGCGCAGCAATAAGGAGGCTATCCTGCCATGTCGCTGAAACATGACTGCTGCCATGATGTGTTGGATATGGGACCGCTGATGCGGCGATTAATAGTTTAGGACGATTTATGGAACTTCCTGCTAAGTACAGTCCTGCCGAGACGGAGGACAAGTGGTATGCCTATTGGCTGAAGAACAAGTTTTTTCATTCGGAACCTGATGACAGGGAGCCTTATACGATAGTGATTCCACCGCCTAACGTGACAGGAATCCTGCATATGGGGCATGTGCTGAACAATACCCTTAACGATGTCCTGGTAAGGAAGGCCAGGATGGACGGCAAGAATGCCTGCTGGGTACCGGGTACTGACCATGCCTCCATAGCTACGGAAAGCAAGGTTGTGGCCAAGCTCAAGGCCGAGGGAATCGACAAGGAGGATCTTACCAGGGAAGAATTCCTGAGGTATGCCTGGGAATGGAAAGAGAAGCATGGAGGCATCATCCTGAACCAGCTCCGCAAGCTCGGTGCGTCATGCGACTGGGACAGGACCAGGTTTACCATGGATCCGGACCTGAGTGAGGCGGTAATCAATACATTTGTATATTTCTACAGGAAAGGCTATATATACAGAGGTATCAGGATGGTAAACTGGGACCCTGCCGGGCATACTGCGGTAAGTGATGAGGAAGTCATCCACCGCGATACCGTCAGCAAGTTCTATCATCTCAGATACTTCATATCCGACGGGAACGGCAATCCGACTGACAGGTATATCATCATCGCGACTACAAGGCCTGAGACAATCATGGCAGATGCCGCTGTCTGTATCAATCCGGATGATGAAAGATACCATTGGCTGAAAGGGAAGAAAGTGCTGATACCTTTGATAAATAAGGAGATACCTATTATCGAGGACAGCTATGTGGAGATGGGCTTCGGTACCGGATGCCTGAAAGTGACTCCTGCCCATGACGTGAATGACTACGAGATAGGGCAGAGGCACAATCTGCCGGTAATAGATATAATCGATGACCATGGGCGTCTCAATGAAAAGGCGCAGATCCTTGTAGGCGAGGACCGTTTTGTCGCAAGGGAGAAGATAGAGAAAATGCTTGCAGAAGCAGGGAATCTTGAAAAGGTGGAGGACTATACATCTCCTGTGGGGTATTCGGAGAGGACAAATGCAGTCATAGAGCCGAGACTCTCGATGCAGTGGTTCCTGAAGATGGATGCTCTTGCAAAGGATGCCCTTGAATCCGTCGAGAGCGGCAAGGTAAGGCTCATCCCGGACAAATACAGGAATACCTACAGGCACTGGATGGAGAATGTCCGCGACTGGTGCATCTCCCGTCAGCTGTGGTGGGGACAGCGGATACCGGCCTATTATATGCCGGACGGCAAGTATGTTGTTGCCGCTTCCGCCGAGGAGGCCCTTGAAGAGGCCCGTAAGCTGAATCCGGCTGTTACGGCAGGGGACCTGAGGCAGGATGATGACGTGCTGGATACATGGTTCTCGTCATGGCTGTGGCCTATATCGGTATTTGATACACATAAGGCAGGGCATCCTGAAGCCGAACCCAACAGGGACCTGGCTTATTACTATCCGACAAATGACCTTGTTACCGGTCCTGACATACTTTTCTTCTGGGTAGCCAGGATGATCATGGCAGGAAATGAGTTCATGCACGATGTGCCTTTCCATAATGTATATCTGACCGGTATAGTTAGGGACAAGCTCGGACGCAAGATGTCCAAGACGCTCGGCAATTCCCCTGACCCTCTCGAGCTGATAGCCAAATATGGCGCAGACGGAGTGCGTCTGGGAATGCTTCTGTGCACTTCCGCCGGGAATGATATCCTTTTTGACGAGTCACAGGTAGAGCAGGGAAGGAATTTCTGCAACAAGATATGGAATGCCTACAGGCTGGTGTCCGGATGGACGGTCGATCCTGCCGCTGTACAGCCTGAATCGGCAGCTGTAGCGGTAAAATGGTTCGGAAACAAGCTCAATGCCGTCCTTGCCGATGTCGAAGACCATTATTCGAAGTTCAGGATATCCGATGCCCTGATGGCAATCTACAAGCTTTTCTGGGATGATTTCTGCTCATGGTACCTCGAGCTTGTCAAGCCGGCATACGGTGCAGGGATAGACTCCAGCACATACGGGGCCACAAAAGGCTTCTTTGACTCCCTGCTCAAGATGGTCCATCCTTTCATGCCGTTCATTACGGAGGAGCTCTGGCAGAATATGGAGTCGAGGAAGGACGGGGAGACGATAATGCTTCAGCGGATGCCTGTCGCAGGGCCGTATGACGCAGAATTCATATCAAGATTCGATATGGCATGTGAGGCAGTCGTAGCTGTCCGCAGTATCCGTCAGCAGAAAGGGCTTGCCCAGAAAGAGCCGCTTGCATTGAAAATCAAGGGGGAATTCCCTCAGGAGGTGCTTCCGGTCATCCTCAAGCTCGCCAACATAGATGCAGTAGAGAATGTATCCGCATTCGGAGACGGCACAGGTGTCTCATTCATGGTCAGGACATCCGAGATGTTCGTGCCGCTTACGGGACATGTCGACGCAGCCGAGGAGCTGGCAAAGCTTGAAGCCGCACTCGACTATCAGGAGAAATTTCTTTCATCTGTGCAGAAGAAACTCTCCAATTCCAGGTTTGTGGAGAACGCCCCTGAGCAGGTTGTCGCCAATGAACGCAAGAAGGAGGCGGATTCAATCTCAAAGATCGAGAGCCTGAGGTCTGCAATCGCGACATTGAAGGCAGGGAAGTGACACTGTTAAATCATATACGGCTATGATGCGTTCAGAACTCGAGCTCGATGTTAGATATTACGAGACGGACCAGATGGGTATTGTCCACCATTCGAATTATGTAAGATATTTCGAATGCGGACGTTCCGACATGATGCAGAAGGCGGGGCTGCCCATAGAGGAGATTGAGAAGGCGGGTGTAATGCTGCCGGTCGTCTCGGTAGAGTGCCGCTACAAGCTCCCGGCCAGGATGGGGGACAGGATAAGGATTGTGTCTATGGTAGATAAGGTGCCGATGGCCCGTCTGGTAGTCAACAATGAGATATACAATCAGGCAAACCAGCTCCTGTGCACCGGGACAGTGGTGCTCGGTTTCATCGATTCGGTTACCCGCCATCCGGTACGGTGTCCCGAAAGTCTGGCAGGGGTAATTGCCGCACGGATACAGGATGTCAAATAAACTAAATATTTAAGGCTATGCGTGAACTGGTTGTTTTCCCTATGTTCCTCGGAGGAATAGGCTGGGGTGAGATACTTATAATTGCTCTTGTGATACTTCTGTTCGTAGGCGGAGCAAAGATTCCCGAACTGATGAAAGGCCTCGGGAAAGGGGTCAGAAGCTTCAAGGAAGGTATCCGGGAAGGTTCCGATGACCAGGAGGATACCGGTGGAAAGCAGGATGAGGAGAAAAAGGAGAAATGATATCAATCAACAACCTTACAGTCGCATATGGCGGTTTTACCCTGCTTGATGACATCAATTTCCATATAAGTGAAAATGACAAGGTCGGGCTTGTCGGGAAAAACGGTGCAGGCAAGTCGACAATATTGAAGATTATCTGTGGTATACAGCATCCGACTTCCGGCAAGGTCGCCGTACCTCCGGGCATCAGGATCGGATATCTGCCGCAGATAATGGAGCATCATAAGGGAAAGAGTGTCATAGACGAGACTATGACGGCTTTCGCCGATATGATGGCACTTGAGGCGGAGCTTGATCGCCTGACTGCCGAACTCGGAACGAGAGAAGACTACGAGTCCGATGAATATCAGGCCCTTATCATACGGATGAATGATATCAGCGACAAGCTGGCATATAGTCATGAAGAGTCTCCCCGCATCCAGGCGGAGAAGACTCTGCTGGGGCTCGGATTCAAGTTCGGAGAACTTGACAGGCCGACTGAAACTTTCAGCCAGGGCTGGAACATGCGTATCGAGCTTGCAAAGATTCTGCTGTCAAAGCCGGATATCCTGCTCCTTGACGAGCCGACCAATCATCTCGACATAGAGTCTATAGAGTGGTTCGAGTCTTATCTCAAGGATTACAGGGGTTCACTTGTGCTGATTTCCCATGACAGGAAATTCCTTGACAATGTCACGACACGCACGGTGGAGATCATGCTCGGGCATATACACGACTACAAGGTGCCGTACAGCAAATATCTGGAGCTCCGCAAGGAAAGGATAGCCCAGCAGCAGGCTGCCTATGAGAACCAGCAGCGGATGATTGCCAAGAGCGAGGAGTTCATAGAAAGGTTCCGGTACAAGCCGACAAAGTCCAATCAGGTGCAGTCCCGCATCAAGCAGCTTGAAAAGCTTGAAAGGATTGAGGTGGATGTCGAGGACAGGTCAGCGCTGTCGGTCAAGTTCCCGCCGGCCCCACGCTCCGGGGACATTGTATTCAAGGCATCGGACCTGACCGTGGGCTATGGTTCCAAGGTGGTATTCTCGCATGCGGACATCGAAGTCCGCAGAGGCGAGAAAGTCGCGCTCGTAGGAAGGAACGGGGAGGGAAAGACCACGCTCATGAGAGTGATCATGGGCGAGCTGGACCCGATGTCAGGAGAGGCGAGGACAGGCTACAATGTCAACATAGGGTATTATGCACAGAACCAGGAGGATATCCTGGACAAGAATGATACCGTCTTCGGGACACTTGACAGGATAGCAGTAGGGGACATCAGGACAAAGCTCAGGGATATACTTGCCGCCTTTCTCTTCAAAGGGGAGGACATAGACAAGAAAGTGGCAGTGCTGAGCGGCGGCGAACGGGCGCGCCTTGCAATGGCAAAGCTGATTCTGAACCCCTACAATCTCCTGGCTCTTGACGAACCTACCAATCATATGGATATCCGGTCAAAGGATATCCTCAAGCAGGCACTCAAGTCGTATGACGGGACGCTGATAATCGTGTCCCATGACAGGGATTTTCTTGACGGTCTTGTGGACAAGCTCTACGAGTTCAGGGACGGTAAGGTCAAGGAGCATCTCGGGTCTGTGTCTGAATTCCTGGAGAAGAGGAAGATAGAGAGCCTGAATGAGCTTGAGAGACATTTCAGGAAAGAGGAGCCTGCGGCATCGGCGCCGGAGAAGAAGGCCGTGGCACAGCAGGAATACCAGTCCAAGAAGTCCGTATCCAGGGAGGAGCGCCGTCTCAGGAACAGGATGTCATTCCTTGAGAAGACGATAGCGGATACGGAAGCTAGAATGAAGGATATAGAGAAGATTCTCGCATCACCGGGAGCGGATGACGATATCATGGAGCTCACAAGGCAATATCTGGAGCTGAAACGCGATCTGGACGCAAAGACAGACGAATGGGTTGCGACAGGTGCGGAACTTGATAAGGCTGACTGACGTCATTTCATGACCGGTCATATGGAGAGATAAATAATATGATTATGGAAGATAACAATATCGGAAACTACCTGTATGGAATGCATCCTGTACTGGAAGCTCTGCGCTCCGGGAAGAATGTCGTGAAAGTGCTGCTGAAACAGGGGCTGGAAGGGCCTCAGTTCAGGGAGCTGATGGAAATCCTCAATGAACGGAAGATACAGTTCCAGTTCGTCCCGGTCGAGAAGCTTGCAAAGATTTCCAGGGGCGGGGCCCATCAGGGGGTGGCAGCCTGCATTTCGGACCTGGAGCCGGTATCGCTGGAGGAGATGGTAAACAATGCACTGGCTGTCAAGGACAATCCGGTCTTTGTCATTCTGGACGGCGTAAGCGATGTACGTAATTTCGGGGCGATAGCCAGGACTCTTGAATGTGCCGGCGGCTCAGGGATAATCCTTCCGGCAAAAGGTGGGGCGGCACTCAATGCGGATGCGGTAAAGACGTCTGCAGGAGCGCTCATGCGGCTGGATGTATGCCGCGTCCCTAATCTGAAATATGCCATTTATTTCCTGAAGCAGAACGGGTTCCGTCTGGTTTCCGCCACAGAGAAGACTGACAGGCTCATATATGATGTCGATCTTACCGGCCCGGTCGCGATTGTCCTGGGGTCGGAAAGCAAGGGCATATCCAAGCCGGTACTTGACCTCAGCGATGACAGGGCGGCTATTCCGATGTCAGGGGAGATATCATCCCTGAATGTATCGGCGGCAGCATCTGTCGTGCTTTTTGAGGCTGTAAGACAGCGGAAGGTATCGGAACGTTAAATTCATAGACTATGACAAGGAGATTTTTAGCCGTTATTGCCGCATTGCTTTCTTTTGCAGCGGCTGTTTCCGCGCAGCGGACAGTGACAACAGAGAATGAATTCTCAGGATTCAGGAATATAGATGTCAGCAACAGGTTCGACATAAGTGTCGTACGGGGTGACAGACATCAGGTCAAGCTCTATGCGGATGAACTGATTTCGGGGTACGTATCATCGTATGTCAAGGAGAATACCCTGTATCTCGATGTGGATGAGAAGGCTTTTCCTTCCGACCTCAGGAAGGCCCTGAGAGGTAAGAATGCCATTGTACCCGTCCTGAAGGCGGAAATTTCCGTAAAGCATCTTGACACGCTATATCTTCATGACAAGGTGGTGGTAGACAATGCTGCCCCTCTCTTCTCGGATGATTCGGTATGTATAGTCATGGATGGTTCATCCATGATCAGCAACCTTGAATTCAAGGGCAATTGCCTGAATCTTGACATGAAGAAATCCGCATCAGCCAACCTCAGGGCGGAAATGAAATCATTTTCCGCCAATATGGCCGGCGGAGCTGCATTGACAATGAAGCATGATGCCGGAAAGATGAGGATAACGTCAACCGGGAGCTCTTCAGTCAGGACAGACGGCACGTCGTCCGGAGTCAGTGTATTTTCAGAATCCTCCGCTGAGCTGAGGCTTGCCGGCAGCTCCGGCTCCGTAAATATAGTAGGAAGCGGGAAGAGTGTCATCAATGCCGACGGCCTGGAGACAGGGGAGGCATCAGTGAAGCTTTCCGGTCCTGCGCATTGTATAGTCAATGCGACCGGGAATCTTAAGGTAGACCTCTCAGGAGGTTCCCACCTTATTTTCAACGGGACTCCGGCAATTGAAGTGGTCAGGATTTCCTCTTCATCCATGACAAGGCCCGGAGAGACAAAATAGCAGTCTGCCGTAAATTTTATTCCGATGTTTGTCCTGGATTCACATTGCGATACCCCGGCGCAGATACTGCGGCTCAGAGATGTCGGCCTGGATAATGACAGGGGACAGGTAGATTTTCCCAAGATGGCAAGGGGTGGGGTAGACGGTGCATTCTTCGCATTGTATACTCCTTCGTCATTGTCTCCGGAACAGGCGTCTTCCCGGGCAATGGAACTCCTTGCTGCAGTATATGATGCCGTAGAACTCAACAAGGACAGGGCCGCTCTGGCATTGACACCTGCCCAGGCGCTTGAAAACAAGGATAAAGGCTTGACATCCGTCTTCATAGGTATGGAGAACGGGGCTCCGGTACAGCATTCCCTGTCACTGCTGAGGTTGTTCTACAGGGCGGGCGTCAGATATATGACACTGGTACATTCCGCAGATAACCAGATCTGTGATTCGTGCGCTTCCGCTTCAGGCAGATGGCACGGACTGAGCCCGTTCGGGAAGGAGGTTGTCGCAGAGATGAACAGGCTCGGCATGCTGATAGATGTCTCCCATGCCTCAGACGAGACATTCTATGATGTCATCAGATATTCGGAGGCTCCCGTTGTAGCTACGCATTCCTGCTGCAGGGCATTGGCATCGCATCCGAGGAATATGACGGATGAGATGATACGTACCCTTGCTGCACATGGCGGGGTAATCCAGATCAATTTCTATCCTGTATTCCTCGATGACAGGTTTGCATCGGTATTGCGGAAATCCGGTCTTGTCGAAAAGGGGGAGAGTATCGAGCAGGAATTCATCGCAGCCCCGTCCGACCCTGTCAGGAGAAATGCCTGGTATGCCGTGCAGGACGAACTTGCTTCTTTGCCACGCCCGTCATATAAAAGGATAGTGGACCATATCGACCATGCCGTTGCAGTCGCTGGTATAGACCATGTCGGAATCGGTTCGGATTTTGACGGCATAGAGGTCACACCGGCTGGTATGGATGATATTTCCTGCATGCCTCTTGTCTTTGAGGAAATGCGTGCCAGGGGATATTCCGAAGACCAGATCTCAAAGGTAGCCGGAGGAAATTTCCTCCGGGTAATGGGGCTTGTTCAGCGATAAATCGTGCTTATTGTTGCCATTTTTGAATATAACATTTTTGTTTTGTAAACAAACAAATAAGTTACATTGTCTGGTTATCACTGATTTATATCAGATTCAATAAACTTCCTCAGAAAATCTAAAGCTGACGCGGCAAACCGTTCCATATTCCGTGTCCTGTCATTGCGGAAGGAGAATCTGCATGTCCGTGTACCCTTTTCTGAACTGACTCCGACCCATACTGTCCCTACCGGATTTTCTTCCGTACCTCCGTCCGGGCCTGCTACACCGGTCGTGGATACCGAATAGTCGCTGCCGGTAAGGCGCCTGACTCCTTCAGCCATTGCTGCTGCGCATTCGCTGCTTACGACTCCGTATCCGGAGATGATGCTTTCCGGGACATCAAGGACATTTTTCTTCACACTGACGGCATACGATGTCACGGAGCCCAGATAGTACCCGGATGCTCCGGGGACGGAAGTGATGAGCGATGATATCAGACCTCCTGTGCAGGATTCTGCGGCACTCAATGTTTTCCCGGAAGCCTTCAGCAGCCTTCCGACGGTATTCTGGAGTGTGTCATCCTGTTCTGAATATATTATGTCCCCAAGGATGTCGCGTAGCCTGGCCAGTTCAGTATCGATGAGCCGACTGTTTTCTTCCGGCGTACCTCCATATATAGAAAGCCTCAGCCTTACCCCCTTGACCGGGTCGGGCAGATAGGCAAGGTGCATTCCGGACGGGAGGCTGTCTTCCCACCCGCCGATTCTCTTTGCAAGGGCGGATTCTGCCAGCCCGTATGTCATGACCGTCCTGTGGGTGATTTCAGCTGTTTCATAATGTACCCGGATATCGGCCAGTACATCGTCCAGTGCGCCGATTGCCTCGAATGGCACGCCTGGAAGGGAATACAGGGTGCAGTCATGACCGAATCTTTCACTGCTGAAACGGAACACCATTACCGGAGCCGTCCCGAGCCTGTTCGGTATCACTTCGCATCTGTCCGGCACAAGAGCCTGCTGCCTGTTTATGTCAAGCACCTCCAGTCCGCGTGACGACAGTATCCGTATGATTATCTCCAGCTGCTCCTTGCTTTCCCGGTATCCAGTGCTGCCGGAAAGGGCCGACAGAGCATCCTTTGTAATGTCATCCTTTGTCGGTCCGAGACCTCCGGTAACTATCACTATGCTGTTTTTCCTCAGCTCGCCGGAAAGTCCGGATATGATGGCATTCCGGTCATCCCCGACGGAAAGCATTGAAGTAACCCTTATGCCGATGTCGTTAAGTGCCCTCGAGATATGTGATGAGTTCGTATCGGTTATCTGTCCGATAAGTATTTCGTCTCCTATTGTGCAGATTGATGCCTGTATCATGATTTCTTCATGTTTGCAAGATACCTGTTGATGCTCTTTACCAGTCCCGGGCCTTCATAGATGAACCCGCTGTATATCTCGATGAGGGATGCACCGGCATCGAGCATTTCTGCTGCCTGTTCAGCCGACATGATGCCGCCTACTCCTATTATCGGAAGCCTGTCTCCGGCCTTTTCGTGTATGTGCCTTACCAGCGCAAGGTTGCGGCTGTACAGGGGAGCTCCGGACATTCCTCCGTTCCCGATGCGTTCGATGGCATCTGCAGAAATGCTCAGCCCGTCACGGCTCCTGGTAGTATTGCCTGCAACGACCCCGTCAATCCCGGCCTCAATGGCATATTCCAGGATGCTGTCCACCTGTGCAAAGCTGATGTCAGGGGAGAGCTTTATGAGTATGGGGCGCGACTTTTTCCTTGTCCTGCGTCCTGCGATGAGCCTGTCGGTAATTCCGGACAGGAACGATACGTCCTGCAGGCTGGTCAGCCCGGTAACATTGGGGCATGAGACATTGATGACGAACATGTCAACATAGTCGTACAATGCATCGAAAGCCTTCTGATAGTCCTGTCCGGCATCCTCGTTGCTGCACCACGCATTCTTGGATATGTTGGCTGCCACAATCGTCTCCGGCCTGTGCCTTTTGAGATTCCCGATGGCGTGTATTACACCTTTATTGTTGATTCCCATGCGGTTGATTATGGCCCTGTCTTGGACGACCCTGAACAGGCGCGGCTTCGGGTTGCCGTCCTGCGGCTCCGGAGTGAGTGACCCTATCTCGATAAAGCTGAATCCGAAGTCAGACAGCTCGTTATAATGCTCCCCGTTCTTGTCGAGCCCGCCGGCAAGCCCTACAGGGTTTTTGAACCTCAGACCGAAGACCTCCCTTGAAAGTCCACGGCAGTCAGTGCCGTATATTGCCCTGACAATCCTCCGGGCAAAAGGGATGTGCCTGATGATACCAAGCATTGACATGGTCAGGTTGTGGGCTGTTTCGGGATTGAAACGGAAAAGTACGGGCCTTATCAGAAACTTATACATATCTCTATGGCATTTATATCGCGCAAATGTACATAAAATTCCCGTTTCCGCACCGGAAAACCGAAAAGTCATGTATTACTGGATACTCATGCATCCTGTCAGGCAAATTCCTGGAATGTCCCGTCATCGTAGAATATTACAATCTTTACAGCCTTCCTGCGGATTATCTCATGGATATTGCCGTCCCTGTCGGCTGGCCGGACGTCCGGAGATTCCTGTTTCTGGCCGTGCTCTTCATGGGCAGGAGCGGTTGTTGCCTTTACAGGCGGCTGGGAAGAGAAGTCCTGCCCGCTGTCTGATTCGATGATATCCGGAGAAAAGGAGAAAAGGTCTCCGGCAGGGGGCTGTGGCCTTGTATCCTTCTGTGCAGTCTTGCTTTTGTACATCTTGCCCTGTCCCGTAAAGAGCCATTCGATATTCAGCTCGGGGTAACGCTTGAGCATGTTGGCAATGAAGTCATACCCCGGTCTGTTCCTTCCTGCAAGAATATGCGATACACTTGCCCGGGCAACACCGATACTGTCCGCAAACTGGGCCTGGTTTATGTTTTCGGCATCAAGAAACTGCTGTAACCTGCTGTTCATATTTGGAAATCATTAACATTACAAATGTAGCAAATAATTTGATAACAAATGTAATTTATATAGAAAGATTGGAACAATACATATGTAACCATCAGGCGCAACATATTGTAGACAATGATTAGGTAATATAATATAATTACGTGGGTATTAATCTAATAATATTAAATATTTTTCTTTGGATACTATATATTAGCTGTTATCGGGGATATTTACAATCCTGTTATAAATACTATCTTTATATAAAATGCAATAAAATGCAGGTTATTAATATATTACACTGAGATGTTTTTAGCAATAAGTACCGCTTATTCTGCATATGTAAAGACTTCCATATGTAAAACACACCACGTAAATTCTCTTGATTAAATTTACATAATTGTATTATGGTATTTGTATTTGTTGTTAATATTTGTGAATTGAGTATACTTGTAAACTCGTGTTTGTTTTTTGGTGTTGAATGTATAATTTCGCAGAGTTTTTAAATGAATGGCAATGATTCCAGACATAAGGATATCCGACTACGACTATAATCTTCCTGAAGAGCGCATAGCGAAATACCCCCTGAAGGAACGTGATTCCTCCAGGCTGCTCATGTACAGGAACGGCAGGATTGACGACCATATATTCAAGGATATACCGGGATTGCTTCCGGAACACTCCATTATGGTATTCAACGATACCCGGGTTGTCCCGGCCAGGCTGCATTTCATGAAGGAGACCGGCGCGCATATCGAGATATTCTGTCTTGAACCGCATTTTCCGGCGGAATACAGCAGTATTTTCGCCGAGACAGGGTCCTGCAGCTGGAAATGCATCGTAGGAAACGTCAAGAAATGGAAATCCGGGAAACTCATCCTCTGCAATCCTGAGAATCTGCCGGAAGTCGCCGATCTCGGCCTTGAGGCTGAAATGCTGGAGCGGGACGGCGAGACTTCTGTCATCGGATTTACATGGAGAAACTCACTTCCGTTCTCGCGTGTCCTCGAGATATGCGGCACCATCCCTATTCCCCCATATCTCAACAGGGAATCGGAAATGATTGACAGCGAACGGTATCAGACTCTGTATGCCAAGTACCGAGGGTCGGTCGCTGCACCTACTGCTGGCCTGCATTTCACAGAGGATGTCCTCGGGAAGATAAAGGATAAGGGAATAGACATGGAGACAGTATGCCTGCATGTCGGGGCCGGTACGTTTCTTCCTGTCAAAAGTGAGCAGATATCCGGCCACACTATGCACAGGGAGCCATTTTCTGTCAGTATCGACCTTCTTGAGAAGCTTGTCAGGAGGACAGGGCCTGTGATAGCTGTGGGCACTACATCTGTCCGGACACTCGAATCGATATATTATGCCGGCGTAATGTGCATTGAGAACGGGAAACCTTCCGACATATCGCAGTGGATGCCGTATGAACGGGAATACCCGTACAGCTTCGAGGAGGCTGCTGATGCTATCATAGGATACCTGAAGAAAAATTCCCTCGATTCCCTTAAGATAGGGACAAGGATTATAATTGTTCCGGGATTCCGGTTCAGGGTAACAGATGTACTCGTGACGAATTTCCATCAGCCTCAGAGCACATTGCTGCTGCTGATATCGGCTTTTGTCGGCGGCAACTGGAAGGAGATATACGGTTATGCGCTTTCGCACGGTTTCAGGTTTCTCAGCTATGGTGACAGTTCGCTGCTGTTCAGGGCGGACAGGATTTGATAAATCGGTAAATTTGGCTAACTTTGTAACGATTTTGTAATATACGAAAGTCTGGAACTTTCACATATACGCGGATTATGATAAATTTATCTGAATTTGAAAGCATTAGCCCTTATACTGATGAAGAGGCTGTGGAGGCGTTGGGAAAAGTGGCTGAAAATCCTGTTCTGACCGAGGTCTCGCAATATTTCTTCCCTGAGGAATCTCCTGATTTCCTGAAGAATCTCCTAAAAAGCGTTAAAAGCATTGATGATTTCCAGATAATGGTAATGTCCCGCGTCGTTGAATGGGTGCTGGCCAATACTGCAAGGAACTTCTCGTATGACGGGATATCCAACATCGATAAGAGCAAGGGAAAGTTCCTGGCACTGTCCAATCACAGGGATATAATCCTCGATCCTGCCATTACGCAGCTGGTGCTTTACCGTAATGACATACCGATGACCGAGATTGCTGTCGGGGACAACCTCATCACGAATAAATTCATCGAGTATCTCATCCGCTCCAACCGCATGATAAAGGTTGTGCGCGGCATATCCGCAAAGGAGCTCTATCTTTCTTCCAAGCTGCTTTCCAGATATATCAGGTTGAATATTACAACACAGCAGAGCTCGATATGGCTTGCCCAGCGGCAGGGACGCACAAAGGATGGTCTGGACATGACCGAGCAGGGGCTTCTGAAGATGCTCGACATGAGCGGCTCCTCGGATTTCCGCAAGAACTTCGAGGAACTCAATATCATACCGATGAGCATCTCTTATGAAGTGGAGCCATGCGACATCCTGAAGGCAAGGGAACTGTACATCTCCAGACGGCAGAAATATGTCAAAGGACCTATGGAGGACCTTAACAGTATCCTGACAGGTATCAAGCAGCAGAAAGGGAATATCCACCTCAACATAGGCAAGCCGCTCACTCCGGAGGAGATTGCTGTCGCAGCCCTGTGCGACAAGAATGACCGCTACCAGCTCATCAGGCATGCAGTGGATATACGTGTTATCGAGGGATACAAGCTATGGAAGACCAACTACATAGCCTATGATATGGTAAATCCTGGAGAAAAATACAGAGACAGGTATACTGTAGAGGAGGCCGGGAAGTTTGTCGATTATATGGAACGTCAGCTCGACACAGTCGAGAAGGATTTCAACAGGGAGGAAATGCGCGACATCTTCCTGCATATCTATGCAAATCCTATAGTCTCGAAAGAGATGCTGAGAGAGCAGAATACGCTTCCCGGATGGCGCGGGTAAAGAGAGCAATACAATAGAATACGGCCCGAAAGGAATTTCATGCGTAATGCAGAAACTGTCCTTTCGGGCCGTACTTTTCTCAGGTCAGAGTCTTACAGCCTGCATGTACTTCACTCTTACCGCTTTTCCACCCTGTTTCCCTGGTGTCCATTGAGGCGATGAAGATATCAGCTTTACTACTTCTGCATCGATTTCCGGATTGAGAGATCTGAGTACCTTGATGTCGGACAGTTTACCGTCGGTCCCGATAATGAATTCTACTACCATCATCCCGCTTACGCCATCAGGTTTCTTGAGATTTTCCATGATCCATTGCGTAAAGGTTACCGCACTGTCGCCATTGAATGTAGGCTTCTCCTCTACCATGGTAAACGAGTAATAATCATCCTGATAGACAGCCGACATGTCGCACAGGCATCTTTCACTTGCCGAGAGAGAGAATACAGACAGCACTGATGCTGCCATAATGGCCATAATCAGGGTAAGTCTTTTCATGAGTGTTATAATTAAATGGTTAATAATAAAATATCCGTCTCAAATATAATGATTCGGGACGGATATTCAAAATATTTGATTACCGGTTATTCCGGCTTAGTGATATGCACATCCATCTGCGGGAACGGGAAGCCTATGCCTTTCTGAGGAAGAACAGTATATATCTGCTCATTTATGCGGAAGAATACATCCCAGTAGTCGGATGTCTTTACCCATACCCGTACGACATATTGTACGGCGCTGTCCTGAAGCGCGTTCAAGGCGATAAGGGGGTCGGCAGGAGCCCCTGTAGAAACATGCAGGACCCTTTTTTCCTCCTTTACTATGTCTTCCAGTATCTTCTTGACAGTCCCGGCATCGGTCCCGTATTCTACACCGACAAGCCATTCGACGCGCCGCATGGTATTCCGCGAGTAGTTGTTGACGGTGCCGTTGGACAGTGTCGAGTTGGGTATGATAATTACCCTGTTATCGGTTGTGGTAAGCTTGGTGCTGAAGATATTCACTTCTGATACCGTGCCTGAATACCCGTTTTCTGTCTCGATGAAATCGCCTGCCTTGAACGGCTTGAACATAAGTATCATGATCCCTCCGGCAAAATTCTGGACAGTGCCGCTTAAAGCCATACCTATGGCCATTCCTCCGGCAGCCAGCAATGCAGCAAGGGATGTGGTGTTGATGCCGAGGGTCCCGACAGTGATGATGACAAGTATAATTGTCAGTGAAATGCTTGTGAGGCTCTCGACAAATGAGGCGATCGCCTTTTCTGTCCTGCGTCTTTCGAAGATGCGGTGAAGCATCCCGCGTATCTTCTTGATAAGCCATGCCCCGGCAAGATATATCAGCAGGGCAATCAGTACCTTGATTCCGAAATGGATTGCATTGTTGATCAGCTCCGGCAGAAGTTCATCGACAGGTGTAGTGGCTATATGCTCTATAGCTTCCCTTGCATTTGCCTCGAACTTGCTGACGGCAGCCGTGTCCTCCGGAGTTATCGATACCTGTAACAGTCTGTTGAGCATCTTGTGTATTCCGATTGATGGTTAGAACAGTTTTTCAACCTGCCTGATTATTTCTTCCGCAGGAAGGAATGTGTCTATCACAAGGTCCGGCCGGGCATAGACGACGTCATGATGCTTCTTTGTGAGGGATTCTCCTCCTCCCGTTATGTTCAGCATGATGACCTCATCCTTCCTTACCGATTTCGCCTCTGTTGCCTGTGCAAGGCTGGCTACGGCTACTGCAGCGGCTGAATATATGTCGATACCCTCGAGTTCGTGGAATCTTTCCTTCCATTCCTCCAGTTCGCTGTTGGTAACCTTGAACATGTCTCCGCCGGCATCATTCATTGCATCGAACAGGCCGCCTGCAAGTGAATATGGCGGTTTCCTGTTGGAAAGGACCTTTGCCTTGATTTCAGCGGCTTCCGCCCTTGCCTGGTCGGCCGAGAGAGGTACAAGCTGACGTGTATGGGCCTTCCATGAATCATACATTATGGTAAACGGTGCATTCTGGGACGGGTAGAGTCTCATCCTGTGCTTCCCGAAGCGTCCGTCCTCGATGAGCCTGAGATTGTTTTCCCATACGGCTATCGTACCTGTACCGCTGCCGATAGCCTGGAAATATGCATCAGGTATACGGCCTATGACTTCAACTGCGGAAAGGAGGGTTGTTCCCATTCCGTCCCTTCTGGCGATGTTCTTTGCCCCGCCTTCCGCCATGAACTTCGGGGACTCGCAGACCTTGTCGGCAAGGACGATTGCATCGAAATAGTCATTCCCGGCCGGGGCGGCGATGATCTTGACACAGTCATTGAGCGGCTTGTGGAACCACAGGGCGTTTATATTGTCGTACGGGATTGACAGCAGCAGCGGTATATTGTTGTCCGAGCATACCTGTGCAAAAGCCCTTGCCGTATTGCCTGCCGATGCGACTACCAGTACCTTGTCATGATTCTCGGGAAGTCTTGCGCATACTGAATATGCCTCTGTCTCCTTGAATGAGCATGTGGCCATCTGAGCCCCGATTTTCGGGAAATAGCCTGAGAACGTTATATACAGGTTCTCAAGGCCGAGATATCCGGCAAGTCCTTTGCTCTTGTATGTTACCGGGACATGCGAGTGAAGCAGTGTCCTCTTTATAGGAAGCCAGTTCGCGAACTTGTAGAATCCGTCCAGATCCTTTCTCAGCTCGAATTCCTTTTTTTCATAGACTGCCCTTACCAGGGCGGGTCCATCACCTTGCGGGTCGGCCAGTGTCCATCCTTCATCCTCGAAAATCCTGCCTGTGCCGCAGTTCATAAGCTTGTACTTAACAGGTGTGAATGTCATAATATTAAGGTTTTTGGTTTATACACATTTCTTGTCTATCGTTTCCGCAATGTCTTCTACCGGCAGGTCGGCATATCTGTTGAACGTGCTGCGGCAGAGAGGGCAGGCTGTGACGATAACATCCGGAGCGGCAACCGTCAGGTTTGCCAGGGCATTCTCTGTCATAGCCTTGCGCTTGTCGAAGCCGAGGGTAAGGCTGCCGAGGCTGCCTCCGCAGCAGATACTTTCCTTTCTGTTTTTGGCGGCTTCCACAAGTTCCCCTGCACATGAAAGCACTTCGCGGGGCTGCTCGTATATGCCGCATCCGCGCCCAAGCTCGCAAGGGTCATGATAGACGTATTTTCTGTCGTCCCTGCTGATCTTAAGACTTCCGCTCCTGACCAGCCTGTCGATATATTCAGTATGATGGATGATTTCAATGCCGTCGAGATGGTATTTCTCCTTGAATATCCTGTAGCATATAGGGCATGTCAGCAGAAGTGTCGTTGCCCCGGAATCCTTGATTATCCGGGTGTTCCTTTCAATCATCTCCCTTGCCTGGTCGAAACGTCCGGCCATCATCATCGGCCGTCCGCAGCATATGCCGCCGTCCCTGTCCATCAGTTCATACGCAATACCGGCCTTCTTCAGGATGGACTCCATCGATTTCCTGATGACCGGCGTGAGAGCCGTCATGCAGCCTGCATAATACAGCACCTTCCCTTCAGCATGTACACTGAGAGCATCGGAGGAGATATCCGCATAGTCTGGGTTTACGGAGTATTTCCTAAGGGACCTCTGCGCTATCCTGAGCTTGTCGCCTTCCACGCCTACAGGGCAGATTGCGGAACATTTCCCGCACAGGAGGCACTTGTCGCTTATCTCTTCTATACGCCGCTCATTGTTGCGTCTTATCTGTCTGTTAAGGTATACAGTCGTATCCTTGATGTGTGTCTTCATTACGCCCATCGGACATGCGTCTATGCACAGTCCGCAGCTCGGGCAGGAATATACTTCAGCCTTTGCAAACCCTTTCCTTGCGTTTCTGATCTTTATGCCTGCATTCCTCAGCGGAATCAGCAGGATTTCCGTAGGGATATGCATGTATCTTGTGAACGGCAGCACTATGAAGAATACCCCCAGGGCACACGAGTATGCCCACCAGGCCGGAAGCATGTTGGTATGGTCGCTCAGGAACGAGTTCAGGACATAGTTCAGCGACTTGGTAAGGAATGATCCTCCGCTGATATCAGCTGTGAATCCTTCTGCAAGCAGCCTGAGAGGGAATATGGCCCACAGCGAATACAGTCCGACAAGGTCGAGGAAACTCGGGTTTGTTGTCCTTCTCATGCCGAACAGCCTCGACTGGAGCCGCTTGAACATTGCCAGGAAAATGCCGCTCAACACCATGAGAAGGAAGAAGTCCATCAGGAAGAAGAAGAATGCCCCGCGCATCGTGCTCTCCGTCTCGGCCACGAAATACCGGAAGAAAATCGGAAAATAGAACAGCTTCGCCCTGTGCGGAGTATACAGCAGGACTTCAATGTGACCAATGACAATCAGCATGAACCATCCGAAGGCTATGCTCGAGTGCATGTATCCGAGCAGCTTGTTCCTTTTCCAGAGCTTCACATGGAAAAGGCAGTCGCAGAAGATGTCCCTGATATTCTTTGCCATGGTCTTGGGGTTGACCAGGGACATGAAGAACCTTTTCCGGTCCTCCTTGGGCAACTGGAGTATTATGCGCACAAGCCCGATCAGACAGTATGACAGGATGAATATCATCCCTATCATGAACGGCAGCACGAAGTCATTGTATCCTGTCAGAAATCGCTCTCTCACGTCAGTCCTCCTTATATAGTTTACATATTGACAGTATCAGATGCCTTGTATTGATGCCTCTCGGGCATACCATTGTGCATTTCCCGCAGAGCATGCAGTCCGACAGCATCTTCACGGCTTCCTTTTTCTTCCCTCGCTGAAGGTCGATAATCAGTTTGCGGACACTCATCCCGGAAAACCTGTTCGCAGGACATGCCGCAGAGCAGGACCCGCAAGCCATGCATTTGCAGATGTCGGGTTCCGCCTTGCACAGTTCATCGTACAGCGACAGGTCAGCGTTATCCAGGTTTATTGCCGAACTGGGGGATATTTTGAAACCGAAATCCATCATTTCAAGCCTTGAATATAGTTGTGGATGGCAAGTGCTGCAGACCGGGCCTCAGCCAGGGTCTCTGGGACAGTCTTCGGTCCTGTGCAGGTACCTGCATAGAAAATGCCTTCCTTCGGGGACTCGGTAATATCCGCGATATTGTCCCGGCTTTTGAGGAACCCGTCCGAATCGACCGGGAGAGAGACAAGCCCGGCTGTCCTGCATGTGTCAGGATTGCAGACAATACCGGCCATCAGCACAAGCAGGTCCATGGTAACCTTTACCGGCTTGCCGGAAAGGGTGTCCTCCGCCTTGACAACAAGGCGCCCTTCAATATTCTCGCTTACCTCGGAGACCCTGCCCCTGATGAAACGTATCCCGTAATCCCTTTGTGCGCTGATGTAGAAGTCCTCGTATTTCTTGCCGAACATCCTGAGGTCCATATAGAAGCAGTATATCATGGCATCCGGGAACTTCTGCTTCATTTCAATCGCCTGCTTTACGGCTGTTATGCAGCAGACCTTGGAGCATTGCGGATTCCTGGCCTTCTCGTCCCTCGAGCCGACACAATGTACAAACCCCATCGTTTTCGGGCCTTCTTCCGGGATTCTCTCGTCATTGCCTGTATTGAACCATCTTTCCAGGTCCATATTGGTCATTACCTGGTTGTATACGCCGTATCCGTATTCCTCTTTTTTGGCGGCATCGAACAGAGTGAAGCCCGTGGCGAACAGAAGTATCCTTGTAATGACGGATATTCCGTTTGACAGCATGATGTTATAGCTGTCCTTGAGCCTGTTGACGAATGAAATCCCTGTATTGAGGAAAATGTTTGCCTCGCCGGCCCCGGCTATGAGCCTTGAAACCACATCCTCTGCCGGAGTCATGTCGGGGAAGAGCCTGTTCCATTCGGCGACGTGCCCTCCCAGATGGTCGCTCTTTTCCACTATGATGGGATTGTAACCAAGTTTCAGCAGCTGCGCGGCAGCTTCCAGACCGGCGATTCCTCCGCCTATAATGAGGATATTTTCTTTCATATGGTATTCTCTTCTGTATCAGTTTAATGCTGTCGTCAGGCAGGTCAGCAGCACCTGAGCACCCCGGGCAGTTCCGGTCTTAGCAGGTCCTTATGGTCGAGCCCTTCGTATTTGGCCGCAGGGTCATATTCAATCCCTATCTTGTCCAGAAGCGGCTCTACAGCCACCTGGTGGAGTTGAAGCCCGAGGTCCCACGGGTCATAGCCGAGGACAAGCCCGGCCACTTCCTCGTATGTGAATACAGGGATGCCGTATCCGTTCTCCCCGTATGTCTTGCCTTCCATTTCGGCTATGGCATACTGCCACCTGTCCATGAAATAAGGGCAGCCCGGACAGTTTGTGATGATCATGTCCGGATGGTATGGCTCCATTGATTCGAATTTCTTGTGGGTATTCGATATCGAGTAGCCCCTGTTGGCCTTGACATGGTATTGTCTGAACCCGTATCCGCAGCAATGTCTCCTTTCAGGGTAGTCGATTACATTGCCTCCCCATGATTCGATCATTCCGCAGAGCACATACGGGTACTCGGCCCCTCCGACGCCCTTTGACGGGAACATCTTTGAATAGTGGCAGCCGATATGCTCCACCACTTTGAGCGGCTCCCCGGTATTCCTGTTTATCAGACGGTACCTGGCCTTTTCGGCAATGAGATTCCTGTACTTGTATATCAGGTCGCTTGCATGGGCGACATATTTCGGCTTCTTGAATTCGCGCCGGCATGCTTTCCACAGCATCTCGCGGATTCTTGTCTCGAGTTCGGGGAATTCATTCCATGTCTCCAGTATCTCAATATAGTTGCCGAATGAAGTGATGCACGATGCTACATAATTCTCGTAGCCGGCTTCAGTCATCAGGGCAAACTGCCTTGCAACGATTGTCATCACGGTCTCCTGCGGGATGGTGTCGCAATGGTAGGCGATTCCTCCGCATGTCGTATGGTTTTCCGTCTCGTAGAAGTCCTTGTGAAGGACATTGCGGCAGATCTCCAGGAACATCTTCTCGGCTCCCGGGAAGAAATTCTGCCTGATGCAGCTTCTGACATAGAACCAGTGGTCATCAGGGATTTCCTTCTGGTAGTCCGCCCATATCTTCTGTTTTCCTTGGTAAATCATTTTCAGTGGTCTGGTTTAGTACTCTCTTACGGTGTTGCCGTGCTTCCTATTCATCCTCCCCGTTGATGTGTCCCGGAGAAATATGGTTGAATGTCTCGTCGAAATATTCCTGCATGTCCATCCCCATCTCCCGGGCCTTCTCTTCGGAGTACCTGTACACGGTCTCGATGCGTTCCGTGCCTCCTGTAACATCGAAGATGCTCTTGAGCTCGTCAAGTGACTCCTGCGGAATCTTTCTCAGGATGCCCGGCCCCTTGCCCTTATAATTGGCACCGACTCTCGCAAATGTATCCTCGCGGTGCTCGAGATGCCATTTCATCACAGGGCCGGATTCGACATGGTCTTCCCATCTGAATGTGTCTGGATATACGCAGTATCCGTAGTTAAGGATATTGCCTGTCAGCATTTTAGTGAGGGGATACAGCTGGCGGCCCTTCTCTGAGAATACAAAGTATCCGAGCTTGGCCGAAAGGTTCCTCAGAGCCATCAGCACAAGGCCGGGGGCATTCTTGCGGGGACATCTGGTAACGCATGACATGCATTCTCCGCAGTACCAGATGACATCGCTTTTCAGCAGCTTCTCGATTTCAGCGTCATCCTTGCTCTGGACGATGTCGACTATCTTTCTCGGGTCGTATCTGTAGAACTCGGCTGCAGGACAGATGGCCGTGCATGTGCCGCAGTTTATGCAGGTCTTGAGCCCTTCCTTGATCCGGTAGTCCTTTGCAAGTTCGTCGTATAGTCTGCCCATTATGATATGGTTTAAAACAAACGTAATTCTGCAAAGTTACAAAAAATATTCATTATGGGCGTTGCTTCGGATATTTCTGCTAATTTTGCATATTGCCGTTCCGGCATATAACCTTGAATATGACGAGCCATGAATTTTATCCGGACCATTATTGCAGCCCTGATTCCACTGTTTTTCGTGCCTGCAGCCGCATATGCTGATGAAAGCCATGAAAGTGAGCAAGATACGGCAGGAGATCGGAAGGAGACCCTGTTTTACCGCATCCGTCTTGACTCCGATATCGACAAGGCTGCCGAAAGACTTGTATCCAAAGGGCTTGGAAAGGCTGTCGGGGCCGAAGCCGACTATGTGATACTGGATCTTGACACTTATGGCGGTGCGGTCGATGCGGCCGACAGCATCAGAAGCGCAATCCTGCAATGTCCGATACCTGTAGTCGCATATGTGAATCTCCAGGCTGCCTCAGCCGGAGCCCTGATAAGCATAGCATGCGATTCCATCTATATGAAGCCCGGCAGCTCCATAGGGGCGGCGACGGTCGTGAACCAGTCCGGAAAGGTAATGCCTGACAAGTACCAGTCTTTCATGAGAGGGATGATGAGGTCCACTGCTGAAGTCAACGGGAGAGACCCGAAAATAGCGGAGTCAATGGTCGATACTGCTAATGTGCTCAGCCTTACACCTGATGAGGCAGTTGCCGCCGGTTTCTGCGAAGGCATATGCAGCAGCCTTGATGAAGTGGCCAATGCGGTCCTGGGGGCCGGGACTGGTAAGGAGGAACCATTGTACAGGATTGAAAACATGTCGATGACATGGATTGAGAAGCTCGTCCAGCTGCTTCTGAATCCGTTTCTCCAGTCCATCTTCCTGATGATGATAATAGGCGGTATATACGTCGAGATCCGGACTCCCGGGATAGGGCTTCCCCTGGTTACTGCCGTTGTGGGTGCCTTGCTGTATTTTGCCCCGCTATATGTAGAAAACCTTGCTCAGAACTGGGAGATACTGCTTTTCGTCATCGGGCTTCTGCTTGTCGGACTGGAGATATTCGTATTCCCCGGATTCGGGGTCAGCGGTATTGCCGGCATAATATCCATAGTCGTGGCACTGGCCTTTGCCATGGTGGATAATGCCAGCCTGTTCGATTTCGAAGGGAAGCTCGACCTTACGCCGGTACTCCTGCCTGTCGGTATCGTGATAATATCCTCATTTGTCGGACTTACCGGGGGCATATTGCTGGTCAGGAGGCTGTATTCCACGAGATCATTCGACTACATAGCCCTGCGCAAGTCCTTGACCGACAAGGAAGGATATGTCGGAGTCCCGGTTGTGGACGATGTGCTTGAAGGGAAAGAGGCCAGGGTCTTCTCCGACATGATGCCTTCCGGCAGGATAATATGCGACGGCAGGATATTCGAGGCGACAATGACATATGGATATGCATTGAAAGGAGAGTCTGTCCGGGTTGTCAGGGCAGAGCAGGGACGTCTCTATTGCGAGAAAATTGCCTGAACGCCGTCATACGGCCTAAAGATGTTCCAGGGCAACCACATTCTCCACATGGTGGGTGTGCGGGAACATGTCCACCGGACGGACGGCTGTAATGCGGTATTTAGTGCACAATACGGCAAGGTCGCGTGCCTGTGACGCAGGATTGCAGCTTACGTATACAATCCTGGACGGCTCTGCACCGAGTATGACGTCCGCAACATCCGGATGTATTCCCGCACGGGGCGGGTCAAGGATTATTACATCCGGTCTTCCGTTCTCAGCAATGAAATCCGGGGTAAGTATGTCTTTCATGTCCCCGGCAAAGAAACTGCAGTTGTCAATGCCGTTTGCCAGCGCATTGGCCTTTGCATCCTCAATTGCCTCAGGTACATATTCAATGCCTATGACCCTGGCTGCCTGGCCTGCCACGAACTGGGCGATGGTTCCGGTGCCGGTGTAGAGGTCATAGACCAGCTCCTTGCCTGTCAGTCCGGCGAATTCCCTTGCAGTGCTGTACAGCCTGTATGCCTGCGGGGCGTTGGTCTGGTAGAATGACTTCGGTCCGATCTTGAACCTGAGCCCCTCCATTTCCTCATATATCGCCTCCTGCCCCTTGTACAGGATACATTCCTGGTCTGCAATGGAGTCATTTGGCTTGCCGTTTATGACATAGTACAGGGATACGATTTCAGGGAATCTTGCCGACACGGCATCGAGCAGGGCCTTCCTTGCATCTGCATCTTCATGATAGAAGCAGATTATGAGCATTACATCCCCTGATTCTGCCGTACGTATGAACATGTTGCGGAGGAATCCAGTGTGTTCCCTTATGTCGAAGAATTCCAGTCCGTGCCTCAGGGCATATTCCCTGATGAACAGCCGTATGGCGTTGGACGGGTCTTTCTGTAGCCAGCAATGCTTGATATCCAGCACCTTGTCAAAGAATCTGCCGACATGGAACCCGAGTCCGCACCTGTCTTCAGGCGAGATTGATTCAGGGTCTTCGGATGCATCTATCCATCTCCGCTTCGAGAATGTGAATTCCAGCTTGTTCCGGTAATATATGGTTTCCGCGGACGGGATTATGGGCTGGATTTCAGGTACGTCCAGATGGCCTATCCTGACCAGCTGGTCATATACCTGCTGCTGCTTTGCGGCAAGCTGCATAGGATAGGGAAGAGGCTGCCATTTACAGCCTCCGCATGTCCCGAAATGGCAGCAGAACGGCTCCAGCCTGTCAGGAGAAGGAGAGACCATCCTAAGGATGAATCCCTCCATATAATTCTTCTTTTTCCTGGTAACCTTGACGTCAACGATATCTCCCGGGACAGCGAACTGCACGAAGAGCACAGTCCCGTCGACCCTTGCAATAGCCTTGCCTTCCGCCGCCACGGACTCTATCCTGATGTTTTCGAGTACTATATCTTTCTTCTTCCTTGACATATTGCGATTGTTAACGGAGACCTGTTCACCCCTTGTTCTTGACAAGAGCCTGGGAAACATTGATCATGAAGTCACCCATAGTCTCAAGCTCTGAAATCAGGTCCATATAATAGACGCTTGTCTGGTAGTTCTTGCCGTCATGCTCCAGATTCACGATTTCCTCTTCGCGGAGATTGTTACGCATCTCATTGATATTCTGCTCTGCATCGTATGCATTTGAGATGTCCTTAAGGTTGCCGAAGCCGATATTCAGATTGTTGATCATGACCTCATATGCCTTGTCCACCATCTCCACGAGCCTGTTGAGCTTTGTAAGCTCCTCCTTGTCGAAGGCCTTGCCGTGCGCGTTCTTTCTCGACAGGATGCGGCTGATTGCCTCCCCGGAATCGCCGAGACTTTCCAGCTCACTGATTATCTTGTACATGGAGCGAATCTGAGACTTCGTACCCTCGCTTATATCCTCCCGAGATACAGAATTCATGAATGATGCTATCTCATACTCGATCCTGTCGGAAATCTCTTCGTATTTGACGAGTTTCTGCCGGTATTCCTCAAACTTGTCCGGATCCTGTTCGTCAATTGCCAGCCTGACATAGCCGAGGCCTTTCCTGGATATCTCCGAGAAATGGATGATTTCCTTCATAGCCTGCTCGATTGCCATTTCAGCTGTCACAAGATGCCCTGCATTGATATACTTGAGTGAAAAATTCTCTTCCTCGGCCTTGTCCGGGCTCTTGATGATCCATTTGACAGTCTTGACAATCCATGGGATGAACCAGATAAGGATACAGGTATTTATGAGGTTGAACATCGTGTGCAGCATCGATATACCATAGAGGGCGGCAGTGGATTCCATTGTCTGCTCTCCGCCGATTTCTCCTGCAAACGACATTTCCGTCGGGTCAGGATAGCCGAGTACCGTGATAATCTTTCCGATAAAGGCAAGGAACGGCCTGAAGAGTGCAAGCGCCCATATCACTCCGAACATGTTGAACATTGTATGGGCTATTGCCGCACGTTTTGCCTGGACATTGCCCACTGCAGCTGCTATATTCGCTGTGATTGTAGTACCGATGTTCTCTCCGAGTACCATTGCAGCGGCCATTTCGAACGGTATCCAGCCCATATTGAGCATGATAAGCGTCAGGGCTACAGTAGCACTGGATGACTGGAGCACAAGTGTAAGCAGTGTCCCGAATACGAGGAATATGAGGACGGAACCGAATCCGAAACCTGTCCATTTGGAAATGAATGAAAGGACTTCCGGATGTGTCTCGAGATCCGGTACCGATTCCTTCATGAAAGAAAGGCCGAGGAAGAGCAGGGAAAACCCGATGATGAACTCACCGATATTCCTCGTATTGCTCTTCTTGGCCATCGAACATAGGAATCCTACTGCCATCAATGGGATTGAGAGCACGGAGATGTCCATCTTGAACCCGAGCAGGGAGATGAGCCATGCCGTCACTGTCGTGCCTATGTTGGCTCCCATTATCACGCCTACAGCCTGTGTCAGTGTCAGAAGCCCGGCATTGACAAAG
Source organism: uncultured Bacteroidales bacterium (assembly GCA_944323805.1). Taxonomy (GTDB): domain Bacteria; phylum Bacteroidota; class Bacteroidia; order Bacteroidales; family UBA932; genus Cryptobacteroides. Next base: position 5,008 of record CALUTW010000017.1, on the reverse strand, counting down.
CCTACCACCATGACCGTAGTGGCACTCGATGACTGGATGATCGCAGTGATCCCGAGCCCTGTCAGCACTCCTTTGAACGGATTAGAAGTCATTGCAGCGAGGAAACTCCTCAGTTTTTCTCCTGCAGCTTTCTGCAGGCCGGAACTCATCGTGTTCATTCCGTAGAGGAACATTCCCAGAGCACCGATCAGGGTCAGAATCTGTAATACCATATGTCCGATAGTTTAATTGTTGTGTCTGTTTATTTTATAAGTTTGTCTGCCTTGTCCATTTCAACGGATATGACTGTCGAGCATGGCTGGTATCTGTACGGGATATATTCATACATCCTTACAAACACATGCCCCGTCTTCCTGTTATAATAGGTGTCGAGACGCAGTCCGTTGCCCTTGTTCTCCTCACTGAGGTCGATTGACTCCGGTGCAGAGACAATGGCTTTTGATATCGAATCCTTGCAATGGGCAGGGAAGTACTTTTCATTCTTGCGGAATTTTTCCCCTGTCTCGTTATCCTTGTATCCTGTCCTGAGAATCAGGCCAAGAATGAGTCCCGTGATTATCATGAAGAAGCCCAGGATATTCACAGGGACTGAAGTGGGGAGTGCAACCAGGATGCACCCGGCTACAAGTATTGCCAGCGAGACGCTTATATCGGTTGCAGAATGCACTCTGCTGAATTCTTTTTCCATTTTATTTTCTATCCATTCATTTTTCGGCTGAAAGACAGCCATGTTTAACTGTAATAATGTCATCTGATGTTTTCCCGGGATTTTCCGGTGTGTCCCGGTAATGGAAAAGGAATTCTAAATTACCAGTTTTCTGAGAATTATGAAATGATGGTCCTTTGACATGGTCCCTGAAGGGAAAAGGTCCTCCGGATGTTCATTACGTGCCAGAACAATGAAACTCAGGACTTTTCCGGCCTTTGCCAGTATGTTGTCCCTTGCCGGGGCCTTGGCCTGGTACTGGTTTCGCGCCTGTCCTGCATTTGTCTGCGGCCTTTCCGTGAAGAATTCTGTCCTCGCTGATGATACTGACGGCATGTTCCAGTCGATGTACCTCTCACTGGAATTGTCATCCTGCAGCAGTCTCGATTCAATCCTTACGGCCTGGTTTTCATCAGCCTGCTGATACCTTCCGTGGATTCCGCATGCTATGCTGCAGACCGCCAGAATTAATGCTATGTACAGTTTTTTCATCATAAGGTGCGCAAATTTATCCATTATTTCCTTTAATCACAAACCTGTGGCATCTTTTTGCAACAATAATTTAATATTCCGTTACATTCTGACATTTCCGGCTCCCGGCAAGGCAGGGGATTTCTTTCCACACACATTAGTTAACATAATATAAATTGTATGACAAGACAATCAAAATAAATTCCGGATAAATTTGCAGAATCTTATTATAATGAATAAATTTGTCTGGATTTGACAAAGTAATTCTAATCAATAATTTGCTATGCATCTGACAAAAACTCAAGTGACAATGCTGCTTGCAACGGCATCTGTCCTTGTCGCCTCATCATGTGTCAATGAGGAGTATGACCTGAACAACGGTATTGACACCACTGTCGATATCAACGGAGACATCAGTGCTCCGTTGGGCAGCACCGAGCAGATAAAGATCGGCGACTTCCTGGAGATTGAGGAAGGCTCGGTAATCCAGGCCGACGACAACGGCGACTACGTGCTGAAAATTACTGGAGACCCGATTGAAGAGACAATTACAGTTCCGTCCATTACACTGAATTCCAGTGATATAGTAAGTGGCGGAGGTATATCTATCCCTGAGATCAAGGTTTCGGAATATATCAATGATGTCCTTCCTCCTGAAGACGTAGAGGCCGGGGCATCGTTCCCTCTTGACGGTATAACGGTCGACAATGTCAGTATCCCGAATCTTCCGGCAACAACGGAGATTTCCATCAATGAAGTGATTGAGGACCTGTCATCAATCGAGAGTATCAGGAGTATCTCGGTTGATGCTCCTTTCCGGATTTCCATGAGTCTGGGTGGAGAACGTGGCGCCCTGACTGTCAGACAAGGCTTTTCGATTACATTCCCGGAATATATCGGTGTCGAGATGCAGTCCTCCGACTCCCCTTTCATTCTCAGGGACGGCCATATTCTCGAGCTCGGCTCTGATTCCAGGCTGTCCGTCGGCAGCCCGTTCGATATCAGCCTTGTACTGAAGAAAATAGATGTGGCCGGCCTTGAGGCGGATACCGAAGGTTCTCAGGGCCTTGTAAAGAATGGGGATGAATACCGTATCGTTATCGACCAGAAGATTACGGTATCCGAGATGTATATCGACATAGTGGCGACTGATTTCGGGGAAACACTGGGAGATGTTCCGTCATCCGTTTCCGCTGACATAACCATGGATGTAGACAATCTTGTCGTGACCGGCGCTGAGGTCGTATTCAGTTCAGTGGATGTCGAGGACCCGGAAAGGATAGCTGTGGGAGAAGTTCCGGAATTCCTGACAGGAGACAATATCTCACTCGATGTCTACAACCCTGTCATACGGCTTGAAGTCATGAATTCGGCCCCTGTAACTGCCAGGCTCAATGCTGTACTGCAGGGATATGATATTGACGGGAATCCTACCATGGCACAGCCGATTGACCTCGGTAAGTATGATTTTACTGTAGAGTCCGCCCTGCTTTCCGAACCGGGAGAGCCGCTTCCGAGCACCACAGTATTCTATATATCCCGCAGGGCAATAGACCTCGACCCGATATCAGTGTACGGAGTGACGGAAAAGAATATCGTCATAGAAAACCTCGCGGATATCGTCAAGGTAATTCCTCATGAAATCGGGATCAGCGGCATATCCGTTGTCCCTGAATATGACGGTCAGGACAGTTTCACATCCCTTGCCTTCCCTGCCTCCGGACAGGACCTCACATATGAGTTTAATGTGTACTATGATATAGACGTCCCTCTTGCATTCGGAAGCGGCCTCCATATTGAGTACCCTTATGACATAACAGGGCTGAACGAGACACTCAATCCGGACAATGGCTCAGCTGATGGCTCCGGAATGGAAATCACATTGAATGAGGCCGTCATAAAGCTTACATTCGTGAATGCCATACCTCTCAACATGACTCTGACGGCATCCCCTATCGATGTGGAAGGGAATGTAATACCGGAATCGAAAGGACTAAATGTTGAACTGATATCCCAGAGCGGCAGTGGAAGTGCTGTAGTCGGTGCAGGAAACATCGGCTCTGCCAGCGAAAGCGACCTTATGATCCTTGTCAATGCCGATATAGAGGCTGTCAGGATGCTCGACGGCTTCCGGCTCAACATTACCGGTTCTGCCGGGGAAGGCAGCCTTGAAGGCGTTGCCCTGAATGAAGAACAGTATGTCCAGATCAAGGACCTGAGTGTAAGAATCAACGGTGGAGTTGAGATTGAACTGTAAACATAAAATCTGAATCCGATGAAAAAGTTATATATAATAATGCTTGCAGCCATTCTCTGCATTCCGGCTGCTGCACAGAACTTCAATTCCGCCTATTTTCTTGACGGATACAAATACAGGCACAGACTGAACCCCGCATTCGCAAGTACGAGAAGTTACTTCGGATTGCCTGCGATAAGCGGTACGTCCATATCTGTCCAGAGTAATCTTGGCATGAGCACGTTCCTGTACCCTTACAACGGCCAGCTGACTACATTCATGAACGGAAGTGTGAATGCCGATGAGTTCCTCGGGAAGCTCAACAAGAACAATACCCTTGGGGTCGACCTGTCGACCAACATACTGTCGATAGGTGCATGGGGAAAGAAAGGCTTTACTACGGTCGAGCTCGGAATCCGCTCATCCACTTCCCTCAATCTTCCGAAGGACCTCTTCGAATTCATGAAGAATGCCGGAGCGAAGTCCAGCTATGATATAAGCAATCTCGGCGTCAGGAGCAGGAATTATCTGGAGCTTGCAGTCGGACATTCCCATCAGGTTACAAAGCATCTCAATATCGGGGCCAAGGTAAAGTTCCTTCTGGGAATCGCCAGCGTAAATGCCAGGATTGACCAGATGAATATCACGATGAACGAGAATGAGTGGAGCATCAAGGCCAACGGTAATCTGGCGGCTTCAGTCCCTGGCCTTGTAATCCCGACCAAGGCGGAATCAGGCGCCGAGATCACTTCTCCGTCGATGGCGGATGAACTGGATTTCTCAAATATCGGATTCGGCGACATGGATGTGAACAGCATCCTTTCCGGAGTTGGCTATGGTGCCGCAATCGACCTTGGTGCCGAGTACAGGTTCGGAGGCATCCTTAAAGGTCTGAATGTGTCTGCGGCAATCCTTGACCTCGGCTTTATTTCATGGGGCAACACATTGAATGCGACTACCGGAGAGAACGGATGGTCATTCTCCGGATTCGACAACATATCCTTCGAGGAAGGAAGCGACAATTCAATCGGGAAACAGTTCGAGGCCATGGGAGATGACCTGGCCAATATGATAGTCTTCCGCAAGGACCAGTCAACCAAAGGTAGTACTGAAATGCTGTCATGTACGGTCAATCTTGCAGCCGAGTATGAGCTTCCTTTCTACCGTAAGCTGTCTGCAGGTTTCCTGTTCTCTTCAAGAATTGCCGGTCCGTACTCCAAGAATGAAGGCCGTTTCTTTGCGAATCTCTCCCCTGCCAAATGGTTCGGGCTCTCGGCAAGCTACGGGATATCCAACCTTGGCTCGTCTATGGGTGCGATAATCAATTTCGACCTTCGGGGGCTCGGCCTGTTTGTCGGAACCGACTATGTCTTCTGGAATGTCACACCTCCTCTTGAGGGCATCGGCATTGGCTTGCCGTACAACAAGTTTAATCTTAATCTCAATTTCGGGCTGACATTCAACCTCAGCAGATACAGGACACTCGGCGACTGGCGCTGATTCAACAGATATAAAAGTAAGAGGGCGAATTCTAAGTTAAATCCAAATTTATTTTAGGTTTCGCCTTAAATTTATTGAAGAATGGCTTGAGCCAT
>CALUTW010000016.1 GCA_944323805.1 uncultured Bacteroidales bacterium | reverse complement strand
ATTCGAACCACCGAAGGTATAAACCAGCAGATTTACAGTCTGCCCCATTTGGCCACTCTGGTATTCTCCCGTTTTTTAAAGAACTTGAGCCGATGGAGGGAATCGAACCCACGACCCCGAGATTACAAATCACGTGCTCTAGCCAACTGAGCTACATCGGCATTTCCTTTCAGTCAGTTGTTTTCCGAAAGGGATTGCAAAGATAGACATTAATTCCGACTTTCCAAAACTTTTTGACTTTTTGTCATCATTTTTCTTGTATCGCCTGCATCTCCTCTTCAATGGCCGCCAGGATATCGTCCCTGTCGAGTCCGCATTCCTCCCTCAGCTCTTTCTGCGTACCCTGTTCCATGAACCTGTCGGGTATCCCTATGCCTTTGATCCGGACCTGTTTCTCTGCTGCGGCTGCATATTCCGCGATTTCCCCGTACAGCCCGCCCGCAAGACATCCGTCCTCGATTGTAATTATGCTCCGGCAGCTGCTGAATATGCTTTCCATCATGGAGGTGTCGAGAGGCTTTATATACCTTATATTATATAATGCTGGACCGCTTCCGTGTCTTGACCTGTATTCCTGTACCGCCTCCATAGCCCTGTTGGCGACCGGACCTGCGGCAATCACGGCGACATCCTTCCCTTCAGCCATCAGTTCGCTCCTGCCAGGTTCGAGGACACGGAATTCCTCTTCCCTCCAGTCCTTCCCTTCGCCATAGCCTCTCGGGTACCTTATGATGAACGGGCCGTCTGCGGCAAGCGAGGCCGTGTACATCATGTTCTTGAGTTCGGTCTCGTCCTTAGGGACGGCGATGACGGTGTCAGGGACCGGACGGAATGCAGCTATGTCGAATGCTCCGTGATGGGTCGCCCCGTCCTCTCCGACAAGTCCGCTCCTGTCCAGACAAAGTACGACACCGAGCTTCTGCAGTGCTACATCATGGATGACCTGGTCATATGCACGCTGTGAAAATGACGAGTATATGTTGCAGAAAGGTTTCATCCCGCCTGCGGCAAGGCCTGCGGAGAATGTCACTGCATGCTCTTCCGCTATCCCGACATCGAAGAATCTTTCAGGCATCTCCTTGGCAAGGATGTTCATCCCGCAGCCGCTGGCCATTGCAGGTGTCACCCCGACTATCCGGCTGTCCTTGCGTGCCAGCTCCAGGAGGACTTCCCCGAAGACATCCTGGTATCTGCTTACGCCTGGCCTGGATGGAATTATCCGTTTTCCTGTTATAGGGTCGAACATGCCCGGGGCATGCCATATCGTCTGGTCTTCCTCTGCAGGGGCATAGCCCTTGCCCTTGGTTGTGATGCAGTGCAGGATGCGGGGGCCCTTCAGGCTTTTCAGCCTTCCCAGGGTGTCGATGACCTGACCGATGTCATTCCCGTCGATAGGACCGAAGTACCTGAATCCCATGGCTTCGAAGAGGTCTCCTCCGGACGTGCTGACGATATTCGACTTTGTGTTCACTATGAATTTCTGCATCAGTTTCCTTATGGGCCCGTCTCCGAGCCTGTCCCATACATGCTTCTTGATCTTGTTGTATGTAGGGTCGGTAGTCAGCCTCAGCAGATGTTCGTGGATGGCTCCAATGTTCTTGTCGATGGAGATATTGTTGTCGTTGATGATGACAAGAATGTCGGTCTTGCTGGCCCCTGCATTATTGAGGCCTTCGAAGGCAAGGCCGCCTGAGAGTGCCCCGTCTCCTATTACCGCTACGGTCTTGCGGTTACCGCCGCTTATTTCAGAGGCCTTGGCCAGGCCGAGCGCAGCGGAGATGGATGTGGAGGAGTGGCCGGTGCCGAATACGTCGTATTCGCTTTCCGAGCGTCTCGGGAAACCGCTTATGCCGTCCTTCATCCTGTTTTTCCTGAAAATCTCCTTCCTTCCGGTCAGGATCTTGTGGGCATATGCCTGATGCCCGACATCGAATACGATGTTGTCATAAGGAGTGTCGTACATGTAATGAAGCCCGACAATAATCTCGACGGCACCGAGGCTGGAGCCCAGATGCCCCGGGTTGGTCGCACAGCATTCAATCATATAGTCCCTTATCTCGGCGCAGAGTTCCTTGAGGTCTTCTGTGCCGAGCCCCTTGATATCGGAAGGATAGTTTATCTTGTCAAGAAGTCTGTACATCTTTAGGTTTTCTGTTAGGCATGTCAATCTCCAGCTCCGGATGCCTGCGCGAGGACATTATAAGGAGCACCGCTACAGCGACCGCGGCAAGCCCGAGCCCTATGAAAATGAATTCCGCACTGACAGCCGCCTCTATCTCCTGGGCCATGTTGCCGGCTTCAGTTATTGTGTCCCTGAATATCCTGCCGACGAAGACCGGGACCAGAAGCATGCCCATGTTCTGTATCCAGTAGACAAGCGAATACGCTGTCCCGAGATTCCTGTCAGGTATTATCTTCGGTACCGTAGGCCACATTGCCGACGGGACAAGTGAATAGCCCGTCCCGAGCAGCGATATCGCCAGGTATCCGTAGAAGGCGGTCCCCTGCGGGGCAAAAGCCATTATGAGGTGTGCGGCAAGCACAAGCCCTGCTCCTGTAAGCATCCATACCGTAGCCTTGCCGACCTTGTCTACAAGTGCTCCGAAGAGGGGAGTGAAGATGACCGTGAAGAACGGTATCATTGTTATCATCCATTTTGCGGAATCCACATCCATACCGAACCTCGGTATGACGATTGAGGTCCCGAATTTCTTGAATGATATGATGCAGCAGTAGAAGAATACGCACAGGAAGGCAATCATGAGGAATCGCGGGTTGCCCAGGACTTTCACTATATCCGAAAACCTGAACCTGTCGGCTTCGGATACCTTGCCTCTTGATGCCGCAATTCCTGCATCGGCATCGAACCGGGCATCCATCGCTACGAATATCCCCCACAGTACGCCTCCGGCAAGCAGCATTGCAAGACCTGCGACGGCCGGCCTTGCCGTTTCCGCAAGGGTGTATATCTCCCCTTCAGGCTTTCCTGCGACAAGTACCGGTGCGAGGATGAATGCGGCGGCGGTCCCGAGCCGGGCGATGGACAGCTGAAGTCCCATTGCAAGGGCTACATTGCGCCCTTTGAACCATTTGGCTATCGACCTTGTGACTGCCACACCCGCAATCTCGCTCCCGAGGCCGAAAATCATGCACCCGATATATGCGATTGTCAGGGATGTGTCAGGAGCCAGACCTGAGACTAATGCGAAGAATACAGCTGCAGCCCCGAGGATCATGAGCCCGACAAATACCGATCCGACAATCCTGACCCCGAATACGTCCAGCAGTATGCCGCAGACAACCAGACCTCCGCATACGCACAGGAATGAATATCCTCCGGCATAGAAGCCGTAGTCCGCGCTGTCCCAGCCGAGCTGGAGCAGATCCGGGTTCTGAAAGATATGGGACAGGGTCGAGAACATGTCATCGAAGAAGTACGATGCGAACATCGGCACCACCAGACATGCAAGGGCAATCCAGCATGCGGTGCTGCTGATGGCCATGTTCCTTCCTGCCGGCCTGTCGGCTTTTCCTGTATTGGTGTCCCTGGCCATTATCTGTCCTCTTCTTCTTTCCTGATGTTCGGGAGTTCAAGCCCGAAGCCTTTCCTCCTGTCCTCTACCTTGAGAAGCAGGCTGAAGATGAATGCAAGTACCCCGAACGATGAGAAGATGACCATAGGCAGAAGGTAGCCTCCTGTGGCATTGAGGACAACTCCTATGAGCAGAGGGACAAGGCAGAGTCCGATGTTCTGTACCCAGAATATCAGGCAGTATGCACTTCCCAGCACTTTTTCATCGATTACCTTCGGTACGCTCGGCCACAATGCCGCCGGTACGAGCGAGAAGCTGACCCCGAGCACAACTATCAGCAGGAGTGCAAACCACTTGTGCGGGAACACGGGAAGCAGGAATGCGAAACTCAGGTGGCATACAATCATTATCACGGCCCCTATCATGAGCATGGATGCCCCCTTGCCTTTATAGTCGAGGAAGAGTCCGAGGACAGGCGTCAGGCACATCGCAAGGATAGGGAAGCAGCTGAACAGACGCGAAGCTGTTGCCGCGTCAACATTCAGGGTAACCTCCAGGAAATTCGGCGCATACCTCTGGAACGGGAATATGGCTGAGTAATAGAGTACGCAGAGCAGGGCGACAAGCCAGAACATCTTGCTTGAGAATATCTGTCCGAGGTCCCTGATATGGAATTCGTCTTCAGGGCTCTTTTCCTCTGTCGATTCGCCTGCCGCGATGAGTTCCTTGTCGAGCCTTGTGTCCATTACGGAGAATACGATGTAGTTGATGAGTCCTACAAGGAGAAGGCATGTGCAGAATGCGAGCGGGGCTACGACAGAGCCGCCGAATTTATCCGATATGGCAGGAGACAGCCACATCACGGCAAATACACCGAGTCTCGCGATAGCCATCTCCATGCCCATGGCAAGAGCCATCTCCTTGCCCTTGAACCATTTGGCTATGGCCTTTGAAACGGTCGTGCCGGCCATCTCGCAGCCGCATCCGAATATCATGAATCCGAGGGCTGCCATCTTTGCGCTGCCGGGCATCGCTGTCCACCAGCTGTCAAGCCATGTGCAGAACCCGGTCGTCTGGAACCAGTCCGTTATGCCGATGTATTTTATAATTGCCCCGAATACCATGAGCGAGGCCGACAGTATCCCTGTAAAGCGTATGCCCATCTTGTCGAGGATGATGCCGGCTACTATGAGGAATCCGCATACGTTCAGTATGTATTCAGAAGCCGCATATGTGCCGAATACGCTGCTGTCCCAGCCGCGCTCGCCTTCAATCAGCGATTTCAGCGGGGACATCACGTCCACGAACATATAGGCGAAGAACATCATCAGTGCGATGAGGATGAGTGCCGCCCATCTTGCGGCAGGATAGTCATTAAGGTATTTTCTTATGGTTGCAGTCATTTTCTGTATTGTTTTATCCGTTCATATTGCTGTGTGTCGCCGGTATGGGCATGTTTACCTCATTATGGTGGCATCGCGGTCCGGTCCGAGGGAAATGATACGGATCGGCACGCCGAGATAGTTCTCCATGAAGCTTATGTAATTGCGGAATGCCTCCGGCAGTTCGCTTTCTTTGCGGCATCCCGTAAGGTCGGTGTTCCATCCCTTGAATTCAGTATAGACAGGTTCGATGCTTGCAAATGTGTCGAACGGCACCTGGTCAGTCTCTTTCCCGTCCACCTTGTATGATGTGCAGACCTTGATTGACCCGAATGAATCCAGGCAGTCGGACTTCATCATGATGAGGTCAGTGACGCCGCTTATCATCACTGCATATTTCAGGGCTACCAGATCAAGCCACCCGGTACGTCTCGGCCTGCCGGTAACGGCGCCGAATTCATGACCTATCTCGCGGAGTCTCTCCCCGGTCTCGTCGAACAGTTCTGTCGGGAAAGGTCCGCTGCCTACCCTTGTGCAGTATGCCTTGAATATTCCGTATACGTGTCCGATGCTGGACGGGGATATCCCCAGTCCTATGCAGGCTCCGGCACATGCCGTAGAGGATGATGTGACAAACGGGTATGAGCCGTAGTCTATATCGAGCATCGACCCCTGTGCACCTTCCGCCAGGATAGGCTTTGTCTTCAATGTCTCGTTTACATAGTATTCGCAGTCGATAAGGCTGAATCCCTTGAGGTATTCGACTGCTTCCATGAATGCCGCCTCCTCTGCATCAGGGTCGCATTCATAGCCCATCTGCGAAAGCTGTTTCACATGGCGGGCCTTCAGTTTCCCGTATCTTTCCATGAAATCGCCGGCAAGTATGTCCCCGACGCGGAGACCGTTGCGGCTGACCTTGTCGGTGTATGTCGGTCCTATTCCCTTGAGGGTAGAGCCGATCTTCCCCTTGCCCATTGCGGCTTCATTTGCTGCATCGAGGAGCCTGTGTGTAGGAAGTATCAGGTGGGCTTTCTTTGCAATCAGTATCCTTTGCTTTACCGGTACCCCGGTCTTCGCGATATTCTCGCATTCGCACCGGAATGTGATCGGGTCAAGTACGACCCCGTTACCTACTATGTTGATGGCATCTTCCCTGAAGATTCCCGATGGGACTGACCTGAGCACGAAGCTGTGTCCCTCGAAATGCAGGGAATGGCCTGCATTCGGTCCGCCCTGGAATCTGGCTACGACAGGATATCTTTCAGCAAGGACATCCACAATCTTGCCTTTCCCTTCATCTCCCCATTGGAGGCCGAGAACTACATCTGTTTTCATATCGGAATAATCTATTTTTTATTTTTTAAATGACAATTGATTCCATGTTTCAGAACGGCAGGCCGTCTTCCTCTTCAGGTCCGGTGCATACTGTCCGGGCGGCGGATATGGCTTCAGCCGCGATTCCGGTCTCTGCCGCCCTGTCCGGGTTATCCCCGCCGTACCTGGCCTTTTCATCCGTCTCCTGCCTGCGCCCGAGAATACGGACAGTCTCTGCGGCAATCTGGACTGACGTCCTTTCTTCATTGGACCGTCCTGTCCAGACACGTGTACGTATGTGCCCTTCCACGTATAGAAGCGCACCTTTCCTGACATATTTCTCGACAAAGTCGGCCAGGCTGTTCCATGATACTATGTTGTGCCATTCAGTGTGCTCTCTGACGGCACCTGTCCGGTCCCTGTATCTTTCAGTCGTGGCAATTGAGAATGTGGCCACCTTCATCCTTTCCGGGCCCGAGCCTATGTATCTTACTTCCGGATCCTTCCCGGCATTGCCTATGAGCATGGCTTTGTTGAGTGACATTCCGTACCAGTTCAAAAATACTCGGCAAGATACTCAATTATTCAATATATAGGAAATAATTGTTGCAATACTTTTCAACCTTCCTGATCCAGGATTCCCCTCATGCTTTCAGAGTCCGGCTGCTCCCCCGTAAAGATGCCGTAGCCTCCGACAGCCTGATAAAGCAGCCATTCTTTCCCTGATATGTATTTCAGCAGCGGATTGGCCTCGTGCATCCGTCCGATGAGTCCCTCATCGAAAGACGGTCTGGTGTAGTTTGCCTCAAGGACATATTTTGTCCTGCAGCGGAGTCTCCCGCCCTTGAAATCCGACCTGTCGAGCAGGCCGAGTTCCCCGGTCTTCTCCGGTATTGTATATATTATTACGTCTGCCTGTCTGAAGCATTCGGGGAAGGCATCCGGGCCTTTGACCTTGAATCCGTATTGCGGAAGCCTCGAGGCGAATTCCTCTGCCTTTTCAATTGTCCTGTTGATGATGACAGTCTCGAGGTTCAGGTCTCCTGCAGCGACGGCGGCTGCCTTGCCCGCTCCTCCGCAGCCGGCTATCAATGCCCTCCGCCAGATGTGTCCGGAGCCTTCGGCGGCTTTAAGGAGGCTCATCTGTATCCCGATGTAGTCCGTATTGTATGCCATGATTCCGTCATCAGTCTTGACCAGGAGATTGGATGCCCCGATTCTTTTGCTGGCCTGGTCGGAAGAGCCGGCCTTCCTGAAGGCATTCTCCTTGAACGGGGCAGTGACATTTATGCCGTCGTAGCTGTCCAGGAATCTCTTGTATGATACCTCGAAATCGCTTCCGGTAATAAGGTCATACCTGTATTTCCCTCCGTATCCTGCCCTGAACAGGGCCGGGCTCATGGATTTGTCGATTGGGTCCCCGATGAGTCCGAAACATTTGGTGGCAGACTTGTCCATACTTTGTCTTTTTGTGCAAATTTGCGAAAATTTATTTTAATTTTGCTTCCCGATACACATATTGGTCAACCAATTTTAGCGGATATGGCTGGTAAGATAATAGGGTTTGTCAAGGCATGGTCTCTCCCGTTAGGGATACTTGCCGGTATCGCAGTTTATGCGGTGTTTCATTTTGTGCCTCAGCTTGAACCGCTGAAGCCGGCGGCGACATCCTTTGCCGGAAGATGCATACCGGTGCTGCTGTTTGTAATGCTGTTTCTCACATTCTGCAAGATTGCCCCGAAGGACTTGAAGGTCAGGAGGTGGCATATTTGGCTGGCGGCCATACAGATTGTGTCCTGTGTGGCGATAGCGGTCCCGCTGCACTTTTTCCCTGATTTCGCATACGCTGAGATTGCGGAAGGAGCCATGGTATGCCTCGTGTGTCCTACTGCCGCTGCTGCAGCCGTGATTACAGGGAAACTTGGAGGCAGTGAATCTTCGCTGACAACCTATACTATTGTAAGCAATATTGTCGCTGCTGTGGTCATCCCGGTGGTGTTCCCGCTTGTCGAGACGCATGCGGACATGTCGCTGCCGATGCAGTTTGTCATGATATTGAAGAAAGTCTTCCCTCTGCTCATATTTCCTATGATAGGGGCATGGCTTGTGCGCTATCTGCTGCCGTCTGTGCATGCCTTCATATTGAGGCATTGCGGAGAACTGGCTTTCTATCTCTGGTCATTCACGATGATAATGCTTATAGGGCAGACTATCCGCGCCATTGTGAACAGCGATGTCGACGCGCATGTGAAATGGCTTCTTGCAGTTGCCGGGCTGGTTGTCTGCGTGCTGCAGTTCGCTGCAGGGAAAGCTATCGGAGGTCATTACGGGGACAGGATAAGCGGAGGGCAGGGGCTCGGACAGAAGAATACCGTATTTGCAATATGGGTGTCAGGCGCCTATCTGTCTCCGGTTGTCGCCATTGCCCCGGGAAGCTATATCCTGTGGCAGAATCTTATCAACAGCTGGCAGATATGGCGCAAGCAGAAGCGCGACGCTGAAAATGCCTGAGAGGGGAGAACTGGCTTGCGGACCTGAAACGGTCATCTGCCGGAATGTCTCTGGCGCACAGCCTCGTACAGCAGTATCGCAGCAGAGACGGATACGTTCAGGGAATCCAGCTCCCCGAGCATAGGTATCCTTATGTGAGAATCTGCGGCATCTCTCCAGAAGTCCGTAAGACCTGTGGCCTCTGTGCCCATGACTATGGCAGTCCCGCCCCTCATGTCTTCATCGTAGTACCATTCGGAATCCTGGAGCTGGGCAGTGAGTATCCTTATGTTGTTTTTTCTCAGCCATCTGAGGGCGTCCTCGGAAGATGCAGTCACAACCTGTCTCGTGAAGACGGCCCCGATGCTTGCCCTGATAAGGTTAGGGTTGTATATGTCAGTCAGAGGGTCGCATATGATGACGGCATCGGCACCTGCAGCGTCTGCACTTCGGAGCACTGCACCGAGGTTCCCCGGCTTTTCGACGCTTTCGAGTACCATCACAAGCGGGTTGTCGGGAAGGATGATGTCATCAAGTCCGGTCTCTTTCCATTCCACCTCGGCAATTATGCCCTCGGTCCCTCCACGGTATGCAATCTTGTCGTAAAGGACTGCAGGTACCTCTATGACAGGCGGCTGCATGTCTCCGAGGATGCAGTCCATGTCATGCTTCCCGAGTATGTCCATGCATACAAAAAGAGTCCTTATCCTGAACCCGGCCCTGATGCAGTGTCCTATCTCACGGCGTCCTTCCACCACAAAAAGCCCGTTCTCACGCCTCGTCCTGGATTTTTCCTGAAGCGCAAGAAGGGTCTTTATCTTCCGGTTCTGTGCCGATGTGATGATTTCAGTCACGGTCCTTTTGAGCGGTCCGGTCTATTCCACCGGTTTTGGTCTCATCTGAGGGAAGAACAGAACATCCTGGATAGTAGGGGAGTTCGTCATGAACATGGTCAGGCGGTCTATCCCCATGCCCATCCCTGATGTAGGAGGCATGCCGTATTCAAGTGCGCGCATGAAGTCCATGTCTATGTACATGGCCTCGTCGTCTCCGTGTTCACGCTGCTTGAGCTGGTCCTGGAAACGTCCGAACTGGTCGATAGGGTCGTTGAGCTCGCTGTAGGCGTTCGCCAGCTCCTTCCCGCATACGAAAAGCTCGAATCTCTCCGTAAGGGACGGGTCTGAGCGGTGTCTCTTTGTCAGCGGGGACATTGCCACAGGGTAGTCGGTTATGAATACCGGCTGCACAAGGTTCTTCTCGCAATATTCCCCGAAGATGGCGTCGATGAGCTTTCCTTCGCCCATCTCCTTTGTGACCGGGACATTCAGCTTTGCGCATGTCTCCCTGAGCCGGGCCTCGTCCATGCCTGCTATATCAACGCCTGCATATTCCTTTATGGCCTCGAGCATAGGCAGCCTGCGGTAAGGCGGCTTGAAGTCAACCGTCCTGTCCCCTATGGTCACGACCGTGGTTCCGTGCAGCTTCAGCGCAATCTTCTCCAGCATCTTCTCGGTAAACTCCATCATCCATCTGTAGTCCTTGTAGGCCACATAGATCTCCATGCAGGTAAATTCAGGATTGTGGGTCTTGTCCATACCTTCGTTGCGGAAGTCCTTCGCGAACTCGTATACACCCGAATAGCCGCCTACAATCAGCCTCTTGAGGTACAGCTCGTTGGCTATACGCAGGTAAAGCGGGATGTCGAGGGCATTGTGATGCGTAATGAACGGCCTTGCCGTAGCCCCGCCCGGTATCGGCTGCAGGATAGGTGTCTCCACTTCGAGGCATCCTGCCTCATTGAAGTATTCCCTCATTGTGGATATTATCTGGCTCCTCATGACAAATGTCCTGCGTACGTCAGGATTCACGATGAGGTCGACGTATCTTTGCCTGTATTTGAGCTCGGGATCCGAAAAGGCGTCATATACCTCCCCGTCCTTCTCCTTGACGATAGGGAGCACCCTGAGGGACTTGCTCAGGAGCGTGAGTTCCTTGGCATGCACAGACAGCTGCCCTGTCTGGGTAATGAATGCGAATCCCTTGATGCCTATGATGTCCCCGATATCGAGAAGCTTCTTGAATACGGTATTGTACATGGTCTTGTCCTCGCCCGGGCAGATTTCATCTCTCTTGATGTATACCTGGATTCTTCCGGTCTCGTCCTGGAGCTCGATGAATGAGGCGGCCCCCATTATTCTCCTGGACATTATCCTGCCGGCAATCACAACATCGTCAAGATTGCCTTTTTCAGGGTCGTATTCGTCTTTTATCTTCTGTGCTGTGGCATTTACGGGATAAAGGGCAGCAGGGTACGGGTCAATGCCGAGTTCCCTGAGTTTTGTCAGTGCTTCGCGCCTGTTCCTTTCCTGCTCGTTCAAATCCAAGTTTTCCATATATGATGCAAATTATTTCAGGATTAGGCTGCCTGCTGTCCGGGATATGGCAGATGCCGGCAGCTATCCTGCAAAAGTACGACAATAAATTCTAATTTTAAAAATAAAATAAGTATCTTTGTATGTTATGGGAAAGGACAAGGAATGGATATTGAAGAGTTCGGCTGACCCGGATACGGTAAGCCGCCTGTCGAGCGAGCTGGGCATCGACCCTGTGCTGGCCGAGCTGCTTGTCCAGAGGGGTGTGACCACATTCATGGATGCAAGGGCTTTCTTCAGGCCTGACCTCGGGCTCCTTCATGATCCTTTCCTGATGAAGGATATGGATGTCGCCGTGGAGCGTCTTCATCGGGCGGTATCTTCCGGGGAGAAGATTCTTGTCTATGGGGATTACGATGTGGACGGCACGACTGCCGTATCGCTGGTCTATTCTTTCCTGCGCAAGCTTACACCCGGAGTCGACTTCTATATACCTGACAGGTATGATGAGGGATACGGGGTCTCAGATAAGGGGATAGAATGGGCATCTTCAAACGGTTTCACACTGATTATCACTCTCGACTGCGGTATAAAGGCCAATGACAAGGTGGCTTATGCGGCATCCAAGGGTATAGATGTGATTGTCTGTGACCATCATCTCCCCGAGAATGACCTTCCTGCAGCTGTGGCCGTGCTTGACCCGAAGAGGGAGGACTGCACCTATCCGTTTGACGACCTGTCGGGATGCGGTGTGGGATTCAAGCTTGTCCAGGGTTATTCGGCAAGATACGGGATTCCGTTCAGCGAGCTCGAGCCTCTGCTGGACCTGACTGTTGTGAGCATAGCCTCTGACCTGGTGTCGGTTGTCGGCGAGAACAGGATCCTGGCCCATTTCGGGCTGAAGCGTCTGAATGAGAATCCCCGTCAGGGGCTTCTTGCCATGATCCGCCTCTCGGGACTCGAGCCTTCCCATATTTCAATCGATGACATTGTGTTCAAGATAGGCCCCAGGATCAATGCTGCCGGAAGGATGGAGACGGGACGTATGGCTGTCGACCTGCTGACCGCGACGGAGGAATCCGAGGCCATGAGGATTGCCGGGGAAATCAATGAGTATAACAACGAGCGCAAGAGTATCGACAGGGAGATTACCCGGGAGGCCCTGGAAATGGTGCAGTCGGGAGGCAGCCTGTCGAACGGCCACGCTACCATAGTATATGACCCGTCCTGGCACAAGGGGGTTGTCGGGATTGTGGCATCCCGGCTTGTCGAGGCATTCTATAAGCCGACCATAGTGCTTACGAAGTCGAACGGGCTCATTACCGGCTCTGCAAGGAGTGTCCACGGATTCGACCTGTATGGCGCAATCGAGAGCTGCTCCGACCTTCTCGAGAATTTCGGGGGACATATATATGCCGCCGGCCTGACCCTCAAGGAGGAAAATCTTAAGGAATTCTGCGAAAGGATAGACGCCTATGTGGGCAATACTATCAGCTCGGAGATGCTCACACCTGTAATATATATCGACACAAAGCTCAATTTCTCCCGTATTACCCCTAAATTCTTCCGTATACTGAAGCAGTTCCAGCCTTTCGGTCCGGGAAATTCGGCTCCGGTGTTCATGGCCGAAAATGTCTATGACAACGGCAACGGGCGCAAGGTCGGGGCGGAGGGCAGCCATATGAAGCTGGAGCTGATACAGGAGGAACAGCCGTACAGGCATATCTCGGCAATAGCATTCAACAAATCCTCGCATTTCGAGCATATAAAGGCCGGGAATCCGGTGGACATATGCTACTCGATTGTGGAGAACTATTACAGGGGCATAGCCAATCTGCAGCTCCGCATCAAGGATATAAGGGACAGGGAGGAAATCATCTGATTCCCTCCCTGTCTTACTGTCTCCTGCTATTCCATGTCATACAGATGCCTGACAGGCTCCATGATGAATGTGAATTCGTAGTCCCCGTATTCCAGCATATATTTTTCCATAGGGAGTGCCCCCCAGCTGTTGATACATCCGAGCCCCATCTGGTATCCGTCTATGCAGATGTTCGTGTTCCCGGATTTTACCAGGTCGGCAGGGTGCCTGTTGTTCTTAGCCGCGCCGTCATCGAGCATTTCGATGCTGTATTCGAGGGCGGATGCATAGAACGGGGCGTCGCTCCTGAATCTCAGGCCGCTTCCCGAGGCATCGGTTACTGCCCACCATCTGAGCCCGCCTTTTGTCCCGGTCTCCTGAGGCCTTATGTATGGGTAGAACTGTTCCTCCACACTTTGGCGGTAGAGCCCTACCAGGGCGGAATGCTGTCTGTCGGCATAGTTCTCGAACGGACCCTTGCCATAGAATGTGACGGTATTGTATTCTGCAGGCATCTCCATCCTGAGCCCGAACCTGAACATGTCCGGTATGTCCCTGGCATTGCCCGAGGCATTCGCCTTCATTTTCTGCGTCACCTTGACTGCACCCGTGCTGTTGATTGCATATTCCATTGTCATGGCGGCTCCTGTCGCAGGCATTATGTACGAAGCCGTGACATATGCCATCCCTTCACTGGTGCTGTATTCAAGGCTTTCGAGCTTTATTTCGGGATTCCGCCACACCCCGAACCTGTTCTGCAGGCCGGCCCCGTAATCATTGTCCGTGCCTGCTCTCCAGAAGTTCGGACGGAGTGTCGAGCCTTCGTCAAGCAGCGTCCTGCCATGGCTTTCGTACAGGGAGATGAAGCCGTCAGACCTGTTGAATTCCACCCTGAAATCCCTGCCTTCGGCAATCAGGTATCTCCGGTCATTGTCTCTGAATACCGGGGACATTACCGTTTCGTTCGGGTATGATACATTCCTGAAACTGAGGTCGTAGGCATATCCGCTCAACGGTATCTGGTTATAGGCGGCAACATGTCCGGCAGGCAGCAGCCCCTCCCTCTTCTTGAGCATGAAACGTACATTCAGCATCCATTCCTTGCCTTCGCACAGCGAAGACGGGTCGTATCCGAGGCTGATTTCCCCCGCAGCCTGCGGCTCGATATCCAGATTGTCGACATAGCCCTGCTCCATCACTTCCCCGTCAGCGAGGAGTTCCCATACGAGCCTGTATGATGAGAGGTCCCTGAAGAAATTCTCGTTGAAGACCCTGATGGCAGTCTCCGACGTGCTGCCGGCTTCAGCCCAGATGGACTGGTATATGTGGCGCACTTCTTCCGCATGCGGATTAGGCCTCCTGTCCGGACTGATGAGGCCGTTGTTGCAGAAGTTCTGGTCCTTGTCCACATCATATCTGTTGAAGTCACCGGCATATCCGTAGATTTCCTTCCCGTTCTTCCATGTCCACCGTATCGACTGGTCCACGAAGTCCCATATGAATCCCCCCTGATAAGAAGGGTATCTGCGGACGAGGTCCCAGTATTCTTTGAACCCGCCTTCCGAATTGCCCATTGCATGGGCGTATTCGCATTGGATCAGAGGCCTGGCAGGATTGCTTTCGCAATACTCGATGCATTTGTCATAAGGGTAGTACATCGGGCAGAATATATCCGTGAGTCCGTCCTTTTCCGCCCGTTCATACTGCACAGGTCTGGACGGGTCTTCCGCTTTGACCATGCTGTAGCATCTCTCGAAGTTGACCCCGTAACCGGCTTCATTGCCGAGAGACCAGAAGATGATGGACGGGTGGTTGAAGTTCCTGCTCACATTCCTTTCATTCCTTTCGATATGGGTCAGTTCATACAGAGGGTCCTTGGCAAGGCTTTCCTCGCCGTATCCCATTCCGTGGGACTCTATGTTGGCTTCAGCGACGACGTACAGCCCGTATTTGTCGCACAGTTCATACCAGCGGATGTCATCAGGGTAGTGACAGGTGCGGACAGCGTTGATATTCAGCTGTTTCATCCTGAGTATGTCCTGAAGCATGCGTTCTTCCGAAACGATATAGCCTCCGTCAGGGTCCATTTCATGGCGGTTGGCACCTTTGAAGAGCACTGGCTGCCCGTTTACCAGGACCTGCGCATCCCTTATCTCGATTTTCCTGAACCCGACATGGACAGGGATGACTTCCTGCCTGCCTTTTATGCTGCATGTGGCGGTAAGCCTGTACAGATACGGGGTCTCTGCAGTCCATTTATGAGGGGAGTCGACATCCATCCTGACCGAGTGGTGTCCCTTTCGTGCCGTAAAGCTGCGGCTGTCGACGATATTGCCTTCCATGTCGCTCAGCTCCAGTGCGATATTGCAGCTGCCGGTAATGTCGAGGCTGATGTCGAGCGAGCCGTCGTCATATCGGCTGTCGAGGTCAGGGACAACCCGTATGTCCTGGATACGTGTCTTCTCCCTTGCATAGAGATAGCAGTCGCGTGCCA
This sequence comes from uncultured Bacteroidales bacterium, assembly GCA_944323805.1. Taxonomy (GTDB): domain Bacteria; phylum Bacteroidota; class Bacteroidia; order Bacteroidales; family UBA932; genus Cryptobacteroides. Next base: position 24,386 of record CALUTW010000016.1, on the reverse strand, counting down.
CTCCGGAGAATCTCATGAAATCCTGGTCCTCGAAATATGAGCCGTCGCACCAGCGGAAGACCTGGAATGCAATCAGGTTCTTTCCCGGCCTGACATGGCCGGTTATGTCAAATTCGGCTTCGAGCTTGGAGTCCTCGCTGTATCCGGCGAACTTTCCGTTGACCCAGAGATATATGTTGGAGCTTACACTGCCGAAATGTGCGATTATCTGCTTCCCGTCCCATTCATCGGGGATAATGATTTCACGTCTGTATGAGCCGACATGATTGTTCTCGACAGGCACCTGCGGCGGATTGTTCCGGAACTGGTACTGCCATGCGTATCCGATGTTGTTGTAGAGAGGGTCGCCGTAGCCGTTGAGCTCCCAGATTCCCGGCACCTGGATTTCATCCCAGCCTTTGTCGTTGAAGTCCCTGGCAAAGAACCCGTCCGGACGGCAGTCGGCATCCTTTACCCAGAAGAATCTCCATGTGCCGTTGATTGACATGTAGTTGGAAGATGCCTTTCTGCATCCGTCCAGGGCTTCATCCCTATCCGCATATGCGAAATAGTCAGTATGCATGGGAGCCCTGTCCACTGCATTGACAAGGGGGTCATGCCATGCTTCCCGGACATTTTCCGGGAGGCCTTTGTATTGCTGTCCTGCTGCCGTGAATGCCGATGCAAGGGCCGCGGCCGATAGAATGCTGAGAAATCTGGTATACATGGTTATTGTCGTGTTATAATCAGAGGTGGATGGGAATGCCTTGCGGATGCAGGCTCCCGGTTGCAAATTTAGCCAAATTTTTCATTTGCGTAAGAGCTTCCGCCACATGTGTGGAATGCTCCTGTAAAACCATGAAAAATAATTTGGGAACCATATAGTAATTTGAGGTAATTTATATACATTTGTATGAATTTTTAAAATTATAATTAAAGATCCTAACCACAAATGCAACACAAAGTAATAGATACTAAGGATGTTGTGATAAGATTTGCCGGAGATTCTGGCGACGGGATGCAGCTTACCGGATCTCTTTTTGCTGACATGTCGGCGATCTACGGCAATGAACTCTCGACTTTCCCCGACTATCCGGCGGAAATCCGCGCACCTCACGGGACGCTTTCCGGAGTATCGGGATTCCAGGTGCATATCGGCAGCGGGCATGTTACTACTCCGGGCGACCTTTGCGACCTTCTCGTGGCAATGAACCCTGCAGCATTGAAGACGAATGCCAAATGGCTGAAAAGGACTGCAATGGTCCTTATCGACCAGGATACCTTCGATGAGGAGGGGATGAAGAAGGCCGGGTTCAAGGAAGACCCCGTGGCGGAACTGCATATAGAGGACAGGACGATTGTCGTCGCCCCCATTACCACCCTGACGGAAGAAAGCCTTAAGGACAGCGGACTTGATATCAAGGCTATACATAAATGCAAGAACATGTTTACCCTCGGAATGGCATGTTTCATCTACAGCCGTCCGCTGGAATACATATATACGTATCTCGAGAAGAAATTCGGCAGGAAGCACCCTGAAATGGTCGCTCCTAACAAGAAAGTGCTGAATGACGGGTACAACTACGCTGCAAACATCCAGGCTATCCCTGACACATATGTTGTCGAGCCGGCGCATCTTCCAAAGGGGCTGTACAGGAATATTACAGGCAACCAGGCCACCGCATGGGGCTTCCTTGCGGCATCCGAGAAATCCGGACGTCCGCTTTTCTGCGGTTCATATCCGATAACGCCTGCCACTGCTATCCTTGAGGAGCTTGCCATTCACAAGAGCTTGGGTGTCAAGACGCTTCAGGCGGAGGACGAGATTGCGGGCATATGTACTGCCATCGGTGCGGCATATGCAGGAGACCTTGCCATCACGACAACTTCAGGTCCGGGGCTTTCCCTGAAGTCCGAGGCTCTCGGCCTGGCCGTCATGACGGAACTGCCGCTTGTTGTGGTCGATGTCCAGAGGGCCGGCCCTTCGACAGGTATCCCTACCAAGACAGAGCAGACGGACCTTGACCAGGCCCTGTACGGGCGTAACGGCGAATGTCCGATAGCGGTAATCGCCGCGCATTCCCCGGCACATTGTTTCGATACGGCCTTCAATGCAGCCAGGCTCGCCCTGGAGCATATGATGCCGGTCATAATGCTTTCCGAAGGTTTCCTCGGGAACGGTTCCGAGCCGTGGCGTATCCCGTCCATGAAGGATTATCCTGAAATCAGGCCTCCTTTTGCAGATGAAGGTGATATCCCGTTCAAGCCATTCAGGAGGGACCCTGTCACGATGGTCCGCAAGTGGGGCCTTCCGGGCATAAAGGGGTTTGAGCACAGGGTCGGAGGACTGGAGAAGAATCACGACGGAGTGCTTTCTTCCGAGCCGCTCAACCATGAGATGATGGTGCATGAAAGGGCGGAGAAAGTGGCGAGACTTGCGGATGTGATACCTCCGCTCGAAGTCATGGGGGCTGGTTCCGGCAAACTTCTGGTAGTGGGCTGGGGCGGCACATACGGCCATCTGTATACTGCCGTGGCGCAGGAGCAGGCAGCCGGACGGGATGTAAGCTATGCACATTTCGACTACATAAATCCTCTTCCTAAGAATACGGCGGAAGTCTTCGCCGGTTTTGAGAAGATACTGGTATGCGAGCTTAACAACGGCCAGTTCGCCAATTATCTCAGGGGACTTCTCCCGCAGTTCAGCTATCTGCAGTATAACAAGGTGCAGGGACAGCCGTTCCTCGTCCACGAGCTTGCTGCAGCAATCGATAAAGAATTCTGATGACTGGAACATGGAAAAATATACATTCAAAGATTTCAAGAGTGACCAGGAGGTAAGATGGTGTCCGGGATGCGGGGACCATGCCGTCCTGGCTGCATTGCAGAGAGCCATGCCGCGTGTCAGCGAGATTCTCGGATATGACAAGGAACGTTATGTCGTGGTTTCCGGGATAGGATGCTCGTCAAGGCTTCCTTATTATATGGATACATATGGATTCCACAGTATCCACGGACGTGCAACGGCTGTCTCGACAGGCATAAAGGTGGCCAATCCGGAACTGTCGGTATGGCAGGCCTGCGGCGACGGTGATGCCCTTGCGATAGGAGGAAACCATTTCATCCACGCTATCAGAAGGAATATCGACATCAATATCATATTGTTCAACAACCGTATCTACGGGCTGACAAAGGGCCAGTATTCCCCTACATCGAAGTTCGGGGCAATTACAAAGACATCCCCTTACGGGACTGTTGAGCATCCGTTCAACCCCGGAAGCCTGGTGCTCGGGGCAAAGGGGACATTCTTCGCCCGCGGACTTGATTCCGAGCTCAAGCTTAACGAGGACATAATGGTGGCGGCAGCTGTCCATAACGGGACCTCTGTCATCGAGATGCTGACAAACTGCGTGATTTTCAACAACGGGGCGCATGCCGAGATTTCCGACCGGGAGTACAGGGCCGACAGGACGATTGTCCTGCGTCACGGGGAGAAGATGATATTCGGCAGGAACCGAGACAAGGGTCTTGTCCTTGACGGGCTGAGACTCAAGGTCGTAACGATAGGGGAGAAAGGCATTACGGAGGATGATGTCCTGACGCATGATGCCCACAGCGACAATATCGGTATACATATGATGCTTGCCGACATGAAATACCCGGAATATCCTGTTGCCCTCGGCGTGATAAGGGACGTCAATGATGTGACTTATGACGCGGCAGTAAGGATGCAGGTTGAGCAGGTCACTGCGAAGTCGAGGATCCATTGTGTGGATGACCTCCTGCGCAGCGGCACCGTCTGGGAAGTTAAATAGACATTTATCACGAAACACAATATCGCAATTTTAAATTATCTAATCATGAACACAAATGAGATAATGTCAAGGCTTCAGGCCAAGTACGGAAATGAAAAGGAATACCTTCAGGCCGTGCGGGAAGTTCTGGAAACAATTGAGGATGTCTATAACAGGCATCCTGAATTCGAGGCTGCCAAGATCGTCGAAAGGATAGTGGAGCCGGACAGGATTTTCACATTCAAGGTCACTTGGGTCGATGACAATGGCGAGATTCAGGTAAATACAGGCTATCGCGTACAGTTCAATTCTGCGATAGGTCCATATAAGGGAGGTCTCCGTTTCCATCCTTCGGTAAATCTGTCGATACTGAAGTTCCTCGGTTTTGAGCAGACCTTCAAGAATGCCCTTACAACCCTTCCGATGGGCGGAGGAAAGGGAGGCTCAGATTTTAACCCGAAAGGCAAGTCGGATGCCGAGATCATGCGCTTCTGCCAGGCTTTCATGCTGGAACTCTGGCGCAATATCGGGCCTGATACGGATGTGCCTGCCGGAGACATAGGTGTCGGCGGCCGTGAGATAGGCTATCTGTTCGGTATGTATAAGAAGCTTGCCCGCGAACATACGGGAGTGCTTACAGGCAAGGGCCTTACATACGGAGGCTCTCTGGTGCGTCCTGAGGCTACCGGATATGGTGCAGTATATTTCGTGCAGCACATGCTTCATCTCCAGGGCAAGGATATAAAGGACAAGAAGGTGGCAATCTCCGGATTCGGCAATGTCGCATGGGGCGCTGCAAAGAAAGCCACCCAGCTCGGGGCGCATGTCATTGCAATCTCCGGTCCTGACGGGGCAATCTACGATCCTGAGGGGATGAATGATGAAAAGATAGCCTACATGCTTGAGCTCAGGGCATCGAACAACGATGTCGTGGCGCCTTTTGCCGAGAAGTTCCCTTCTGCAACATTCTATCCGGGAAAGAAGGCATGGAGCATCAAATGCGACATAGCGATGCCTTGTGCATTCCAGAATGAACTTACCGGAGCGGACGCGGAGGAGCTTGTCAAGAACGGGACATGGTGCTGTGCGGAGGTATCCAACATGGGCTGCACACCTGAGGCCATCGAGACCTTCCAGAAGGCAAGGATCATGTTTGCTCCTGGAAAGGCTGTCAATGCCGGAGGAGTTGCCACATCCGGACTTGAGATGACGCAGAATGCAATGCACATCAGCTGGAGCGCGGAAGAGGTCGACAAGAAGCTCCATGAGATCATGGCGAATATCCATCATGCATGTGTTGAGCACGGGACCCAGGCTGACGGCTATATCAACTATGTGAAAGGTGCCAATGTGGCTGGCTTCATGAAGGTTGCGACAGCCATGCTTGAGCAGGGTGTAATCTGATTTTCAGGCTTTGATAATGACAACACATCCTTCTGAGAGAACGGTATCGAAGAAGCTTACGGTAATGCTTCCGATTGTTCTTGCTGTGACATTGTTCCTGTGGCTCGTGCCGACGTCATTCTTCGGGATAGACGGTCTGACGGTCGTTGAACAGCGTACTATTGCCATATTCGTATTCGCCGCACTGATGTGGATGTTCGAGATTATCCCTACGTGGACGACTTCCGTCCTTATAATAGTGATAATGCTCCTTACAATATCTGACAGCAGCCTGCCTTTCATGAAAGGTTCGGGGATACCGTCTGAAATGGGGACTTTTGTAAGCTACAAGTCCATACTGGCTACTTTCGCGGACCCTGTGATAATGCTTTTCCTCGGAGGGTTCATCCTTGCTATCGCTTCGACCAAGGTGGGACTTGACGTGCAGCTTGCAAGGGTGCTGATGAAGCCCTTCGGGAAACGCTCTGAATTTGTCCTGCTGGGTTTCCTGATTGTGATAGGTACCTTCTCCATGTTCATGAGCAATACGGCTACGGCAGCCATGATGCTCACTTTCCTTGCTCCGGTGCTGAAGACACTTCCTCCGGACGGGAAGGGGAGGATTGCACTTGCTCTGGCAATCCCTATAGCTGCCAACCTGGGAGGCATAGGTACCCCGATAGGTACTCCGCCGAATGCCATTGCATTCCAGTATATCAACGACTCTCTCCATCTGGATGTGGGCTTTGACGACTGGATGCTCCGGATGGTGCCATATGTGTACATCATGCTGCTGATTGCGTGGGGAATACTTCTCAAGCTCTATCCTTTCAAGCAGAAGACCATAGAGCTTAAGATAGAAGGTACCCATGAGAAGACATGGAGGACATATGTGGTCTGGATTACATTCGGGCTTACAATCCTCCTGTGGATGACCGAGAGTATCACAAAGCTCAATTCGAATGTAGTCGCTATGATTCCGGTCGGGGTCTTCTGTGTCACAGGGGTCATTACGAAGGATGACCTGAAGGATATCAACTGGAGCGTGCTGTGGATGGTGGCAGGCGGATTCGCACTCGGGCTTGCAATGACCAATACCGGTCTTGCAGAGCATCTTGTCACGTCTATACCGTTCGGTGAATGGCTGCCGGTGGTTGTCATCCTCGTTGCGGGCTTCATAGGATACTTTATCTCTAACTTCATCTCGAATACGGCTGCCGCCAGCCTTATAGTGCCGATACTCTGCGCTGTCGCGGTCGGGATGGGGGAGACCCTTGATCCTGTCGGCGGGTCCAAGACCCTTGTCATCGGGGCGGTACTCTGTACTTCGCTTGCAATGCTGTTCCCGATAAGTACTCCGCCGAATGCTCTTGCACATTCGACAGGACTGGTTACCACAAAGGATATGACTAAAGTAGGTATCCTGGTCGGTGTGATAGGGTATGCGCTCGGATATCTGATGCTGTTCTTTATCGGTTTCTGAGTGACGTACATCCTGTACCGGAATAAATTGCTAACTTTGCAGACCTGCCGCTATACGATATGGTGGCAGGTCTTAAATTAAACGTATTCATGAAAAGACTGCTGTTTATATTTTCTGTATTGCTGGCATCTGCTGTCACAATGTCGGCAACCGGCCCGGACGGGGAGAAGAAGACCGGGAAAAATGTCAGGGAAGAGCTTGAAAGTCATGTGAAGGTATATGGTTTCATAAGGAATTTCTTTCCGTTCGATTCCAGGAAAAGCGCTTCCGGGACAGGTAACCTGTTCTATTATCTGCCTTTTGACCACGATTACGACAGTGACGGGAATGACCTGAATGACAGCCCGTCTTTCAGGTTCCTTTCAATAACATCAAGGGTGGGGCTGGATGTCCTCGGCTATCGTGTCGGCAAGATGGATATCTCCGCCAAGGTGGAGACGGATTTCTATGCGGGGCTCAGCGGCTCGACAGGGACAGCGATCATGCGTCTGCGTCAGGCATATCTCAAGCTGGGATGGTCCGCCCTCCCGATGTGTGGCGGCGGCAAGGCATCCGTATCGCTTCTCATGGGACAGGCATGGCATCCGATGGCAGCTGACCAGCCGGATGTGATAGGTCTGGCGACAGGAGCTCCTTTCAATCCGTTCAACAGGAGTCCTCAGGTCACTGTGGAAGCAAATCTCGGGACCCATTTTACCATTACCGGTGCTCTGGTATATCAGATGCAGTATGCTTCTGTCGGCCCGGACGGCGCGTCAGCGGATTATATGAAATACGGGCTGCTCCCGGAGGCATATGCCGCAGTATCCTATAAGTCAGGGGGATTCCTTGCAAAAGCCGGTGTAAGTGTGCTTAGTATCAAGCCGTATAATGCATATGAGATTCCCGGGACCGGCAGCATGCCTGCAGAGAGGTACAGGACATCGGGAAGGATGACAGCGGTATCTCCGTATCTTTATCTGCAGTACAAGGAGGGGAATTTCACACTTAAGGCGAAGACCGTATATGGAGGAGCCGCAGACTATCTCAACCTTGTGAGCGGATATGGAGTGACATCTGTCGGCGATGACTGGCATCTTGAATATGCCCCGACCTATACCAGCTCGTCATGGCTGTCATTATCGTATGGCAAGAAGGTACAGGGAATGTTCATGGCCGGCTATATGAACAATCTGGGTGCGGCAAAAGACTTCATGGATGACGGCGAAGCCTACTGGTTCTTCTCCAAGGATGGAGGGAATTTCAAGAATCTCGCGCAGGCTTTCCGTGTAGTCCCGGCCGTAATCTGGAATATTGGTAAATTCGTCCTCGGGCTTGAATATGAGGTAACAGCGGTCCAGTATGGCAGCAACCGCAATATGAACGGTTCAGTGATGGCTGACGGACAGGTGTTGCCGGATGGGACCATTGCTGAAAGGCATTGGGTGGCCAACCATCGTGTCCAACTCATGACCAGGTTCAATTTCTGAGACCTTCCGGGCATTCCCCTGAATTAGATTGGTGTCTTTCCGGATAATCAATAAAAAGAAGCCGACTCAACTCATCTTCGCAGGCCTTGAAATTCCTGCTGTTGGGTCGGCTTCTTAAATCATGGGGAATAAATCCGGACTTGACTTAGGGTCCGTCCGTATCTTTCCCGTGTCACTCAATCGTGCAACCGGTATTTCATCAGTATCTGTTGAGCGGCATGCCGGATACTTTCATCCTGACCTGTCTGCGTACTGCGGCAAGTACCTCCTCGTACTCTTCCTTCCCTTCCTCGGTCTTTCCTGATATGAGGTCGAGATGGGCTGCTGCATTGGAGAGGACTGTGTCTATGAGATTGACGATGAACTCCATATCCTTCTCGACGAATCCCCTCGATGTGATTGCAGGCGTGCCTATCCTGATGCCCGATGTCTGGAAGGCTGACCTGGTGTCAAACGGCACCATATTCTTGTTTATTGTGATATCGGCCTTGCCGAGCTCCTTTTCTGCCACTTTCCCTGAAAGGTCCGGGAATTTCGTGCGCAGGTCAATCAGCATAAGATGATTGTCAGTGCCTCCGGAGACAATCTTGTATCCTTTTTCTGAAAATGCTTCAGCCATTGTCGCAGCATTGGCGACAACCTGTTTCTGGTATTCCTTGAATTCAGGCTGGAGAGCCTCATAGAAGGACACCGCCTTGGCTGCGATGCAGTGTTCGAGCGGACCTCCCTGTACTCCCGGGAATACGCTCGAATTCAGAATCTGCGACATCTTCTTTATGACGCCTTTAGGAGTCGTGATTCCCCACGGGTTGTCGAAGTCCTTGCCCATGAGTATGATTCCTCCGCGTGGTCCTCTGAGTGTCTTATGTGTCGTGGAGGTTACGATATGTGCGTACCTGACCGGATTGCTGAGAAGTCCGGCTGCTATAAGCCCTGCCGTATGTGCCATGTCGACCATCAGGATTGCTCCCACCTTGTCGGCAATCTCTCTCATCCTTGCCCAGTTCCACTCCCTTGAATAGGCTGATGCCCCTCCGATGATCAGCTTCGGCCTGTATTCGAGGGCAAGCTTCTCCATGCTGTTGTAGTCAACGAGTCCTGTGACTTCGTCAAGCCCGTACGATACTGCATGGTACAGGATGCCGGACATGTTTACCGGGGAGCCGTGTGTAAGATGCCCTCCGTGCGACAGGTCGAGTCCCATGAAGGTGTCTCCCGGCTTAAGGCAGGCCATCATTACGGCCATGTTTGCCTGCGCTCCGGAGTGCGGCTGCACATTGGCGTATTCCGCCTCGAAAAGCTCGCATACCCTGTCGATGGCCAGCTGTTCTATCTGGTCAATTACCTCGCACCCTCCATAGTATCTTGCGCCTGGATAGCCTTCAGCGTATTTGTTCGTGCATATCGAGCCGAGTGCCTCGAGCACCTGGTCGCTGACATAGTTCTCGGAGGCTATGAGTTCTATGCCCATAGTCTGCCTTTCCTCTTCTTTTTTAATCAGATTGAAAATCTGCAGATCCTGTTTCATCGTGGATAAGTTTAACGTACAAAAGTACTCAAAATTTTATTTTTGCTACCTTTGTGTTGATAACTTTTGCTCTTTTTTGCGGAGATTTCTTTTTCTTATGAATAGAAAACTATTGAATATAGAGCTTGGGAGAGTGTCTCCCGAGGAGTACCGGCAGCTTCCCGATTCCGGACTCGTGGTTGTGCTTGACAATATCCGCAGTGCCCATAATGTCGGCTCTGCATTCAGAAGCAGTGATTCGTTCAAGGTGGATAAGGTCTGCCTGTGCGGAATCTGTGCTGTGCCTCCATCGGCCGAGATTCACAAGTCGGCCCTCGGGGCGGAATCCAGTGTGGCATGGGAGCATTATGATGATACGATGGATGCAGTCGCAAGGCTGAAGGCCGAGGGGTATGTGCTTGTCAGTGTGGAGCAGACTGTCGGTTCCGTGAGCCTTGACACTTTTGTGCCGGACCCCTCGGTCAGGTATGCCCTTATATTCGGCAACGAGGTCTCCGGGGTGTCCCAGGAAGTCGTGGATGCCTCTGACATTGCAATAGAGATTCCCCAGTACGGTACGAAACATTCCCTCAATGTATCCGTGTCGATAGGCATCATACTATGGGCCTTCCACAGGAAATGAAAAAGGCTTCCTGATATGTGCCGGTGTCTGCCGGATGCATACGGAAGCCTTGTCCTGCCTTAAGACCGGTGCCTTATGACCAGTCCTCTACCTGGCACGGGCCGGAATACGTGCCGGTAATCTTATGTCCGTAACCGTCTTCCAGAGCTATCTCGAATGTATAGTTGTCATTGCCGTTGTCTGTTATTGTCACGAAGCCTCCGCGGACGGAAGCCTCGATCCTGTTTTCAGTCGAGAAATACCATGACCCGAAATATCCTCCGTATGTCGGCTCATAGAAACCGCTCAGTGCCGTATTGACATCATAGTCATCAGCAGTATTTGCATCGATGATTGTGTATGTGCCTGAAGGGATGCCATCCGAACTGCCAGGCGTCACATTGACCGACAACATCAGGGCATCGGACTGCCCGAAGTTCGAGTCGAGGTCGTAGTCGGGACCGGCTATGATGACAGTGTAGAGGTCGGATGTCTCTGTGAATGCATAACCGCCGTATGCGACAAGCGCCTGTGACATGCCGGAAAGCACGACATCCTGTGTCATATTGCTCATCTCTCCCTCATCCGAACGGTTTATGAAGGAAATCTCCCCGATGAAACTGTATGAGTAGTCGGATTCGTCATCAAGAGTGAGTGCTGCATCTATGCAGTAGTATCCGTCCTTTATTGCAACCTTTACATCCCCGCCTATGATATTGAAGCTTTCGTATGAGCCGCTTTCATCATAACGCGTCAGATAGCTGTCTCCATCTGCTACGTTGAGAGTGAACTCCTCATGAGTGTCATTGGAGTAGTCGCATGTGTATGTCCCCTCGGCCAGTGAAGCAAAGTCCGGGTTTTCCGCCAGTACAGTGTTGAAGTCGAGGCAGAGGATGTAGCCTGGACCGACATAGTCTCCTGCCCAGTCATCGAATTCCATGTCCGAGATGAAGTTAATCCAGAGATTCCCGGTCTCTGTCCCATAGTGGTCCCCCTTGTAGAATGCCTCGGTGCTTACTCCCTCAGTCGGCTTTACTGTCTCTCCTCCATCGGGGGGGGTAACAGGGTTAATGTTGTCATTTGAGCATGATGCTGCGGCGATGAACATGCAGCAGGAGCCAATGACATGAATCAAAAATCTTTTGTTTTTCATGATAAAATAACTTTTTTTCCGCTGCAAATATACATCATTTTTACAATCTGCCTTTTAAAAGTGTTGAGTGTCAAATTTCGTCGTTCATACAGCAAAAGGGATTTACCCTTATGAGCAAATCCCTTTTATTGTGTCGATTCACAGGCTTGTCTTTGCCATGTGAGCTAATATGGACGTTCAGACTATTTTTCTGCTCCGGCCTTGATTGCAGCCTGCGCCGCAGCGAGGCGTGCGATTGGAACGCGGAACGGAGAGCATGACACGTAGTTGAGTCCGATCTTGTAGCAGAATTCAACTGATGCAGGGTCTCCTCCATGTTCGCCGCAGATACCGACCTTGAGGTCTGGACGTGTGCTGCGACCGCCGTTCACACCGATTTCGATGAGTTTGCCGACAGCCCTCTTGTCGATGGTCTGGAACGGGTCAGCATCGAGAATCTTGTTGCCGAGGTAGTCGCCCATGAATGTTCCTACGTCATCGCGGGAGAATCCGAACGTCATCTGGGTAAGGTCGTTTGTCCCGAATGAGAAGAACTGTGCGGTGCGTGCCATCCGGTCGGCTATGAGTGCTGCACGAGGGATTTCTATCATCGTACCGTACTTGTACTCTATAGGTTCCCTGATTGTGCTGCCTTCGACTTCTGCCTTGACCCTGTCGCAGATGGCTTTCTGGAATATGAGTTCGCGGTCGGATATTGTTACCGGAATCATGATTTCAGGCATAGGGTGGTGACCCTCCTGCTTGAGCTCTGCGGCGGCAGTGAAGATTGCCCTGAACTGGGTCTCGGAAATCATCGGATATGTGATATGGAGACGGACTCCGCGGTGTCCCATCATAGGGTTGACCTCATGCAGGGATTCGCCTCTCTTCTCTATGTCGACTTCAGAGATGCCGAGTTCCTTTGCGAGCTCCTCGCGTTTTTCAGGAGTCTGCGGCACGAACTCGTGGAGTGGCGGGTCGAGAAGACGGAAGGTTACCGGCTTGCCGTCCATTACCTTCATTGTGCTCTTGACAGATGCCTTGATGAACGGCTCGAGTTCTGCAAGTGCTGCGCGTCTTTCATCATCGGTCCTTGAAAGGATCATCTTACGCAGTTTTGCAAGAGGAACTTCTGAATTCTTGCCGTAGAACATGTGTTCTATACGGAAGAGACCGATACCCTCTGCACCGAAGCTGAGAGCCCTTTCTGCGTCCTCAGGTGTGTCGGCGTTGGTCCTTACCCCGAGAGTGCGGAACTTGTCCACAATCTGCATGAACTTGATGAACCTCGGATTCTCGGAGGCGTCCATGGTATCTATTTCAGTACCGTATACGAGTCCCTTTGAACCGTTGAGGCTGAGGATATCCCCCTCATGGTATTCTGCACCGTTGAACTTGAGCACCTTGTTTTCAAGGTCGATATGCATTGCCTCGCATCCTACTATACAGCATTTTCCCCAGCCGCGGGCGACAAGTGCCGCATGCGAGGTCATGCCGCCTCTTGCAGTCAGGATTCCGGCTGCGGCTCTCATGCCTTCAACGTCTTCCGGAGATGTCTCCTCTCTGACAAGGATGGCCTTTTCTCCGTTCCTGTTGAGCTCCATTGCGGCCTCGGATGAGAATACGATTTTTCCTACGGCTCCGCCCGGGCTGGCAGGAAGTCCACGTGCGATGACCTTGGCTTTCTTCTCGGATGCAGGGTCGAGGATAGGGTGGAGGATTTCATCGAGCTGTGCCGGAGATACTCTCATGACAGCAGTCTTCTCGTCAATCATGCCCTCGTTTAACATGTCCATTGCCATGTTGAGCGCTGCCACACCGGTTCTCTTTCCGATACGGCACTGGAGCATCCACAGCTTTCCGTCCTGGATAGTGAACTCGATGTCCTGCATGTCCTTGAAGTGGTCTTCAAGAAGTACGCGTATGCCGTCGAGCTCCTTGTATACTCCTGGCATTGCCTTCTCGAGGGACTCGAGGTTGGCGTTGTGCGGATTCTTTGTGGCTTCATTGAGCGGATTAGGAGTGCGGATACCTGCAACGACGTCCTCTCCCTGTGCATTGATGAGCCATTCCCCGTAGAACTTGTTGTCCCCGGTTGCCGGGTTACGCGAGAATGCCACACCTGTCGCGGATGTGTTGCCCATGTTCCCGAATACCATCGACTGTACGTTTACAGCCGTACCCCAGTCATCAGGGATTCCTTCAATCCTTCTGTAGGCGATTGCCCTTTTCCCGTTCCATGACTTGAATACTCCTCCGATGCTGCCCCAGAGCTGGGCCTCGGCTGAATCAGGGAACTCGACTCCGAGCACTTCCTTTACCCTTTCCTTGAACTTCTCGCAGAGCATCTGCAGTTCTTCGGCAGTGATGTCGGTATCGGAGGCATATCCTTTGGCCTTCTTGAGCTCCTCCATCATCCTGTCGAGCTGCTGGCGGATTCCCTGTCCGTCTGCAGGCTCTATGCCTTCGGCCTTTTCCATGACGACATCGGAATACATCATGATCAGACGTCTGTATGCATCATATACGAAACGGGGATTTCCTGTCTTCTTGATCATTCCAGGAATTGTTGCGGAGCACAGTCCGATATTGAGGATTGTGTCCATCATGCCTGGCATGGAGCTTCTTGCTCCTGAACGGCAGCTGACAAGAAGCGGGTCTTCTGCATCCCCGAATTTCTTGCCCATGATGGCTTCCGTCGCCTTCATTGCCTCTGCGACTTCTTCCTTCAGCTCATCAGGATAGCCCCCGCAAAGCTCATAATACTCAGCGCAACATTCTGTTGTAATGGTAAATCCGGCAGGCACCGGTATTCCCAGCTTGCACATTTCGGCAAGATTGGCACCCTTGCCTCCGAGCAGTTCTCTCATAGCCCCGTCTCCTTCGGCAGTTTTCCCTCCGAAGCGGTAGACCCTTTTCTTTTTGTCTGTCATAGTGTATAAAATAAAGGATTTTTAAATGTTCCGTTAAATAAATTCCGCTGTATGTCGATATTCATGACAATACTTAAGAATATCCGCGCTAAATTAACAAAAATAATCAGATTGATAAAATTTAATTGATGTTGTTACCGACAAATGGCAGGCAAGCCGTCTTTTTGCCGGCTGTTTCCTGCATAATGCCGCCGGACTATAGCAGCCTGCTGGCAATGTCGGAAAGTTCGCTTCTCTCTCCTTTCCGGAGATTGATGTGCTCGAAGAGAGGCTGTCCTGACATCTTTTCCCCGAGATGCGTAAGCCCGTTGGAGTAGATGTCGAGGTACGGCTGGTCAATCTGGAATATGTCTCCTGTGAATACCATTTTTGTCCCTTCGCCGGCCCTGGTAATGATTGTCTTGATTTCATGCGGGGTAAGGTTCTGGGCTTCGTCGATTATGAAGAAGACTTTCCCGAGACTCCTGCCCCTAATGTATGCCAGCGGGGAGATGAGCAGCTTCTCGTCCTTGAGCATGGCATCAATCTTCAGAGCCTGCTTGCTGCCTGGCTTGAAGCAGTTGCGGATGACATTCAGATTGTCGAGAAGAGGCTGTACGAATGGCCCCATCTTTGTTTTCTGGTCCCCCGGAAGAAAGCCTATGTCCTGGTTGCCGAGAGTCACAGCCGGCCGGGACAGGATGATCTGGTCAAAGTCTCTCTCCTGTTCAAGGGCTGCCGCAAGTGCCAGCAGCGTTTTTCCTGTCCCTGCGCCTCCGGTAAGCGAAACGAGCCGTATATCGGGGTTCAGGCACGCGTCCAGCGCGAATTTCTGTTCGTCATTGCGTGGGGATATGCCATAGGCATATTTGTTCTTTACAAGGACTATCTTCTTTTTGCCGCTGTCATACCTTCCGCATGTCACATATGAATCCTCCCCTTTTTCCCATCTGAACTGGTACAGCTGGTTCGGGGACGGTTCGTCATCGCTGACATCCTTATATGATATGCCGCCCTGTCCGTATGCAAGGTTCTGTATCTTCTCCGGTGCGAGATCGTTCATGACTATTACCTCGTTCCGGATATATTCTACCTTTGATTCGTCGACGCGGTCCGTGAGGTAATCCTGGGCCTCCATTCCTACCGCCTTCGCCTTCATCCTCAGGTTTACATCCTTCGTGACAAGGGCTACGAACCTGTCCGGATGCCTGGATTTTACCCACATTGCCGTGGCGAGTATCCTGTGGTCCGGGATGTCGTCCTGAAAGCATCCTTTCAGGTCATCCGGGAACGGGTGGCTCAGCTCTATCTTGATATTGCCGAGATGCCTGCCTATCGGGACTCCTTCGGTGCCGAATTTCCTGTTCTCTGACAGCCTGTCTATCTCTCTCATGAATTCCCTCGCATTGAAATTCAGGGAGTCATGGCCTTTCTTGAATTTGTCCAGCTCCTCCAGGACTGCGACAGGTATCACTATGTCGTTCTCCTGGAAGTGGTGGATGGCCCTGTAGTCGTGAAGTATGATATTGGTGTCCAGCACGAATATTTTCGGCCGTTTCGTCCCTTGTCCGGCTTTCGGACTGTTCCCGTTCTGTCCCATATATGCAGTCATTAGTTTTGTCATGCAGTATCGATTCAGTCCTCTCCTTCCGGAAAATCCTGCCCGTTGAGGAGTGAAGCAAGTATGCCTGCGACCCCGGACCTCGTCCCGTTGACCACCTCTACCTTTCCGCCGGCCCTGCCAGGGGTTCCGACAGGGTAGTATGCAATATCCTGTAGCAGCAGCTGGGCATCTACGTAGTCCGAATCATTTTCACTGATCTGGACAAGTGCGCCGGGTACTTCCGAAAACAGTATCTTGACAATGTCATTCTCCATGTATGAAGATATGACCCCGCTGACATCAATGGTGGCTCCGGTTTCCCTGCACAGCCTGTATGCAGCCGTAAGCAGTCCGCCGTCCGATATCGTTTCAGCAGACATTATTATCCCGTCTTCGACAAGTTCCCTGACAACCTCATGGCAGTCTATGAAATAGTCCGGGTCACGGATTTCCGGAGAAATGTCTCCGGTGGTGCCGGTTATCTGTTCAAGGAGGGAACTTCCGAGCCTGTGGGCGCAGGTGTCGAACGGGATGTAGAGCAGGATGCTTCTTGCAGTATCTACGGCTTTGTCCGGACATTTTCTCCTGTCCGAAAGCCATATGTCCTCGCTGTCCCGGGCAGGGATGTCGGGTTCATCTTCCTCCCGGATTCCCGTGCCTGCCTGTCCTGTCCTGCCGCTGTCTGTCCCTGTGACTGACACATTCAGTATATTTCCGGCCGGCTCTGTCTCTTCTTCCTGTATTTCAGTGTATGAGTATTCCTCCAGGGCTGCCCCGAGGTCGTAGATGTATCCGGCTGCGGCTTCCGCTGATGCATAGAAGGCTGCCATGCTTCCTATTGCCTTCCCGTCCCACTGCCATCCGAGGGATAGCCTCAGGTTGTCGAGCCTGAAATGACCCTCCGACCAGATGCTGTCTATAATTGCCGATGCAATCCTGAGCCTGGTAAGGAAAGCCGGGTCTCCGGCCTTGAATCTGCGGAAAGATGTCCTGAGAACGGACAGCTGCTTCATGTATTCCGGTATCAGCAGGCTGTCCGGACGGCATGACCCGGGGACAGGGTCTGTAGATTCGTCGATTATCATGTCTCCGGTCTGTCCTGGACAGCAGTCCGGATACTGTTCCGTTCCCGGGGTCATGCATTCATTGAGCATCCGGGCCGGAGTCTGGTCCATCTTTGCACCATCGATGATGTATCCGGAATACAGCGCAGACGAATTCTTCTTCATATGATACCATTATACCCGGTAAATTTAGTTAAATTTGGCGTCAGTTCAAATGTTTCCGGGCGTTTTCGGGGCATTTTAAAATGATATGGCAATATGGAAGAGAAATTCTCAGAAGAAAATTACGACAATATGATAAGGCGCCTGTTCGTCAGGTTCCCGTCATTCCAGAAAGTCGGGGCAGGCGCTTACAAGCCGGGAATCGCAAATATGGAGTTCTTCGATCAGCTGAACGGGCATCCCCACAGGAAGTACCGTACAGTGCATGTGGCCGGGACCAACGGCAAAGGGTCTGTCTGCAGCATGATTGCATCGGTCCTTGCGTTTTCGGGGCTGAAGGTGGGGCTCTATACCTCTCCGCACTTAATTGATTTCAGGGAACGGATGAAGATAATAAGGATGCCGTCAGGGAATGTCGGCGGGGATGTCGCATGCGGGGACTGGGTGTCCTGCATTTCCCGTCGGGAAGTCTGGGATTTCGTCATCCGCTGGCATGACACATTCGACCATCTGGACCTGTCTTTCTTCGAGATAACCACGGCTCTTGCTCTGGACTGGTTTGCAAGGCAGGAAGTTGATGTCGCAGTGATTGAGACCGGACTTGGCGGACGGCTCGACAGTACCAATATCATTTCTCCGGTCCTCAGCGTAATTACCAACATCGGTCTTGACCATTGCGATATGCTCGGGGATACTCTGGCTGAGATTGCTTTCGAGAAAGCGGGTATCATCAAGCCTGGTGTGCCGGCAGTAGTAGGGGAGAGTAATCCTGAGACTGACCATGTCTTTGAACGCAAGGTGCTGTATTCCAATCTCTCCTCTCCAGAATACATGGGGGACAGGACCCGGATTATGAGCCTGCTGACATTTGCGGACAAAAAGACTCCGTCAGGGTGGGAAGGAAAGGAAGGGATACTGGATTCAATGGATCTGACGGGAGAATACCAGGAGAAGAATCTGAGGACGGCATTTTCGGCAATCGATGTCCTCAGGACTGTACTGCCTGCTCTTCCTCCTCTGACCGCCGGTTATGCTGCGGCTGCGGCGGCTTTTGCGTACATGGCACCGGAGGCTATTGCCACTGCCATTGAAAGGACTGCCGCTGTGACAGGTTTTCATGGCAGGTGGGAGACATTGTCTTCCGAGCCGTGGATAATCTGCGACATAGGCCATAATGCACATGGACTGAAGTATAATTTCCATCAGCTCTCAAGGATGCTTTCGGAGGGGGAATGCTCGTCTCTTGTCATTGTATACGGGACAGTCGCGGACAAGGATTATGAGGCGGTCTTCCCGATGATTCCTGAAAAGGCGGTACTGCTTTTTACCAATGCATCCGGGAAAAGGGCATGTCCGGCGGAACTCCTGAAGGAGAAGTACCTGTCCTTTTGCAGGACAGCCGGCAGGAATGCGGATGGGGTGCATGTATACGGGACAGTGGCTGAAGCTGTCAATGCAGCTCTGGAACTGTCTGCCGGGGCACGGGCCGCGATGCCGTCTTCAAGGCCTTTAATATATATAGGTGGCAGCACATACGTTGTGTCGGAAGCCGTGCCGCTTCTGGCTCCGGGCACGCATCTTGTTCAAGATGCCCGCAGTTCAAAAGAATGACTGATATGAAAAATCTGTACAGGCTGGTCCTGGCTGCCGTCCTGCTATTTGCCGGAACCGTTACATTGACCGCGTATATGAAAAGATCAGACACTAAGACCGATGACAATGGCCACTATCTTGTATCCTTATGGAAGGATGTCGGGAAGGCCATGTCAGCAGACAGGCCAAAGACGGCGCTGTCACACCTCGAGACTATCATCTCGGAGGCGGAAGCCGGACATCTTCCGTGGGATTACTTTGATGCCTGGCAGCAATATGTCGATATTTCATCATCTGTGAACTGGAAGCTCCGGGATTCCCTGGAATCCGGTATGTCGGCTGCGCTGGAGAGGTTCGGAGAGCCAGTAGCGGTATTCTGCTCTGAAAAGTATGCTGGAAGGTATTCCGCATCTGCAGATGAGATGCTTGCCTATGTCTCTGACAATGCGCAACGCCTTAAGGCTGCAAGGAATCGTGGATTCTACAGTTATGCCAACTGCCGTGTATCCGGGAGCTACGGTTCCCTCCCTTCTTTTGTGACCGGTGTTATCGCGGATGATTACGAATATGCATTGTGGGTAATGCTCTGCAGATTCGGCGGCGATGACCCTGAATATGGAAAGGTCCGTTCAATGCTGGCTGAATATCTCGGGGAAAGCTACCCGTCAGGGGCATATCTGGATTTCCATGTTCTCAGGGGCGGAATGTCCGGGACAGGAGACGAGGCAGACTATGAGCAGTTCTGTGAAGATTATGAAGGCAAGGCCATTTCCCTTCTGGCCAGGCAGGAGATATTGTCCGGACGATTCATCGGGCTCTGTGAGGCGATGTCAGGCCGGAAGAATGTCCCGCCGGTATATGCTGGGATGTCCTTGTCGGAGGCGTTTTCTGCATTGAGGTCCGACTGCGCGGCTTTTGAAAAGCTCCGGGATTCGTTTATGGCCAGGGAAAAGGCAATCGCCTCCAGCTGCACATATGTGTCCGGGCTGGAAGAGACTCTGGATTCCAGAGACATATCGGTGGAATATGAAAAGGATACCTTGAAGGTCATACTCAGGAATATCACTGAGGCAGAACTGTCCATGTTCCCTGACAATGGACGCAACATCGGTAAATCCCAGGCTGCAATCTGGACTTCCCGTGTCAGAAATCCCCGGTCAAGCTATTATGTGCCGGATACTGTCGAGGTGCGTTTGCCTGCGGCAGATGACGGGGATTATGTAATACAATGCAAGGCGGAAGGTGTGGAGCGGCAGTGCAGGTATTCGCAAAGGTCCGTATCTGTCGCACACCGGTTTGCCGGCGATGTGTGCGGAGTGTATGTGGCGGATTTTGATTCCGGCAGGCCGCTTGACGATGTAAGGCTCGCGGTTTACGACAAGAATGTACTCATCTATGAGCAGAATGTCTCCTGCCGGGAGGGTTTTGTCCCGCTCGGATTCGATTTCGGTGTATTTACACGCAAGCAGTTGTCGGGGCTCCGCTTCATGTGCGATTATACTGATGCCGACGGATTCAGGCGGATGTCAGAAATTGTCTCATTCGACAGGCCTTCTGTCCTTGACCGGGCAGAACCGGCATCTGTTGCATGGACCTGTTCGATGTATAGGGACAGGTCTGCTTTCGTGCCTGGCGACACGGTGCATTTTAAAGGTGTTGTCTATGCATCTGATGCCGGCGGGAAAGGGCGTCTCATGCCCGAAGGCGAAGATGTCACGGTTGTCCTGACAGATTCCAGGGGCTCAGAAGCCGGGCTTATTACGCTTCCTGTGGGAAGATACGGCTCGTTTGCCGGACAGTTCAGGATACCGGATGGCGGCAGGAACGGATATTATTCATTGAAGGTAAGATATAATGGCTCTTGCATTCCTGTTTCAGGCGCGTCTTTCAGGGTAGACGATTTTCAATTGCCGACTTTTTCACTGGAATTTGACAGGCAGGACATGCTTCTGGTCCCGGGTTGTCCTGTGGAAGTCTCGGGCAGGCTGACAAGCTATACCGGGCACAGTCTTTCAAAGGCATCTGTGGAATATTCGGTGGAGACATACGCCGGGATTGTCGCTGAAGGGCCGGTAGACTTGTCTGATGACGGTCGGTTTTCGTTCGTGTTCACTGACATGAATGCCGGGAATTATGCGTATTATACGGTAAAGGTAAAAGTTACGGATGCGACTGGCGAGACTCTCGAGTTCTCGGAATTCCTGCATGTGTCGGCAGATGCTGAATTGAAGGTATTGCTTGAAAACGAGGCTGAAGGCAGTGTGGAAGAATCCCGGGAGGGTCTGTATTACTGGAGAGCAGACAGGAATGTGGCGATTCTTGACGGGGATGTAGCCCGGTGCAAGGTCATTATTGAAAATTCGGACGGGGAGGAAGTTGCCGGTCTCAAGGTGTCCTACTCTGTGATGGCAGGAGGCTCTGTCATAGGAAAAGGTACGGTCTTGTCCGGGGAATCCCTTGTGGCGGATCTTAAAGGCAGACCATCCGGAGAATACAGGATTGAGGCGGAATGTCCCGTGTCATTTGTCAATGCCGCAGGTGCTGATTCGACGGTCATATCCCGTCATGAACTGGTCATACTCAAGCTTGATGAGGAAGATGAGTCCATGTCGTCAGACGTCGAAAATGTTTTCAGAGTGGCGGACGGCAAGGACATTTCTCTTGTTTTCGGTGCAGGGAACGGTCCTGTATGGGCGGTTGTGGAACTGTGGGACAGCAATCTGGTACTGAGGTATTCGGAGATGGTATACATGGGCGGATGCAGCGGCCTTCCAGGCTCTCTCAGGACCCTGAGATACGCATTCCTTCCGGAATATACTGACAAGATGCTGCTTAGTGTGTTCTATTTCAAGGGCGGCAACACATATTCCTATAGCCATGTCTATGAGCGGAAGGCGGATATGGAAACCATGTTGCCTCTGGAATTTACCCTGTTTCCGGACAGGACAGCTCCGGGGGCGGTATGCCGAATCGGGCTGAAGACACTGCCTGAAACAGAGTTGCTGGTGGCCGTGTCGGACAAGAGTGTTGAGGATATATCTCCAAACATATGGAATCCGTTATACTCGAGGCCTGTCCCGGAGCCATATGTCAATATATCATCGGTAACGGGTTATGTGCGCTGCAGGCAGGAGTATTATCCGGATTCCGGGATGAGGCCTGCCCTTAAAAGCAATGCGGTGTATTCTGCAAGGACAGATGCGGATGACGGGGTAATGGCATTCAACGGCTTGCCTTTGGAGGAATCTTCTGCTGCTTCGGACGTGGCAGGACCGGCAGAAGGTGGGCCGGTAATAAGAAGCGATTTCAGGAATACATTGGCTTTTGAGCCGTTCCTTGAGACAGACGTGGAAGGCACGGCTGAGTTCAGCTTCGGCACTTCCGACAAGATTTCCACCTATTATGTTTATGTCCTTGCCCATGACAGGTCGTTGAAAAGCAATGTAATCCGCCGTGAAATGCTTGTTACACGGGATGTGATGGTGTCGGTCGTACCTCCTCAGTTCCTGTATTCCGGCGACAGGTATGTGCTTGACGCATCGCTTGGCAATTCGTCTTCTGATGATATTGACGGAGTCATGTCTTTTGTCGCCTGCGATGCCGGCAGTGCTGACGGGGATCCTGTCCTTGCTGTTTCCCGTCCGGTTTCCGTGCAGGCTGGCAAGACAGTACGGGAGAGTTTTGAAATGACAGTCCCGGAAAATGTGTCCGGGATTGAGTGCATGGTCTCGTTCAGCAGCAGCCAGGGCCAGATGGCATCAGATGCCGTGTCGGTAAAGATAAGGGTGCTGCCGGATTCACAGCGGATTGAAGAGGCGCATTCTGCGGTATGTCTTCCGGGCATGGACAGGGATTCACTGTATAATGATCTTATTGGCAGGTTCGTGAATGTCTCCGGTTATGGTGCGGAATATGAGGAAATCACGTTGAATGACATGCTTTACCGTGCGGTGCCGTCCGGGATTAATGTCGAGAGCCGTGACGCCGTTTCCCTTGCCGATGTCCTTTACATGTGCGGACTCTGCTCAGGACTGCGGGAGGGAGCCGTTGTCCTGAAATATTCGGAGGATTCGGATATGGATGCTGAGAGTCCGGTATTGCGGGAACTCAAGGGCTGTGTCAACCCGGATGGCGGCATTGCATGGTTCCCTGGCATGAAATCCTCGGCTCCGGTCACGGCGGCTGTGCTGGAGGTATTTTCCGGGCTGGAGCGCCGTGGGCTTATGCGGAATGCCTGTGCTGTGGAAGGCGTCAGTCCTGAAAATCAGTCGGAGAGCGGTGTCCGCCTGATTGACGGCATTATCCATGGTGCTGTCGCATATCTTGATTCCCTGGCCGTATCTGCGGATGACCTTATGTCGGTCGGCGGTATCTCATTCAGTGAATATCTGCATGTCAGGGCCGGATATCCGGGGATTGCCCTGAATCTTCCGGATGACCGCAAGCTTGTATCCGGGTTCCGGCAGCGGGTGCGCCAATGTCTTGATGTAAAGGGCAGGGAAGTGCTGCAGGGGCAGATACTTGGCAAGGCAAGGCGTATATCTGTCATAATGTCGTTGTCGGACGGCAGGGCGGAGAATCTTGCAAGGGAACTGGGGCTGGGGCCTGCGGCTGTAAGGAAACTCATGAAGAATGCCGGCAATGAATTGCTGTCGCTCATGGAATATGCTGCGGACCATCCGTCCGGAGGAATGTATTTCCTGAATGCCGTGATGCCTTACAGGGGACTTCTGGACAGTGAACTTTATGCACATTCCATGATATGCGACCTGCTTTCACGATATGTTGCCGCATCCGGACAGTCTTCTGCCGGGATGCTGCATAAGGCTGCTTCCATCGCTGACGGTATCCGCATCTGGATGATGGTACAGAAGGAAAACCAGTCATGGATATCTGACCCGGCGACTGTAAATGCTGTCGCATCCGTTGTTGACGGTATGGCATCTGTCGGGGAAATCCGGGTACTTGCGCTACGTCAGGGCATACAGAGGCCTTTCCGTGATATCAAGGCATCAGGTAACGGGTTCAGGATATCGCGTACATATTATGTGGAACGGAATGGCGGTACGGAAAAGTCGGTATTGTGTGAGGGAGACAGTCTCCATGTGGGAGACAAGGTCGTGGCAGAGTATGCCGTATGGAGTGAGGAGAACCGCAGTTTCGTGAAGATATCTGCTCCATGGAATGCCGCTTTGCGTCCAGTCGACCAGCTTTCAGGGCTCAGATACGGGCTGCTTCATTCGTCATCTTCATCATCTGTATACAGGGCATTTCTTCCGTACGGATACAGGGAAGTGAAGAAAGACCGGATCACATATTATTTCGATGTCTATCCGGAAGAGCATACAGTCATCAGGGAAGAATTTTTTGTCAGCCGCCCTGGAATATATGTCTCGCCTGTCGTGGAAGTGGAGAGCATGTATGCCACCCGATACAGGGCCAATAGCGGCTTTGACGGGGAAATGCCAGTCTCGGGATATGGATTGATTGAAAAAAATTGAAAATTTTTCCCGAATTATTTGCAGAATAAAAAATGTTTCCTACCTTTGCAATCCCAAACGAAAAGAGAGGGGTTGCAAAGGTCTTTAAAAAGGAGATTTTTTTTGAAAGGGAGCTTAGCTCAGTTGGTTCAGAGCGTCTGCCTTACAAGCAGAGGGTCGGGGGTTCGACTCCCTCAGCTCCC
>CALUTW010000015.1 GCA_944323805.1 uncultured Bacteroidales bacterium | reverse complement strand
CCGATCCGTCTGCTCCCGATTCCTCAGTTCAAGAAATCAACGCTCTCTCTTATTGTTTCGGTACTTCATTTGTACTTAGTCTTTCAGTATTTTCAATGACCTTATCCGTATCGTTGTCTTCAGGAATGACCCTGTTCTTTCCGAAACGGGCTGCAAAGATACGGACTTTTTTCTTCTCTCCAAATCTTTTCGCAACTTTTTTCCAAAAATTGTAGTTTTTCTGCCGATTATCCCTTGCGATGCACCCCGAAAGACAAGAGAAATCAAAATTAATGGATGTAAATACGACATTATATATAAATTTGCAGACTGAATCACAGGACAGGACATAGACATCATGGCGTCATACTGGCAGTTATTCATCGTTTTTGCAAAGATCGGAGCCTTTACCATAGGTGGAGGCTACGCCATGATTCCCATTATCCAGAGTGAAATCATAAAAAGAGGCTGGCTTGAGGAAAAGGACTTCCCCGACATCATTGCACTTGCACAGTCGGCCCCGGGACTGCTGGCGGTCAACATCTCCATATTCATAGGATACCGCCTGAGAGGGATTAAGGGCAGCGCAGTGGCGACTCTCGGCAGCATATTGCCGTCTTTCCTCATTATCCTCCTGATTGCAATGATATTCTCGGGATTCCAGGACAACCAGATTGTCCAGAGGATATTCAAGGGAATCAGGCCTGTCGTAGTCGCCCTGATAGCAGTGCCCATGCTGCAGATGGCAAGAAAGACCAACAGGAACTGGATTGCATGGGGTGTGAGCATCCTGGCGGCGGTACTGGTCGCATTCCTCAAGGTATCGCCGGTATATATCCTCATTATAGTTGCAGTCATAGCTTACACTGCCGCAAAATATCGCGAGAATGCGCGGAAAAAGGAGGGACGATGATATATATTGAACTGTTTACAACATTCTTCGTCATCGGGCTCTTCACAATAGGCGGAGGCTACGCAATGCTCTCCCTCATACAGGCCCAGGTCGTGACAATCCATAACTGGATTGACGAGGACACATTCACTGATATTGTGGCCATATCGCAGATGACACCGGGTCCCGTGGGGATAAACAGCGCCACCTACATAGGCTATACGGTACTGGAACAATCCGGGGCATCGCAGTTCATGTGCATACTCGGCTCTTTCAGCACAACCGTTGCCGTGGTCCTGCCATCATTCATCATAGTCCTGACTATCTGCAGGATGTATTCCAGATTCCGCAACAATTCGGTTTTCGGAGGCCTTATGGATGGGATAAAGCCTGCCGTAGTCGGACTGATCGGGGCTGCGGCAATTGTCCTGATGACAAAGGAGAACTTTCCGGACTGGAAAAGCTGGGTCCTGTTCGCGGTGGCATTCGCCGTTTCATGGTGGGGAAAAGCCAATCCTATAGCAGTGATTCTTGCCGGCGGTGTCCTTGGACTCCTGCTTTATTGAGATTATCGTTATCATGCACATGGAATGGATTCATGACATATTGTTTCAGCCATCCGTCATACAGACAGTGATTGTACTGGCGGTCGTATCCGCAGTCGGGGTCTACCTCGGAAGAATCCGGATTTTCGGCATCTCGCTCGGAGTGACGTTCGTATTCTTTGCAGGAATTGTCGCCAGCCATTTCGGAGTAAGGGTCAACAGCGACATGCTCGCGTTCGCACAGAACTTCGGACTGATAATATTCATCTATACCCTCGGACTCCAGGTGGGGCCGGGATTCTTCTCCTCGTTCAAGAAAGGGGGTATCAAGCTCAACATGCTTTCACTTGGAGTGGTCTTCCTCGGGACACTGATGGCCCTGATGATGTGCAGGTTAACGGCGATTCCCCTGTCTGACATGATGGGGCTGCTTTCAGGTGCAGTGACAAATACTCCTATGCTCGGAGCCGCACAGCAGGCCCTCATGCAGGTAGAGCCGGATAATACGGAAGGCGTTACACACATGGCACTTGCCTGTGCCGTCACTTATCCGCTCGGAGTCATCGGGGTAATTCTTGCAATCATTGTCCTGAAAGCCATATTCGGGATAAAAGGAGGCAAGGCCACGGCAGAAGAGAATGCGACAAAGACATATGTCGCAGAGTTCCTGGTCAGCAATCCGGCCATATTCGGGAAAAGCATAAAGGAAGCCATGCACATGACTGACAGCCATTTCGTGATATCCAGAGTATGGAGGGCAGGAAAAGTATGCATCCCGACATCGGACACCGTACTGCAGAAAGGAGACCAGCTGCTTGTCGTGTCCGTAAAGGCAGATGTCGGGAAAGCCACGGCACTTTTCGGGATGCAGGAAAATGAGGACTGGAACAAGGAGGGCATCGACTGGAATGCCATTGACAGCCAGCTTATATCAAGAAGGATACTGGTTACAAGCAACAGGATAAACGGCGTGAAGCTCGGCTCCCTCCGTCTGCGCAATCTGTACGGTATAAACATAACCAGGGTCAACCGCGCCGGCATAGACCTCCTGGCATCCCCCGGACTGAGACTCCAGGTCGGGGACAAGCTGACAATAGTAGGAGAAGCGAATTCAGTCAACAATGTCGGGAAGATTCTCGGGGACGAGGCGAAACGGCTGAACAAGCCGAACCTGCTCGCGATTTTCATAGGGCTCGCGACCGGGGTATTCATCGGGGCAATCCCGTTCTCGATTCCCGGGATGAGCACGCCTGTCAAGCTGGGCATTGCCGGAGGTCCGATAATTGTCGGAATCCTGATGGGAGCCTTCGGGCCACGCATACATCTTACCACATATACAACCGAAAGCGCAAACCTCATGATGAGGGAATTCGGCCTTGTAACATATCTGGCCGGGCTGGGACTGGACTCGGGGGAACATTTCTTCGAGACTGTCATCAGACCCGAAGGGCTGGTCTGGGTGGCGACAGGATTCGCCCTTACAATAGTCCCCGTCCTTATAATAGGGTGGATTTCGGGCAGATTCTTCAAGATAGACTATGCCCACAATGTCGGAATGCTGTGCGGAAGCATGGCCAATCCAATGGCCCTCAACTATGCCAATACTACGGTATCAGGAGACGAGCCTTCAGTATCGTACGCCACGGTCTACCCTCTTTCAATATTCGTCAGGGTCATAATAGCACAGCTGATACTTCTGATATTCTGAAAGCACGGCTTTATGCATAAAAAGAGTGCGGGCATGCCATCAGGCTGTGTCCGCACTCTTCAAGAATTATGAAGTATTACTTTAGTCGTTGAGAGAGAATCTTCTGAACTCGAGAATCTTCGCATCCTTATCGATTCCGGCAAGGAAATCCTTTACTGAAATCTTGCCGTCGCCCATCTGATACTCCTGCTCTTCGAGAGTGTTTTCCTTGAAGAATTTGTTCAGACGGCCGTTTGCAATGTTGTTGATCATTGCATCCGGAAGGTTTGCGGCCTTCTCTGCAGATACGGTCTTTATAATCTCACGGGCCTTGTCTGCCTGCTCCTGAGTCAGCCAGCCTTTAGCCATATTCGACTCGATATGGGCCTCGCTGTCCACATGGGCCGGGTTGATGCCGGCCTTGTTGAGAGCTGCATCAACAGCTTTCTTCACAAGCTCTTCCTTTGTCTTTTCCACAGCGACTGTCATCTCGTTGTCAATGACACTCTGAGGGACAGACTCCTTGTTGACTGCAACCGGATTCATTGAAGCCACCTGCATTGCGATGCCTTTGCCGGCCTCGGCAGGAATCTCCTTGCTGAAAGCCACGATTGCACCGAGCTTGCCGTTTATAGTGTGGATATAGGAAGATATATAAGGGGCCTCCAGCTTGCCATAGTATGCAAGTGAATGCTTCTCCCCTGTCTTGCCTGTCTGCTGTGTAATGGCTGCCTCAACGGTCTGTCCGTCAGCGAGTGCGCAGGCCTTGAGAGCCTCTGCGTCTGCAGGGAAAGCTTCCATTGCCGCGTCAGCGATAGCCTTTGCCGTCGCCTGGAATTCTGCGTTCTTGGCTACGAAATCCGTCTCGCATCCGAGGCTTACGAGGATTGCCTTATTGCCTTTCACTTCAGCAACTACAGCTCCTTCCGAAGTCTCCCTGTCAGCCCTCTTTGCTGCAACGAGCTTGCCTTTCTCGCGGATAATCTCCTGAGCCCTGGCATAGTCTCCGTTTGCCTCTACAAGAGCCTTCTTGCAGTCCATCATCCCGGCACCGGTCATTTGACGCAATTTCATCACGTCAGCTGCTTTGATTTCCATTTTGCTAAGAAATTAAATTGTTAATGCTTCCTGTAAAGTATTATTCAGCCTTTGCCTCAGTTGCCGGAGCTTCCTCTGCAACAGCCGGAGCTGCGCTCTCTTCTGCTGCAGGTGCAGCAGCCTCGGCCTCGACAGCCGGTGCAGCCTCCTCGGACTCTGCCTTTACAGCGGTTTTACGGGCACGGAGCTTCTTTCCTGCAGAAGCCTTCTCTTCTGACTGTTCTGCCGGAACCTCTTTCTCCTTTTCAAGCTTCCTTTCGTTCAATCCCTCTGCGATAGCGCCGCATACAATGTCCATGATCAATGAAATGGACTTTGCTGCATCGTCATTAGCCGGAATCACATAATCAATCGGTGTAGGGTCGCAACATGTATCAACCATAGCGATAACCGGTATGTTAAGGCGGTTTGCCTCCTTAACGGCGTTCATCTCTTTCTGTACGTCCACTACGAAAAGTGCTGAAGGAAGACGGCTCAGGTCCTTGATTGAGCCGAGGTTCTTCTCGAGCTTTGCCCTCTGACGGGTAATCTGGAGACGCTCGCGTTTTGCGAGAGTATCGAAAGTACCATCCTCGATCATCTTGTCGATGGTATTCATTTTCTTGACAGCCTTGCGGATAGTCGGGAAGTTGGTAAGCATTCCGCCCGGCCATCTTTCTGTCACGAACGGCATATTGACAGTTGCAGCCTTTTCAGCAACAATGTCCTTTGCCTGTTTCTTTGTTGCGACGAAGAGAATCTTGCGGCCAGAACGCGCAAGCTGTTTCAGCACATTGGCTGCCTCGTCGATTTTTACTATACTCTTATGCAGGTCGATAATATGGATTCCGTTCTTCTGGTCAAAGATATATGGAGCCATTTTCGGATTCCACTTTCTCGCCAAGTGCCCGAAGTGGACACCTGCATCAAGCAATTCCTGGAAATTTGTTCTTGGCATTGTCTTGTAAATTTTACTTGTTCTTTAATATCCCTTCAGGTTTTTGCCGGTTACCTGTCGGGCTCTTTTCTTCAACCGTAGGGCAGCGGCCTTGCCGGTCCCGCCGGTTTTCCGCAGCCTCGGCAAACTCAGGCAGCTGGGACGGATTCACATCCTGGTCCCCGGTCCTGACATTTTATCCCGGGCTGTGCTTTTCCGTAAATCAACAGAAGTATACTGTTAACGTTTGCTGAACTGGAAGCGCTTACGTGCACCAGGCTGACCAGGCTTCTTTCTCTCGACCTCACGTGCATCACGTGTAAGGAATCCGCTGGCCTTGAGTGTTGAACGGTAAGCCTCTTTATCCACCTCGCAAAGTGCGCGGGCGATTCCGAGCCTCATCGCTTCTGCCTGACCTTTGATTCCGCCGCCATCGAGATTGGCCTTTACGTCAAACTGAGCGACAGTGCCTGTAACCTCAAAAGGCTGGTTCACGATATAACGGAGAGATGCATCAACAAAATAATCGTTGATGTCACGGCCGTTGATAGTGATGTTCCCTTTGCCAGGCACGAGATAAACGCGTGCGACTGCTGATTTACGTCT
This sequence comes from uncultured Bacteroidales bacterium, assembly GCA_944323805.1. Classification (GTDB taxonomy): domain Bacteria; phylum Bacteroidota; class Bacteroidia; order Bacteroidales; family UBA932; genus Cryptobacteroides. Next base: position 39,053 of record CALUTW010000015.1, on the reverse strand, counting down.
TCCAAGGGCGTTTACTTGTTTCATGCTCTGCTTAGATTTCGTTTAACTTGATTGTTTTCGGTTGCTGTGCCTGATGCGGATGCTCGCTGCCCTCATAAAGATAGAGGTTGTTCAGGAGCTTTGCACCAAGACGGTTCTTTGGAAGCATGCCTTTAACAGCCATCCTTACCAATTCAGTAGGCTTCTTGCGAAGAACCTCCTTAGGTGTGGTGAACCTCTGTCCTCCCGGATATCCGGTATGACGGACATACACCCTGTCTGTCATCTTTCTTCCCGTGAGCCTTACCTTGTCCGCATTGAGGACAATGACGTTGTCGCCGCAGTCCATATGCGGGGTGTAGCTCGGCTTGTTCTTTCCACGAAGGACAAGCGCGATCCTGGAAGCAAGACGGCCGAGCACCAAGTCGGTAGCGTCAATCACGACCCACTCTTTCTTGATATCGCCGGCTTTCAGCGATACTGTCTTGTAACTCTGTGTGTCCACTGTCTTGATCTTTAAATGGTTAATACTAAAAAAATTGCGACCCCTACACTACATAGGGGGCGCAAAGATAGCAATAAATTCATTCAGAACAAAATTTTCTTATCCACACAGGCCCGGCAGGGTCAGATGGAAAGGACATTCAGGACATTGATAAGCTCCTTATTGATAGGCTTGTCCTGCTTGATGGCACGGCTGAACGGCACATACACTATCTCATCATTCGAGATGCCCACCATCACATTCCTCTGGCCCTCGTTAAGGGCTTCGATACTCGCAGTGCCGAGGCGGCTCGCCAGGATGCGGTCAAAGGCGCTCGGGGACCCTCCTCTCTGCAGATGACCGAGAATAGAGACGCGGACATCGTACTGGGGATATTCCTTGCGGACACGCTCGGCATAGTGCATCGCACCGCCATCCTTCTCGGCGACAATGACAATACTGCTGTTCTTGCTCTTGCGGAAACCGCGGCTGATGAACTGCTCCAGCTGGTCGATGTCGGTATTGTCCTCCGGAATGATTGCAGCCTCGGCCCCTGCGGCGATTGCGCTGTTCTGGGCCAGGAAGCCGGCATCACGCCCCATGACCTCGACAAAGAATATCCGGTTGTGGGATGTGGCCGTATCACGTATCTTGTCCACGCACTCCATTATGGTATTGAGGGCCGTATCATACCCGATGGTAAAATCCGTCCCGTAAAGGTCATTGTCGATTGTTCCCGGCAGCCCGATACACGGGACATCGAATTCCTGCGCAAAGACATTCGCCCCGGCCAGGGAGCCGTTCCCGCCTATCACTATCAGGGCATCGATTCCATGGGCCTGCATATTGTCAAAGGCCTTCTGCCTTCCCTCCGGAGTCATGAACTCCTGGGAGCGCGCAGTCTTCAGGATCGTTCCGCCCCTCTGGATAGTGCTGCTGACACTCTGTGAAGTAAGCTCGGATATCTCATCATTGATAAGGCCCTCATAGCCTCTGTAGATACCCATTACCTTCCATCCGTTATAGATTGAAGCCCTGGTCACCGCCCTGATTGCGGCATTCATTCCCGGAGCATCCCCTCCGGATGTAAGTACGCCTACCGTTGAAATTTTCCTTGCCATAACAAATCTGACTTTTCTTTAAATCCAACAAATTTACAAATGATTCTGGAAAAGTGCTCCGTTTTTCCAAGATTCGAGCCAAAATATTATTATCAACCGGGATAAAAGAGTATTTTTGCACAATGAGAATAGGAAACATAGATCTCGGGGACCGGCCGCTGTTCCTTGCGCCCATGGAGGACGTGACAGACGCATCCTTCCGTGCCGTATGCAAGGAATTCGGTGCGGATATGATGTATACGGAATTCGTGTCTTCCGACGGACTGATACGGGATGCACGGAAAGCTGTCGCAAAGCTCCGCACATATGACTATGAAGCCCCGATAGGCATCCAGATATACGGGAATATCCCTGAGGCAATGGTCGATGCGGCGAAAATGGCCGAACATGCAGCCGGGATAGCGGGAGGCCATGGGGCCGACCTGATAGACATCAATTTCGGATGTCCGGTAAACAAGATTGCAAGGCGCGGAGCCGGTTCGGGGATGATGAGGGAGCCTGACAAGATGGTACAGATCACAAGAATGGTTGTCGAGGCCGTCAGCCTGCCCGTGACCGTCAAGACCAGGCTCGGCTGGGACGAGGACTCGAAAATCATCGTGGAGCTCGCCGAAAGGCTGCAGGACGCCGGTATCAGCGCACTGACGATACACGGAAGGACCAGATGCCAGATGTACACGGGAGAGGCAGACTGGACCCTGATAGGGAAAGTGAAGGAAAATCCGAGAATGCATATCCCTATAATAGGCAACGGGGACATCAATTCCCCCGAAAAGGCAAAGGAGGCGTTTGACAGGTACGGGGTGGACGGCATCATGATCGGACGGGCGACCTACGGGCATCCGTGGATATTCAGGGAAATACGGCACTTCCTGGACACAGGGGAACTGCTGCCCCAGATGAGCGTAAGGGACCGCGTCAGCCTTGCGAAACGCCATCTCGCCCTTTCCCTGGAGTTCAAGGGGGAAAAGGTCGGGATACTGGAGATGAGACGCCATCTGTCATGCTACTTCAAGGGCCTGCCGGACTTCAAGGACACAAGGATGAAGCTGGTCACATCTACCGACCCCGGAGAGCTCTATTCAACACTTGACCATATCGCTGCAAGATGGGGCGACACAGAAGCTCCGGCAGCGACTTCAATATACTCAGACAAAACCGACATATGATTGACAGGATACTTCTGGCCCCGTATTATCTGGCCCTAAAGACAAGGCATGCGCTGTATGACTGCGGTATCAGGAAAACACATGCCGCCGGAATCCCGGCAATATCAATCGGGAATGTGACCGTAGGAGGCACAGGCAAGACCCCGCACACGGAAATGCTCATAAGACTGCTTTCCGGGAGCGAGGCATGGAAGGGGAAGCACCTGGCAGTGCTTTCCCGTGGATACAGAAGGAAAAGCAGAGGATTCCAGCAGGTATCCGACGAAAAGGCAGAGAGGTATGCGCCCGCAGCATTCTACGGGGATGAGCCGCTGCAGATAAAAAGGAAATTTCCCGGAGTGACCGTGGCAGTCGACAGGGACAGGGTGGAAGGATGCGGTTTCCTGCAGCGTCCGGAACTGCTGCAGACTTCGAAAAAAGGGAAAAGATGCCTCCACAAGGACTTTCCAGCCGCCGACCTCGTGATTCTCGATGACGCATTCCAGTACCGGGCACTCAAGCCGTCGGTATCGATAGTCCTTGTCAATTATGCAAGACCGGTATCGAAGGACCATCTCCTGCCGGCCGGAAGGCTGAGGGACCTCCCGGAAAGGCTCTCCCGCGCAGACATCCTCATAGTGACGAAATGCCCTTATTATATGGACGACCACGAGAAGAGGGAATGGGCTGCAGACCTCGGGATAAAAGGATATGACCCGGTATCATGCAGCGGCAGGAATGCCGCAGGGGAAACCAGGTATCTGTTCTTTACGGCCATAAGGTATGACACTCTCACGCCGGTATTCGCCAAAGGCGACCAGAGATACGCCTATTCAAAGCAGGCCGTACTTTTTTCGGGGATAGCGGATGACACCCCGCTGATGCGATACCTGAGCGACACATACAGGATAGTAAGGCATCTCTCATTCGGGGACCACCATGAATTCTCGGCCGGAGACATCGGCACAATAAGAAAGGCCGCGGAAGAATTCCCTACGGCAGTAACGGTCACGACCGAAAAGGACAGCCAGAGACTCCACGGGTTTTCAAGTATGCCTGAAATACTGAAAGAGAGGATGTTCTATGCCCCGATCCGCGCAGACTTCCTGTCTGAGGATGAAAAGGACAGGTTCATGCAGGTACTGCAGGGCTTCCTGACCGGCTCAGGAATTACCGCCTGATTCCTGACCGGCATCATCTCCGGCCAGAATCTCATTCTGTACCTGCACGGAAGCCTCATGTATGGCATTGAAGATTGTCCTGACAAAAGAGGCCGGCAACCCGTATCCTGCACCACGGGATATGGCATTCTCAAGCAGGGAATCCCATCTTGAAGTCTGGAGAATCGCTATGTTATTGTCTTTCTTGTATTCCCCTATCTGCCTGCTGACATCCATCCTCGACCCCAGAATCTCAAGGAGGCTGTCATCAAGCGCATCTATCCTTGCCCTCAGCTGGTCGATATTCTCCCTGTATTCACGGCTGTCGGAATCCTGCCGTCTTACGACAAGGCTCTCCAGCATCCTGCCGAGCTCTTCGGGAGTCAGCTGCTGCGCCGGATCGCTCAATGCACAGGCAGGCCTGCAATGGGACTCTATCATCAGGCCATCGAGTCCGAGGTCAAGGGAGCGCTGCGAAATTTCCCTGATGTATTTCCTGTCGCCGCCGAGATGACTCGGGTCACAGAAGAACGGCATTCCCGGGAACATGCCTTTAAGCTGGATTGCCAGTCTCCAGTCCGGACTGTTCCTGTACGGAATCCTTTCAAACGTCGAGAAGCCCCTGTGTATGGCCCCGAGTTTCCTGACACCGGCCTGGGCAAGCCGCTCTACGGCACCGACCCAGAGATCCATGTCCGGAGTGGCCGGATTCTTGACGAGTACCGGAATATCAACACCCTTTAACGCATCTGCAATCTCCTGTACAAGGAAAGGATTGGCAGTTGTCCTGGCCCCTATCCACACCATGTCCACACCGGCGGCGACACATTCGGCGACATGCTTCCCCGATGCGACTTCAGTACACACCCTCATTCCGGTACGGACCCTGACCTGCCTCAGCCATTCAAGGCCGGCGGAGCCTACCCCCTCAAATGTATTGGGATGGGTACGCGGCTTCCACAGCCCTGCACGGAACACATCTATCCCGATATCCTTCAGTCCGGAAGCCGTCTCCAGGACCTGCATCTCCGTCTCCGCACTGCACGGCCCGGCAATGACCAGCGGCCTTGCCTCCGGAAATATCCCCCATTCCTCTACCGGCACAAAACTGTATCTTCTGTCAATATGGCTGTCCATCATCTTCTTGAATTTGCACAGGATATATAAAAACAGGCTGTCCGCATACCCGGGCAGCCATGTATCATTATGAGGTCGAGGCACCCTCCTATACGGTCATTACCTCTTTTTCCTTTGCTGCGGCAAGCTCGTCGACCTTCTTTACGAAAGCATCGGTCTCCTTCTGGACATTCTGCTCGTACTCTTTCTGGACATCCTCCGGCATCCCGTCCTTCTGGGCTTTCTTGAGGGCGTCGATTGCATCCCTGCGGGAGTTCCTGATCACAATCTTCGCATTCTCCGCAGCTGTCTTGACTTTCTTTATCAGTTCCTTTCTCCTTTCCTCGGTAAGCGGCGGAACAGCACATCTTATGCTTTCCCCGTTGTTCTGAGGAGTAAGTCCGATGTTGGCATCCATGATGGCCTTCTCGATGACAGGTATCATCTTCTTTTCCCATGGCTGGATCAGGATTGTCTTGGCATCGGGAGTCGTGACAGACGCCACCTGTGGCACCGGAGTCTCAGACCCGTAATAATCGACCATGACATTATTGAATACCAGCGGATTGGCCTTGCCGGCACGATATGTCTTCATATCCTCTTCAAGGAACTTCACGGCATCGCCCATCTTCGTCTTGGCGGATGCAAGGATTTCTTTTGCTTTATCTAACATGATATTCTGTATATAATTGTTTTCCTGTCAGCTGACCGCATGTCTCCCGCAGGCGGGAAATCCCGCGATGTCTCCGGCTATGGTGTCATGCATGCACCAGAGTCCCGACCTTCTCCCCGTGAAGCAGCCTGGCAAGATTGCCGCCTGCATTCATGTCAAAGACGATTATCGGCATATTGCCCTCGCGGCAGAGAGCGAAAGCCGTCTGGTCCATGACTTTCAGATGGTCTTCCATTGCCTTGTCAAATGTCAGCTCCTCATATCTGACAGCGGAAGGGTCCTTTTCAGGGTCGGCAGTATATACCCCGTCCACGCGCGTACCCTTGAGAAGGGCATCAGCACCTATCTCGAGCGCCCTCAGGGCAGCACCTGAATCAGTGGTAAAGAACGGATTGCCCGTACCTCCCGCAATGAGAGCCACACCGCCCCTTTCCATGACAGCGACAGCGTCATCCCTCATGTAATATCTGGCGACAGGCATCATAGGCGTAGCGGTAAAGACCTCTGCTTCCACACCTTCGGACCTGATGGCCATGGAAAGCCCCAGGGAATTGATGACAGTTGCCAGCATCCCCATCTTGTCTCCCTGTACCCTGTCGAAGCCCTTTCCTGCTCCGGAAAGGCCCCTGAATATATTGCCTCCGCCTATCACTATGGCAACCTGGAGGCCTTCCTTCACTGCCGAAGCTATCTCCCTCGCATATGCTGCAAGGACATTTTCATTGATCCCCTTGCCGGAAGGACCGCCAAGGCTCTCTCCGCTCAACTTGAGCAATACTCTCCTGTATCCAGTCATCAGTTCAGAATCTTCCATTTAATCGAAACAAAAGTATCGAATTATTATGAAACTTGCAAGAAAGAGTATATCTTTGCATACCTGTTGAAAACGATGATATAAAACTATTGGAACAGATATGGCAAACATTTTCACATCTTCAATCGGAAAGAAGCTCATAATGAGCATAAGCGGACTTTTCCTGATCATCTTCCTTCTTCTCCACCTGACGATAAACTTCCTGTCTGTAATCGACTCGCTGAACGGGAATTTCGGTGCTGAAGACGGGCTGTTCGCAATGGGATGCGAATTCATGTCCCTCCCTATTGTAACAGTAATGGTCCCTGTCCTTGCCTTCGGATTCATAATCCACATCCTCTATGCTTTGATACTGACGCTCCACAATCTCAAGGCACGCGGAGGCTACAGCCGCTATGCTGTCGCCAGCAAGGCACAGACAGAATCATGGGCAGCCAAGAATATGTTTGTCCTCGGTATAATAGTACTCGGAATCCTTGTCTTCCATCTTACACATTTCTGGGCAGACATGCAGCTGAAGGAATGGAGCGGAGTCGAGGCCACAGACCCGTATCTTCTTCTTACCGCGACATTCGGACACTGGTACAATGTAGTGATATACATCATATGGTTCGGAGCCCTCTGGTTCCATCTCACACATGGCTTCTGGAGTGCATTCCAGACCATCGGATGGGACAACAAGGTATGGATCAAGAGACTTCAGGTCATCTCCTATATCTTTGCGACCTTGATATTTCTCGGATTCGCAACAGTTGCAATCAATGCCTGCCTCATGGCCTGATACGGAAGACCTGTTAATCAACAAAATATAGCCGGTTCAAAATTCTTTTGAGCCGGCTTCTTTTATTGTCTTCATGTTGAACCGGGACGGAGACCGCCCGCTATATCGGACGGGTCTTGGACCGCAGCCATTCCGATATCTCAGGCTCCAGCTCTGGAGAAAGGGCCTCATAGACATGACGGTTATAGCTGTTGAGCCATTCCGCCTCGGAATCCGTCAACAGGGACCGCACTACAGGGGATGTATCTATATGGCACAGTGTCAATGTCTCGAATTTCAGCCACTCCCCGAACTGGTTATGTCCTGCCCCGGTACAGAGCAGCAGGTTCTCATGCCGGACCCCGTGCAGGCCTTCCCTGTAGATTCCCGGCTCGTCTGAAGTTATCATCCCGGGAAGGAGAGGCTGCGTGTTGAAGTTCTGCCTGATATCCTGCGGTCCCTCATGCACGCAGAGATAGAACCCTACCCCATGTCCTGTCCCGTGCCCGAAATTCCGCATCTGCTGCCATAGCGGATTCCTCGCAAGCACATCCAGATGACAGCCGGCCGTCCCGCCCGGGAACACGGCCGAGGCAAGCCCTATCATGCCCTTGAGGACAAGGGTATAGTCTTCCTTTTCAAGGTCCGAACATTCTCCCATCGGTACGGTGCGGGTAATGTCAGTCGTGCCGAATATGTACTGTCCGCCGGAATCGACAAGATAGAGCCCGCGGGGATATATGCGGGAGGAATCCGACGGAGACGTGCTGTAATGCGGTAATGCGGCATTTTCCCCATATGCGGAAATATTCCCGAAGCTGTTACCCCGGTATCCCGGTATCCGAGCCCTGAGGGATGTCAGCTTAAGTGAAGCATCCCACTCCGAAATTTCCTCCCCGGCCCTTACCGATGTCTCAAGCCAGAAAAGGAACCGCTCCATTGCCACACCGTCATACTGGCAGGCCTCACGCATCCCGGCTATCTCACAGCCGTTCTTGACAGCCTTGCGCAGAATTACCGGGGACTGACCGGTCACGATATTGTCTTCCCCGAACGCCTGCCGGAGAAGGCAGGAGACATTGAAATTGACAGATGAGGGGTCAAAATAAAGTCTCATCGGTTCACGGCCGTCATCCGACAGGAAGCCTATTCCGTCTGCCAGGTCATCATACCGGCAGATACGCACGCCGTCAGCCCTCACTTCCGCCACACTGTCGACGGTGTCCGGGTCCTCAGGAGAGGACGAGTCCTTGCGGACATACCAGTATACCTCATCCATGGTCACGAGAAGATATGACACGACCAGAGGATTGTATTCGATATCATTGCCCCTCACGTTCAGCAGCCATGCAATCTCATCAAGGGAGGAGAGCAGCATGCAGTCACAGCCGTTCTTCAGGAGGAACTTCCTGAGCCATGACAGCTTCTGTATACGGGACTCTCCGGTGGTCCCGTCATCGAGGGTAATGAGCGGAGAACTCGGGACCCCGGGCCTGTCCGTCCATATCATGTCGAACATATCCGGGACATCCTCGATGACGATGCCTTCTGCAGACTCTATTTCCCGGACATATTCCTCCGAAAAGCACCTGCCGTCAAGCGCCACCGTTACAGCATGGCCGGATGCCATTCCGGCAAGCCATTCCGGAATCCCGACGGCATCCGGAACCCGTGTCCTGTGTAGCACGATTCCGCTCCCGTCAAGCTCGTTCACTGCCTGGATGAAATATCTGGAGTCAGTCCAGAGCCCGGCATGGTCCATTGTGACGACAAGGTCCCCTGACTCTCCTGTAAATCCCGACAGCCACTCAACCTGCTTCCATCTGGGTGCAGGATATTCGCTTCCATGCGGGTCGGAACTCGATACTACAACGGCATCCCAGCCCCTGTCCTGCATCAGGCGGCGCAAAGACCCGACCCTGCAATAATGTATATCGGACATATTGATAGATATTGCTGTTATGGCTGTAAAATTAGCTATTTTTACAGAGTATCGGAACAAATCGCCCGGAATCAGACGATATCCGAAATGATATTGTCCGAGACAAAGAAATATTTCTCGGGGATACGCAGGCGCGGGCATGATTTTACCTGACCATTGCCCATGAGCCGCCTGCCATGCCAGGACAGATGCGTTTCGACCAGGGTACCCGCAGCAATCGCGGCATCCAGGGCATTCTTGGCACATGTCTTTCTCAGGAAACTTTCCTCAATGCCTTCATCGGTCCTGAGGGCAAGCATTATCCTCTCCATATCAACCTGACGGGCAGACAATGTCTCGGATTCCCGTACAGGAGAGAAATCCCCGTCATGGGCTGCAGCACAATAGGCTCTGACATCCGCAATGTTCCAGGACCGCCGGAAGACATTCCGCCCGCCTTGGCCTGCAGACGGGGCTTCCGGACAACAGGAACCTATATCAAGGGAGTGCGCCCCGGGGCCAAGCCCTGTATACGGGATGTGATACCAGTATCCGCTGTTGTGACGCGCCTCATATCCCGGCAGGGAGAAATTGGATATTTCATAATGGCGGTATCCGGCTGAAGCAAGCCTGCTGCACAATTCCGCATACTGCCCTTCGCACAAGCTGTCGGAAGCCTCTTCATACAGGCCTCTGTCCCGCATCGAGGCAAGGGCACTGTCAGGCTCTACCGAGAGCTGGTAGGCAGAGATATGTTCAGGAGGCGTCCCCGTGCCCAGACCGTCAAGGACTCCGTCAAGTGTCCTGGACCATACTTTGTCCTCAAGCATCGAGATGCCGAATATCAGGTCTATGCTTATATTGCGGAATCCGGCATCCCTCAATATCCGGTATGCTTTTGCAGATCCATCCGCATCATGCCGCCTGTTCATCCATCCCAGTATCCTGTCGTCCAGCGACTGGACTCCCATGCTGATCCTGTTCACACCGGCCTCAAGCAGACCTTCGGCATATCCCTGCCCTTTTTCCAGTATGTCCTCAGGATTTACTTCGACTGTGAATTCCTCATAATCGGCCCCCGCGCCTGCTTCCCGCAATGCGGAGACAATCCTCTTCAATGCAGAAAGAGGCAGCACCGATGGGGTGCCGCCTCCTATATACAATGTATCCCTTTCGTGTGGCTCCGACAGTTCTGCCCTCCTGCCGGCAATCTCAGTGCACAGGGCCTCCACATAATCATTGATGCCGCAGCCGGCCCCTGTCGCCGTCTCGGAATAGAATCCGCAGTATGTACAGAAACTGCCGCAATAAGGGATATGGATATATATCACAATCCTTATGATTAGCGGAGCATCAGCTCTGCAGAACCGAGAAGTGCCTTTTCAGTATAGACGTCAACGGTATAGATTCCCTTTACATAGTCCTCTATATCATTGAGATATATGCTCATCTCCACTTCCTGGCCCTGATAGTCGACCTCTCTTGATGCCGAACATACCATAGGCTCGCCGTCGAGCTCGAACGTCCTCTGGTCGGCATTCGTAAGGAGAGTCCCGTCCGGACCCTTGACCCTGATATATACTCTCATCGGGCCTTTCGGCGCAAGCTCGTTCTCCACAAGGCTCAGTGTCGTCATGAGACGTACGACCCTGCTGCTCCTGTCAGTGATCTTATTGGATGCATTATATGCATCAAGCCTGATTCCGCGTCCCTTTACAACTGCACCTACGGCTACCTGGTCCGAAAGGTTCTCTACTGTCTTGCTGAGCTCCTCGGACTGCCTGCGGCTTTCAGCAGCCTCCCTGCGCGCAGCGGCAGCATCGGCAGTCAGCTTCTGATTAAGTGTATTGAGGGAGTCTATCTGGTAGATATAGCTCTTCATTATGCTCCTGAGAGTCCCGAGCTCTTTCTCGTACTGTCTGATCTTTGCCCTGTTGGTGGCATCAGTCCTCTTGATCCTGTCAATAAGCTGAGAAACCTCCTCCCGTGATGAATCAAGCTGCATGTTGATGCTGTCATAATCGGATGAAAGGGTCGCATAATCATTCTGCAGAGCAATCATCTGCGCTGTAAGGTCCTCTTTCTCAAGATTAAGCTCATTGACAAGGGATGCCTTGCTTATCCATATATACGCAAGGGCCGCAGCCAGGATAACAGCAACCGCAGTAAGCGCATACATTACTTTCTTCGGACTTCCGTCCTGGGGCTGCACTTTCTCTACCCCTGTCTTTTTTTCTTCCATGGTAATTCCTTTATGATTTATTAAGTTTCTGATTGCAAAAATAAATAAAAATCCGGGATTTGTTGTATATTTGTTCTATACACAAACATATCGCAATGAGATATCTGGTCCGCAGCATAAAATACTTCTTCTGGCTCATCATCTTTTTTGCCGTTATAATGCTGGTCCTCATCTTCACAGGGACATCAGGCGGAAATATGGAAGCGATGTTCCGCGGAGGATACGGGGCGCTGTGGAAAATAGCCCTGGTCTTTGCGGCCGTGGCTGCAATATATCCGAAAGTCGGCTTTGCGGCAATGCCGGTAGCCACCGAAGACGGGAAGATGCCGGACAACGGGACGGTCCGGGACTACATGGAAGCACTTGGATATATTCCTGAAACGGCAGCCGACGGGACCATGACATTCCGGCACAGGAGCACGGCCAGCAGACTGTCAAGGATGTTCGAGGACAGGATTACATTTACGGCAACGGCTGACGGAGTCATTGTGGAAGGTCTCCGGAAAGATGTCACAAGAATAGCCTCCGGCCTTGAGCACAGGCTCAACAATAACATGTCCAACCAATAAAACAGCAGAATCATGGACGAAAGTTTGAAGACAGTTGCAAAATTCGATGACCCGATGAGGGCAAGCATCGCACAGACAAAGCTGAAAGACTGCGGCATAGAGTCGGCAATCTTCGGCGAGACATCAAGCTATCCGATGATAAATGCCGTGGAAGACAACATTGAACTGAAGGTCAATGCGGCAGACTACGATCAGGCTGTCAGGATCCTGGATGCCTCACAGAGCGCCGAATAAAAATCCTTGCCGAAAAAACGTTCTATAGGTTCGCGTAGGAATTCATATACGCGGACCTTTTCTTTTCTGCCCTTCTCAAAGGCATCCCTGCATATATCCCACCTGTGCAGATTCAGGGCTTTCATCCCGTTGCTCAGTTCGGAGACACGTATGGGATACAGCCAGCATGAAATCGGCTTCCTGAAATCCCCGTTTCCCTGGAACCAGCATTTCTCCATTGCACAGAAGCAGTTCCCGTCCCCGTCAAAACAGGTATAGGCGCATTCCTCGCTTCCAGGGACAAGGGGCGTCACGACATCCCCGTCCGTATCCACCTCGAAGAACCCTTTTGCAGCTACCGCCTCCCTGCCCTGCGGACGCATCATCGCGGAAAAGACAGGATAGTTCTTCTCTATGGCCTCGAGTTCGCTTTCATGGAGAGGCGCACCGCTGTCGCCGATTATGCAGCAGCAACCCCGGCATTTCCCGTAGTCGCAAGAAAAATACTCGGTAAGGATATCCTCCGAGACAAGACAGTCATCTATCTGTATTATCGCTCCGTGTTTCATATCTTCTCTTTGTAACATATTCTATCCTGCTTCCGGTGTCTATTTTCCTGAATATCTCCTGCACCTCAGATGCCGTGACGGCAGAGATACGGGCAGAATATCCTGTCTGGAGGTCCTTGCCGCCGGCGAATCTTCCGGATATCATGCTTATCCAGTAATCCGGGTCGTCCTGCAGGGAATCCCATCTGTCAGCAGCCATTTTCCTGTAAAGGTCAAGCCTGTCCTCCGGCAATGGATTGTCTGCCAGGTCAGCGACTGCAGACCTTATGTCAAGCAGCACCTGGATGAAATCCGGCCTTGTCTCCACTGACGCGGCAATCCCCGTCGACGGCAGGACCGAAACGGCCACCTGGAACTTCTCATACGGGTATGCGAGGAACATGTCCTTTACCGAGGCTGTAATCCCGCTGCCGCACATGACTTCCGTAAGGGCATCCTTCAATGCAAACGAAACAATCCGGGTCGCCATGAAATTGGCCGGATTCAAAGGGATGTCGGCCGACATAAGGACATCTATCCCCGGAAACTGCCCCTCGACGATATATGTGGATTCCCCCGATACCGGATTCCATGAGACCACCGGCTTCAAGGCCCTGCGCCTGATTGTCCTGAAACCGCCCATATACTGCTGGAGGAATTTCTTGAATTCATATCCGGGGATATCCCCGACAAATATCAGGACCCCGTCATCGGCTTTTGCAAAAGCTGTCCTGAACAGCTGCAGAGCCCTTTCCGGCAAGTCATCCTGCAGGTTCTCCGTGGACTTGAACGCAGAATACCTGTCGTTGCCGTTCATCAGGCTGTCAAGGACAAAGAGCTTGGCGAACAGCTCTCCCCGCCTTGTCGTAAGACGCAGTCTCTCTGAAGCGACATATCTGCAGGCCTCCTCACTGTCAAAAGACATCCCTCCGGAAAGCGCAAGGAGCGATTTCATCAGCAGGGAAGCATGCTCTTCAGGAAGCGAGCCGGAAAAGGACATGCCCGACAAGGAGACGGACGGTGTCATGGAGATGCCGTTTGCCGCAAGGATATTCAGAAAATCATCCCCCGGGATTCCGCATATGTCATAGAGGAACGGCATGTCGGACAGAAATGCCCCTTCCCCGTTCTTCATGTTGCGCATCGACGAGAATCCTGTTCGCAGGGAAAACGAATAGTACAGCATGCCATCCGTCGGCATCTCGCGGTATACGACTTTCATCCCGTTGGAGAATGTCCACATGGAGCACCCCGGGAAAATCCTGTCCCGGACACGGACTATGCGGCACTTTTCATCCGGCACCGGAAACCTGAGGGTATCGCTCTGTTCGGATGCGGAAGACGCCTGGACCGGAGTGAGGCAGGAAGTATCCCAGCCTTTCCCGAATGAAGCCGCAAGGCTTGCGGCAGGAATTTCCGCAGCATCCGCAGTCCGGCATGATACGGACAGATTGGAAGACCTGTCAAGAAGCTCCGCCAGGAAATGGTTGAAAAGGGACAGTCCGGCAGAATCAAGCTCCGCAGCCTTCTCATAGAACCGGGCCTTGCCCTCCGGTGCCGCAATAGCCGCCCCGTAGAGGAACGAAGATATGCATCTTTCGACCTGCTCGTCATTCGGTATATATGACCTGTGGATATTCCTGTACAAGGCATGCGAGGCAACGGACCTGGCCTCGAAATATTCTTCCGGAGACGCTCCTTCTGCAGACAGCGAGGAAAGCACCTTGCCTACAGATTCCGCCGCCCTGAGTTCATCCCCGCGCCTGAGCTGCAATACGATTGAAAAGACCTCGTCTCCGCGATGGCCTGCACTCCGCAGATAGTTGTACCTCATTCCTGCAAGAAGGATGGAATCATTTTCACACTGCCATGCAATCCTCCTCCCGAGCAGATGCGAGAACTCATCGCTCAGCCTCTTGGCGACAGACGGGAGGGCAGTCGGCATATATTCCTCCGGTGTCCTCGGGGAGCGGTATTCCACAGTCAGAAGCGACATCGAGGCATTCGAGGAAGGGTATACGGAATATGCAGCCGTATCGACAGGATTCCATGAATATGCCGGTCTCTGCGGCTTCCATTCCCGGGAAGGGATCATCAGGGACATCATCTTGAGTTTCCGGAGCATGGCATCCCGGTCTATATCCCCCGATATTATGATTGCATCCCCTCCGGAATCCCTGTCGCTATCTATGATGTCGAAGAAGACCAGCAGAAGAGAATCCACCACAGGGTCTCCTGCCCTCAGCCTGACATCCCGGAATTTCAGCACGACGTCACCATCCCTGTCCTGGACATACCAGCGCCTGCCGGGGGAAATCCCGTTCCCGGCAAGGAATGCCTTTGGGGACCTCCCGGAAAATCTCGGAAGAGAATCAAGCATCCGGGCACATCCCAGGGCGCTGCCGTCCTTCCTTACAAGGGCAAAATCGGCAAGCCCCTTATCCCCGGTATCGGAGACCAGATAATATGCTATGCCGTCGGGCAGTATCCCCCGGACCACCGCCGGATCGTCCGGCAATGATGGAATCGACTGTCCGGCCATGCTGAAAGACAACGGCAAAATGGTAAGAATCAACAGTAAATACGTACTTTTCATTACATTTATTCGGGCTCTCTGCAAAATTAAAATAAAATTTTGCTACTTTTGCAATAATATGGTCATTCGGGAACTTTTAATAAACAGAACAGATATGAAAAAATTTCTTCTTTCTTTAGCGGCAGTAATACTTGCTGCCGGCACAATGGCTGCCCAGGATATGGCACAGGCGACTGAAACTTACAATAATGGGGCCATGTCTCTCCAGATGGGAGACAATGCGTCCGCCCTGGCATATTTCGAGCAGGCACTTACAATGGGAGAAGCATGCGGAGAAGAAGGCGCTGAACTTGTCGCAAACTGCAAGGATATCATACCTCAGGTCACTCTTGCCATCGCCAAGGACATGCTTCAGGCCGGAGACTACGACGGTGCTGTCCCACAGCTCCAGAAAGCGATTGAATCTGCAGACCAGTACGGCAAGCCGGAAGTGGCAGACGAGGCAGGCAGCCTCATCCCGCAGGTATATATGCAGAAAGGCAACACTCTCCTCAATGCAAAGGACTTCGAGGGAGCAATAGCCGCATATCAGCAGCTTGTAGCCATAGATTCCACAAACGGCAATGCACTCCTCAGACTCGGTATGGCTTACAATGCCACAGGCAAGACTGCCGAGGCAGAAAAGGCTCTCGTCGCAGCAATGAGGCACGGACAGGAAAGCCAGGCTGTAAAACAGCTTTCAAACATCTATCTCAGGATGTCCCAGAACTTCATCAAGGCACAGAAATACAATGAAGCCATTGATGCAGCCCTCAAGTCAAACGAGTATAATGAGAATGCGAATGCAATGTATCTTGCCGGCAATGCTTCCATGAAGCTCAACAAGACAAATGACGCCATCTCATATTACGAGAAATATGTGGCCCTCAATCCTAATGCCAAGAATGTCTACGACATCTATTATACAATAGCCGTCATTGCACAGCAGTCAGGCAACAAGGAGAAGGCATGCGGATACTACCAGAAAATTCTGAGCCATGCAAAATACGGCGCTACCGCAAAGGCGCAGATGCAGGCTCTCCAGTGCAACTGATGAAAAGACAGCTTGAACTTCTGGCACCCGCCAGGAATTGTGACATCGGCATTGCAGCTATCGACTGCGGTGCCGATGCCGTATATATTGCCGGACCGGATTTCGGGGCAAGACAGGCCGCAGGCAACAGTATCGGGGAAATCAGCCGGCTATGCAGGCATGCCCATCAGTTCGGGGCACGGATTTTCGTGACCTTGAACACGATATTGTATGACAACGAGACTGGATATGCCATACAGCTGCTGAAAGGATACCGGGATGCAGGGGCAGATGCAGTGATTGTCCAGGACCTGGCAATAGCGGCTGCAGCGGCGGAGGAAGGGATCGATATCCCGCTGCATGCTTCAACTCAATGCGCCATAAGGACAGCCGAACAGGCCAGGTTCTATGAGAGCCTCGGATTTTCAAGGCTTGTCCTGGAGCGGCAGCTTTCCATTGACACTATCAGAGATATCAGGAAGGCTGTCAGCTGCGAACTTGAATTCTTTGTCCATGGTGCCCTGTGCGTATGCTACAGCGGGCAATGCTATCTATCGGAGAAAATTGCCGGACGGAGCGCCAACCGGGGAGAATGTATCCAGGCATGCAGGTCAAGATACGACCTTGCGGATACGGACGGACACATCATTGTCAGGAACAAGTCCCTGCTGTCACTTAAAGACCTGAATCTCAAGGACAGGATGAAAGAGCTTGCAGATGCTGGCATTACTTCATTCAAGATAGAGGGCCGGCTGAAAAGCATATCATATGTAAAGAACGTCACGCGGGACTATTCCATAGCCCTTGACAATATCGTCATGGCTGACGACAGGTACTGCAGGGCTTCATTCGGGAAAGTATCCGGAGGCTTTACCCCGGACACCGGAAAGACATTCAACAGGGGATATACAGACCTTTATATCGACGGCAGACGGCACAGCTGGGCATCCCTCAACTCCACAAGGTCGACCGGAGAGGAAATCGGGACCGTAAGTTTCCTGAACAGGACAAAGGATATGCTGAGAATATCCCCTGCACACAACGGAATCCGGCTCAACAACGGAGACGGCTTTGTCTTTATCGCCGGCTCCGAGACAGTCGGCTTCAGGGGAGACATATGTTCCGGCAATGAAATCCGGTGCAAACCGGTACCGGAGCTGTTCCAGGGGGCAAAAATCTTCAGGAACCTTGACAATTCATTTGAAAGGGAACTCGAAAAGAACATGCCCGTCCGTGAAATTGCTGTCGGGGTCAGAATCGGAATATCCGAAGGTTTCGTGCTGGATGTCACAGCCGTCAGCGAAGACGGAAGGACTGCGGACATACGGGAAAATGCCGGCGACACTGTTGCTTCAAACAGAGACAGGATGCTTGCCGTCATCAACTCGCAACTGTCGAAAAGTACCGGCCATTACAGATTTCATGTCTCTGACTTGTCATACATGGGGAAAAGTATGGACGGCATTGCCCCGGACTGTCCGGTCCCGCTTATGCCGGCCTCCTTCCTGAACTCTATCCGGCGCAGGCTGGCGGAGATGCTTGATGCCGTTCCATGCAGACAGCTCCCGATGCTCCATCTGAAGCCGGCAATGGATATACAGGATGACTCATCCCCGGCTGACGACAGCCACCGGATGGTTGCCGACTACAGGATGAACATTGCCAACAGGACTGCCGCTGCCGTGTACAGGCATAAAGGATTCGACATTGCCGGAATGGCATATGAAATCGGGCATCCCGCCGATGCCGAGCTCATGAGGTCCAGATACTGCATACGGCATGAACTGGGGATGTGCCCCAAGCAGAAGAAAGGGCTCAGGGCAACACCTCTCATGCTGATAAACAACGGAAGGTCACTGACTGTCGGCTTTGACTGCAGAAATTGCGAAATGACCATAACCGAAGGGTAAGGAGAGCGGCTCAGTATTCCTGCACCTCGAATTTGAGGTCCACATCTCCGAAATGCCCGGTAACATTGTTGTTTGCCATGATATACCGGCTGCTCAACTGCCCTCTCCATACAATGTCGTCCCTTGTATTTATCGGCAGCTCTATCTCAACACCGTAACTTTTTGACGCTATCCGGACAAGGGCGGTACACTTCCAGGAAGTCCTGGTCCCGCCGTCATCTTCAGATATCAGGAAGGCGCATTGCTCGAGCTGGTCCGTCCAGTCCGAGACCAGGACCGCATTGAAAGGACGTGGGACACCTTTGTACTTGCGCTTGACTACAATCATGAAGTCAGTGACAGTCGGGGAATACAGTTTCAATTCCGCTTCTGTGCTGGCGGTAAAACCTTCGACAGAGCCTATCTTGACAAAGAATTCAGATGCCCCGGCAAACCATGAATCATAGTTCCTGAGCATTGTGAATTCCCGGAGTATGAGTGTCCTCAACGGGGCCTCCTGTCCTGTCCCGCCTTTGAATGACTGCGGGCGGACAATGATTTCCCCGCCTCCAGTACCCCAGTCAGGGTCTTCCCTGCGCAATATCTCCAGGGAATTGTAGCCGCTGTCATCATTCCTGTTTACGACCCAGACCGTGCCGTCTATCGCCATCTGCTCATCTGCAATGACTTCCTCAACCGTTCTCCGGCCGTCAGCATCCACTACAATCCGGTAGCCGATATTGGTCTCCGCCCCGTCCATCGGATCGAATGTTATGACAGGCAGCTCCTTGCCGTCCCAGTTCTCAGAATAGGGCCAGTAAATCTGCATGTCCGAAGACTGCATGTCTTCGAGTATTTCTTCAGGGGAAACATCCTGAATCCGGCTGTCCTTAAATATACCGGACCTTGTCTCATGCTGCCGGTGCAGATACTCCCTTATCAGCTCCCGCATAGGCCGGTCATACACAGGCCGCGCCTTGGTCCCTTCCGGCAGCCGGTCATCGCCTACCCCGGCCCCGGGTACACTGAACAGATCCCGCATCATGTATTCCTCGTCATAACCGTTTTCCGATGAAGATGATACTGCGTCATGCACTTCATTCATCTGTTCAAGTTCCAACGGAATCTCAGACAAGATAACGGCGACATCGCCAAGAGATACCCGTGAAGAAGAATCCGCATCTCCTGCCCAGTGCTTCCGGATATCATTGTCAAGCTCCTCGCATGATACGGCAAGGAAGGCAATGACAGACACTGCTAAAAAAACTCCTTTCATGACATCAAGAATTAATCCGACATAAAATCATTCCTGATGCAAAAAGAGCCATTATTATCCGTGTTCGCAAAATGTACACGGATAATGACTAAAATACTGGCTGCAGGGCTTCCGGTAAGGGGTTGGTCCCGATGTATGATGCCGGAAAAATAAAAATTACCTGGAATACCGCACTATCCTGTTCCTGTTGCTGATATCCTTTATTACCTCTGTCCTGGCAAAGCCCCCTTCAGTGAAGATTCCGGCTGTTGCGGGGCCGAACGCCTCATTGATTTCCGTGAAGCCCATTCCTTCATCTTCAAGACATCGCATGGAAATGGAGGCGACTGCACGGTAATACAGCAAGGGGTCGTCATCCGGAACAAAAAGGGCAGAAGCAGGCTCGTAGTCCAGAACATTTTTGTTCATGCAGGCTTTCTCAGACTCCCTCACATACGGGGGATTGGATGTAATGAGACTGAAAACACCGAGATCACTGCCGAATCCTGGAGAGAGTATATCCTGGCATATGAATTGGGGAACATTTATGTTATGTTTCCTGGCATATTCCCTGAACGGCTGTGTGGCAGCAACTTGAAGCGCCTTTTCAGAATTGTCGACAGCTACGACTTCCACACCCGGGACCGACAGTGCCAGAGTCCATGCGATACAACCGGAGCCCGTGCACAGGTCAAGGATTCTCACGGGGGCGGCAAATTTCCCTGCAGAACTCCTCATCCGCATGATCCTGGACACAAAATCAATCGCATGCCTGCACAGCAGCTCGGTCTCCTGCCTGGGAATCAGGACGTCAGGAGAAACCTTGAAATCAAAGCCGCAGAAACTGCAATGCCCGGTAACATATTGAAGAGGCTCCCCCGCCTCCAGTCTTGACAGTTTCTCTTCAAGCCCGGGGAGGCTGGCCTCAGGGACCTTATAGTCCGGCTCTATTATATGAGTGTAGCTTTTCGTCCCGATCACATCCTCGCACAGGGCAAAGACTATAGCCCTTGCCTCATCAAGTGCACAAGTCTGCTCCAAAACGGCTACCGCCTTGGAAATGAACTCTTTTAACAGCATAGTTTTCGGAATATCCGCCTTTCGGCAAACTCATCGGTTTTCGGAGCTTTCGATTATCTCCGTCAGGAAAGCGGTCATGTCGATTCCTGCAGTCCGGACCATCCTCGGGACAAGGGAAGCCGCTGTCATGCCCGGAATCGTATTTACCTCAAGGAAATACAGCCCGTCCTCGGCAAGGATATAGTCCACCCTGACGACTCCGGAGCATCCAAGCCTCCGATAGATCTGCTTCGACACTTCCTGCACATTGTGCGTTATATCCTCCGGAAGGTCTGCAGGGCAGATTTCACGGCTGAACCCGTTATATTTTGCATCGTAGTCGAAGAACTCATGTTCCGTAACTATCTCTATGACCGGCAATGCGACCAGTTCCCTGCCGTTGAAGTATACGGCATCCGTTATTTCCCGGCCAGATACGGCTTTCTCTGCAAGCACGGTCTTCCCTTCGGCAAAGGCCAGCCTGAGAGCCACATCAAAGTCCGCCTCGTCCTTTACCTTTGTAACACCGAAACTGGAGCCTCCGTCGGTAGGCTTGACAAACAGGGGAAGCCCGAGCCGCTGTACCGCATCCGATGCCGTGACATTGTCACCGCGACGGATAAAGATATCATCCGCGCATCTGACACAGTCCATTCCGCGCAGATAGTTCTTGCAGGAGAATTTGTCAAATGTCATTGCGGATACAAACGAGGAGCAGCTGCTGAACGGGATACCCAGCATTTCAAAGTAGCCCTGCATCAGCCCGTTCTCCCCTGGGTTGCCGTGCTGCATTATGTAGGCATAGTCAAACCGGATCTTCTCCCCTTTCAGCGACACGGAGAAATCCGTCTTGTCAATCTGTGGCCTGGCCCCTTCAGGGAGGATGTTCCTCATTGAATTCTGCCTTCTATATGCCACAAGAGACCAGTTGCCGAACCTTGCAAATATCTCATATACATTATATTCCGCCCCGTCAATCCGCGATGCGACAAATTCGCCGCTCCTGCACGACACTTCCCACTCGGAAGAATCGCTTCCATATATGACAGCTATGTTCCTGTATTTTCCCATAATCATTCAAAGAAATAGTCTTCAATTTCCTGCACTGTCTCTTCCTCGACAGACTGCACTGCATCATTGTCACTTCCGTCGCAGTCGAGGTCCAGATGCATGCCCGGAGGTGCGATGAACCGGTCTTCCTCGGACACTCCCAGGGTCCCGTCCGCAAGGACTTTCTTCATCCATATCCCCCATATAGGCAGGGCCATGTTGGAGCCTTGGCCGTATGTCATTGTCTGGAAATGCACCTGACGGTCTTCAGCACCGACCCATACGCCTCCGGTAATGGTAGGGGTATAGCCTATGAACCATCCGTCCGCCTGGTCATTGTTTGTACCGGTCTTCCCGGCTATCTCGCCTTTGAGCCCGTATTTATATCTCAGCCTGATGGCTGTCCCGTTGTCGACTACACCTTCCATGAGATTGGCCATGAGATAGGCGGTCCGTTCGCTTATCGCCTCCCTCTTCCTGGAAGAGAACTCTTCAAGGACAGTCCCGGTATTATCCTCTATCCTGGTCACGAACAGTGGCTCGATATACACTCCGTGCGACGGATATGTGTTATATGCAGCAACCATTTCATAAAGGGTCAGGTCAGCCGGTCCGACGCACAGTGACGGCACCTCGTCAATATGGCTTCCTATACCCATCTTGCGCATCATCTCCGCCATGGCATGCGGACCGAACTGCTTCATCAGATATGCGGAGATATTGTTGCTGCTCTTGGTCAGTCCCCATTTCAAGGTAACTGTCTGACCTATCCATTCGTCCCTGTCCGTACTCTGCGGGGTCCATGTGTCCTCCCCGACAATGAATGTCTGAGGCACGTTTACCACCTTGTCGCAAGGGCTCATGCCTTCCTGCATCGCCAGGGTATAAAGGAACGGCTTGATGGTCGACCCGACCTGTCTCTTTCCCTGACGCACATTGTCATATTTGAAATAACGGTAGTTCGGTCCCCCGACATAGGCCTTCACATGTCCGGTATTCGGCTCCATCACAACGAAAGCCGCCCTGAGATGCGCCTTGTAGTATCTTATGGAATCGTCAGGAGTCATCACTGTATCTATGTAGCCCTTGCCGTTCCATGAAAACACCCTCATCTCTACCGGCCTGCCGAAACTCCTCCTGATCTCCTGCTCGGATGCGCCCCGGGACTTCATCACACGGTAACGGTCGCTCCAGCGGCGTGCCTGCGACATCAGCCTGTCGATTGTAGCCTGGTCCGTCTCGTTGGAGAACGGCTTGTCGATTATAGTCCGCTGGTCGGACCAGAACTTGTCCTGGAGATCCAGCCCGAGATGCTCCGCCACGGCCTCTTCGGCGTACTGCTGCATCTTGTAGTTGATCGTCGTGTATATCCTGAGCCCGTCCTTGTCAAGGCTGTATCTCGATCCGTCCGGCTTCAGGTTCTTGTTGAGCCATCCGTAAAAAGGATTGTCCGCCCACTGGAGAGAATCGACAACATAGTCCTCGTACATGCTGTACCTTTTCCTCTCAGGCTCGGAAGCATTCATCGTACGTCTGAGCATGTCGCGGAAATATGGGGCAAGCCCGGCATTATGGTCAAGCATCTGATATGAGAGGATGACAGGGATATTGCATATGGAGTCCTTCTCGGACGGGGTCAGATACCCGGCCTTTTCCATCTGCCCTATCACGAAATTCCGCCTTGCAAGAGCCTTGTCGGGATTGAGGACAGGATTGTATCTCGTCGGCTTGTTGACCATGCCGACAAGCATGGCGCTTTCCTCAACCGTAAGCTCGGAAGGATTCTTCCCGAAGAATGTCTGGGCCGCGGACTTGATGCCATATGCATTGCTGCCGAAAAAGACGGCATTCATATACATGTCCATGATCTCATCCTTCGTATAGTTGCGTTCCAGCTTGACGGCCGTAATCCATTCCTTCAGCTTGATCCACACCATCTTGACCTTGGAGCCGCCCGGTATCCTGCTGCTTACGTCCGCTCTCGGATACAGGGTCTTCGCGAGCTGCTGAGTAATGGTGCTTCCTCCTCCCTGGCTCGAGTCGCTCAGGAGAAGGGTCTTGACGAGCACCCTCCCGAGACTTATGAAATCAATGCCCGAGTGCTCATAGAAGCGCACGTCCTCCGTAGCCACAGCCGCATTGACGAGATTCGGGGAAAGCTCCTTGTAAGGGACAAACGACCTGTTCTCTATATGGAATGTCGTCAGGATCTCCCCGTCCTCAGCGAGTACCTGGGTAGCAAGCTTGCTTTCGGGATTCTCGAGTTCCTCGAAAGACGGTATGTCGGCAAAAGCCCACACAAGCAGCAGCATCAGGACTATCAGCGCCACAGGAAGAGTGACGATAATCCAGAACCACCGTATGATGCGCTTTCTTGTCTTTTCCTTCATTTCTGTCCATTTTTTATACAGCCCACAAAAATAGCAACAAAATTTGGAAATTTGCCCTCTTTGTTCTTTACTTTGCAGTCCAAAATATTAAAGGTCAGAACATGGAGGGGAATCTTGTCATCGTAGAGTCTCCGGCAAAAGCCGGGACAATCCAGAAATTTCTCGGTAAGGACTATATCGTAAAATCAAGCTTCGGTCATATCCGCGACCTGAAGGAAAACTCGCTGAGCATCGAAGTCGAAAACAGGTTCAAGCCGGAATATGTGATTCCCGATGACAAGAAAAAAGTCGTCGCCGACCTGAAGAAGGCTGCAGGCAAGGCCGAGACAGTATGGCTTGCATCCGATGAAGACCGTGAGGGAGAAGCCATATCATGGCATCTGTTCGAGACTCTCGGGCTGAAAAAGGAGAATACGCGCAGAATAGTGTTCCACGAAATCACGAAAGACGCGATACTCAATGCCATCAGTAATCCGCGCGACATCGACATGAACCTTGTCGATGCTCAGCAGGCAAGAAGGATACTCGACAGGCTGGTAGGATTCGAGCTTTCCCCGATACTGTGGAGAAAAATCCAGCCGAAGCTCTCTGCCGGAAGAGTACAGTCCGTCGCATTAAGGCTGATTGTGGACAGGGAAAGGGAAATCCTGGAGTTCAAGAAGGAGCAGTACTACAGGACAGATGCAATCTTTCATCCTGCAGGGACACCTGGAAATATAGAGGTAAAGGCTTCCCTGGACAGGAAGTTCCCGGACATGGATACGGCAAGGGCATTCCTGGAGAAATGCAACGGCGCCATATTCAGAATCACGGGAATCGACAAGAAGGCGGGCAACAGGTATCCGGCACCGCCGTTTACCACGTCATCCCTGCAGCAGGAAGCCGCAAAGAAGCTCCACTTCTCTGTCAGCCAGACGATGAGTATAGCACAGAAGCTTTATGAGGAAGGTTTCATAACCTACATGAGAACCGACTCGACCAACCTGTCCTCACTCGCCCTCGGCGCAGCGAAGAAATATATCTGCAGCACATTCGGCGAGAACTACTCGAAGCCACGCCAGTACAAGACGCGCTCCAAAGGGGCGCAGGAGGCCCATGAGGCAATAAGGCCTACATATATCGAAAACACGGAGATACCCGGGACGTCACAGGAGAAGCGTCTCTACGACCTCATATGGAAACGCACGGTAGCCTCACAGATGGCCGATGCAGACGTACTCAGGACCTCCATAAAGGCAGGGGCCGAAGGCATCGGGGAAACATTCCAGATACAGGCGACACAGATACTCTTCGACGGGTTCCTGAAACTGTATATCGAGACTCCGGACGAGACGCAGCCGGAAGAGGACGAGACAATCCTTCCGGAGATGCACACAGGCGATATACTCGAGAATATCAGGATGTCTGCCGAATGCAGGTTTACCGCTCCACCGTCGAGATATACGGAAGCCTCTCTCGTAAAGAAGCTCGAGGAGCTGGGCATCGGACGCCCGTCCACCTATGCCCCTACAATCTCCACCCTGAAGAAATCCCGCGGATATATCATCAGCGGAGACAAGCCGGGAGAGAAGGTCCAGGTTACGGACCTTGTCCTCCAGGACGGGGAAATCCGCACAGCCGGCAGGACCGAGACGGTCGGTGCTGAAAAGAACAGGCTTCTCCCGCAGGAAATCGGAATGATTGTCACGGACTATCTTGTGGAAAACTTCCGGACGATACTGGACTACGGGTTCACGGCCAACGTAGAAAAGGAATTCGACAGGATTGCAGACGGCAAGCTCGAGTGGGATAATGTCATAGCCGACTTCTATACCCCGTTCCATGAAAAGGTTGAAGAGACCATTAATAATAATGTATACAGCCATGTGAGCCGGGAGCTCGGGACAGACCCGAAAGACGGACAGCCGATTGTCGCCAGATACGGGCACTACGGGGCATATGTACAGAAAGGGGAAGGGGAAAACAGGGTGTTCGCAAGCCTTGCACCTGGACAGCTGATTGAAAGCCTTACCCTTGATGACGCACTGAAACTGTTCGAGCTGCCAAGGACCGTCGGGGAACACGAGGGCATCAGCATCATCTGCACCAAGGGGCGGTTCGGCCCGTACATCAAATACGGGACAAGGAACATATCCCTGCCGAAAGGCACGGATCCGCTCAGCATCGACCTTCAGAGCTGTATCAGGCTGATAGAGCAGTCTGCCGACAAGGAGGCGAACAGGATAATAGCCGAGTTCAAGGACAGCGACATACAGATCATCAACGGGAATTACGGCCCTTACATCAAGCATGCCGGGAACAACTACAGGATACCTAAGGGGTCTGATGCAACGGCCCTTACGGAAGAGGACTGCAAGAACATAGTTGCCAACCGCGAACCTACCGGCAGACGCAGGAAAAAACAGTAGCTATATATTCCTGTTCCGGAGGCATGTTGCAAATTACAATTTTCCGGCACACGAGTATTGTTTTCTTAAAAATTGCAACTAAATTCGCACTTGGAAAACAAACTCGCTAAAATTATTTGCGTATGCCTACGTACCACATCGACCAGATTGACCAGAAGATCCTGTCATTCCTTGTAAAGAACGCCAGGATGCCGTTTCTTGAAATCGCAAGAGAATGCGGAGTTTCCGGAGCAGCCATACACCAGAGAGTGAAAAGGCTGGAAGCAAACGGAGTCATTACCGGCTCCCGCCTCCTTGTCAAGCCACAGGCTCTCGGGCTGGATGTATGTGCATTTGTAAGTGTCTCACTGTCTGAAGCCAACAAATATCCGGACGTCATCGATGCCCTGAAAAAAATCTCGGAAGTCGTGGAATGTCATTTCGTGACAGGAAAATACCCGCTTCTGCTGAAGATATACTGCTTCAACCATGACCACCTGATGGAAATTCTGGTCAATACAATCCAGAAGATCCCTTATGTACAGTCTACCGAGACCCAGATTTCCCTCGACCAGTCCATTGAGCGCCAGGTATGGGTCAAGGAATATCAGAACACCAGCTTCTCGGCAAGCACCCGGAGGGAAAGAGGTCAGGAGTGACTTCTTTGAAGCACCTCAAGGATTGCCTGCGCAAGTATAAGATCCTCGCGGGATGTTATCTTGATATTCATCCTCTCTCCC
The DNA here is from genome assembly GCA_944323805.1 of uncultured Bacteroidales bacterium. Taxonomy (GTDB): domain Bacteria; phylum Bacteroidota; class Bacteroidia; order Bacteroidales; family UBA932; genus Cryptobacteroides. The sequence continues at coordinate 11,927 of CALUTW010000015.1, read as the reverse complement.
TGTACAAAGGAGAGAGGTATTCCGTATTTTTCCGCGACTGAAGCATCATCCGTAAATGACTGGCTGTACGCCTGTGTATAGGCAGCCCTGATATCCTCTGAACGGAAAACCTGCGGTGTCTGCACCCGGAAAAGGATATTCCTGTCAGGGTATACGCCGGGAATCGGGGACAGCTCCGACGACCCGTCCGGCATAGTCTTGTTTTCCAGGGCCCTGACAGTATCTATGCTCGGTATTACCGGGATTACGGCAGGCTTTTCCCTCGCCATGTCAAACATCGTCCGTATCAGGTCTTCCGAGACAAGCGGCCTTACCCCGTCATGGATTGCGACTACAGCCCCTTCAGGCACTTTCCCAAGTCCGTTCCTGACTGAATGGAAACGCGTAATCCCGCCTGTCACAAGCACCTGCGGGACAAGGACATTTCGTTCGGCGCAATAATGTCTCCAGAACGGGATATGGGCCTCCGGCAACACAGTGACGACTTTGATATCAGGGATTGCGGAACAGAATCTTTCAAGGGTGGCATGAAGGATGGCACGGCCGCCGAGCTCCAGGAACTGTTTCGGTATCGGGGCTCCCATGCGGGTGCCGCTTCCTCCGGCCATAAGTATCAGATAATTTTTTCGTTCCATAATGGAAACAAATATACGTATATTATAACTTTTTTAGTATTTTTGTCCGGATATTTTTAAGCGGAAGGACTTCGGGAGACACCCGGCCATGCAATACCCGCTGCAGACAGTTGAACAGAAGCAAACAGGACAGAAAGATGGGATTTTCATTCTTGACACAGGAGCTTGCCATTGACCTCGGTACAGCCAATACAGTAATATTCCAGAATGACCAGATTGTGCTCGATGAACCGAGCATCGTTGCCATAGAGAACAGCACAGGCAAGATGATGGCCCTCGGCCAGAAGGCCAAGCTGATGCAGGAAAGGGAGAATCCCGGCATAAAGACCGTCAGGCCACTGAGAGAAGGGGTCATTGCGGATTTCAACGCCGCCGAGATGATGATCAGGGGATTCATAAAGGAAGTGAACAGCAGGAGAAGGTCGTTCTTCACGCCGAATCTCAAGATTGTGGTGGGGATTCCGTCCGGAAGTACTGAGGTGGAGATCAGGGCCGTCAGGGATTCCTCCGAACATGCAGGAGGCCGCGATGTATACCTCATATTCGAACCTATGGCTGCAGCCCTGGGAATAGGGCTTGATGTCGAGGCCCCTAAGGGGAACATGGTGGTAGACATAGGAGGCGGTACGACAGAGATAGCCGTGATATCCCTCGGAGGCATCGTGAAGCAGAACAGCATAAAGGTCGCAGGAGATGTGTTCACGAACGACATCCAGTACTATCTCAAGCAGCAGCACAACATCAAGGTCGGGGAGATAACGGCCGAAAAGATCAAGATCGCCGTGGGCTCAGTAGTAACTGACCTTGAGAATGAGCCGGAGCCGTTCGTGGTAAGGGGACAGAACCTGATGACCGCGCATCCTGTGGAAGCGACAATCTCATACCAGGAAATCGCACATTGCCTTGACAAGTCCATCAGCAACATCGAATCCGCAATCATGCATGTGCTGGAACAGACTCCGCCGGAGCTGTATTCGGACATCGTCGAGAACGGCATATACCTTTCCGGAGGCGGGGCGCTTCTGAGAGGTCTTGACAAGAGGCTGACCGAAAAGGTAAACATACAGTTCCATGTGGCAGAAGACCCTCTCCGTGCAGTAGCGCGCGGCACCTGCCTTGCACTCAAGAACACTGCCAACTATCCGTTCCTGATGAGATAGGATGCGCAGGACCAGAGACATATCGCTTACAGTAATTGCAGCTATCTTCATAATCCTGGAGATAGCTGCATTAAGTATGCTGAGACATTCAGGGACAATACAGAACATGTGGATATCAAGATGCATCCACGTGATACAGGCGAACCTCTGGGGCAGCGGCGAATCAATAAGGTATTATTTCTCGCTCAAGAAAAAGAATGACGAGCTGGCTGAAGAGAATTTCAGGCTTTCCCAGGAAGTCAGGCACTACCGGCTGGCTGCAGGAGAGACTCAGGCCATGGATATCTGCACGGCGGCAGACACTGCCGGAAGATTCAGATATATCCCTGCAACAATCGTCAAGCTGGGGAACAACAGCCAGCACAACTACATGATAATCGGGAAAGGATATGAAGACGGCATAGAGGAACGGTCGGGCATCATTACCGCCAAAGGGGTCATAGGCGTAATAGACGCAGTGGGAAAGCATTATTCCTATGCCCTGTCGTTCAGGAATGCCGGCATCAGCATAAGTGCCAGGATCGGCAGGACAGGGCCGGTCGGCTCCCTCAACTGGGACGGGATGACAAGCCATGGGGCAATCCTGAGCGAGATACCGCACCATATCAGGCTGACTCAGGGAGATACCGTATTCACAAGCGGCTACTCGTCCATGTTCCCTCCCGACATCCCGCTCGGGACGACCAGCGGGTCGAGGGTAGTCAACGGGGCCACCTATGAAATCAGTGTCAGCCTCTTTGAAGACTTCAGCACACTGAGATACGTGACCATAGTCAACAATACCGGAAAGAAGGAAATAGAAAAACTGGAGAAAGAATGAAGACAGCGCAGCATTTCGGACTTATATTCCTAATGATGGCGGCGGTACAGATAATCATCTGCAACTGCTTCCATCTCAGCGCATATGTGTCCCTGTCCGTCCTTCCGGCAATGGTCCTTTTCATTCCGCTGAACATAGGCACTGTCCTGTCAATGCTGATTGCATTCGGGACAGGGCTGGCAGTCGATGCGCTGGGCGAAGGCCTCATAGGGCTGAATGCACTTGCCCTTGTCCCTGTAGCCCTGCTGAGAATCCCCGTAACACGGCTTGTGTTCGGAGAAGATGTCATAGAACGCCAGGAGGACATATCCTTCCGGAAATTCGGGGCCGGAAAGATTGCAACAGCAATACTTATCATGCAGGCCCTGTTCCTGGCAGTCTACATAATTGCCGACGGAGCCGGCACCCGTCCGTTCTGGTTCAATGCAGCCCGTTTCGCCGCTTCGCTTGCCAGCGGATGCATACTTTCGATGATTGCAGCCTCCGTCCTGCTCCCGGACACCAAGAAATAAGAGGAGGGGGAACAATATGAAACTTGACAGGACGAACAAACTCCTAACCGGTCTTGCAGTAGCCGCCGCCATTCTTGTCGGGAAGCTTTTCTATATCCAGATAATCGATGACAGCTATAAGATAGACGCTTCCAACAACTCCATGGTCCATGCCGTCATCTACCCGACCAGAGGCATAATATATGACCGGAACGGGAAAATCCTTGTCGGCAACAAGGTGGAATACGATATGCTCGTGACCCCGAAGGAGGTCGGGGAATTCGACACTCTCGAACTGTGCGACATCCTCGGGATCACAGAGGAATTCCTTAAGGCAAAAATGGATGAATATCACAGGGACCGGCGGAAGATAGGCTACCGTTCAGTTGTCATGCTGACCCATCTTCCACCGCAGGTATTCATGCGGTTTGCCGAAGTCGCATACAGGTTTCCCGGATTCAGGGGGCAGGCAAGGAATACAAGAGACTACCCGTTCAATGCGGGAGGCAATCTCCTGGGGTACATATCCGAGGTCAACACATCTGACATCAAGCGGAATCCGGAAGTCTACAAACCGGGAGACTATATCGGGAAAACGGGGATAGAGGCCACCTGCGAGGAATATCTCCGCGGGGAGAAAGGCTACAACATATATCTGCGAAATTCCCACAACAGGATAGAATCCCGGTACAAGGACGGGGAGATGGACAAGGAGGCAATTCCAGGCAAGGACATCGTCACGACAATCGATGCCGGGCTGCAGCATTACGGACAGGAACTGATGCAGAACAAGGTCGGCAGCCTGGTGGCAATCGAGCCTTCCACCGGAGAAATCCTCACGCTTGTTTCCAGCCCAGGCATAGACGTGGAGATGCTTGCAAACATAGGCAGCCATTACAGGGAGATTGCGGAAAACCCGTACAAGCCGATGTTCAACAGGGCCGTACAGTCATCATATCCTCCAGGCTCGGTCTTCAAGCTTGTCAATGGTCTGATCGGACTTCAGGAAGGAGTGTTTACCCCTGAAACCGAGTACCCTTGCCACATGGGATATGTCTTCGGAAGAAACAGGCTCGGATGCCATGACCACAGGTCTCCGCTTGACCTTGAAGAGGCAGTCATGATGTCCTGCAACGCATACTTCTGCTACGTTTTCCGGGACATACTGGAGAACAGCCGGTATGCATCCGTGTCTGAGGGACTCGATGCATGGAACCGGTATGTGGAAAGCTTCGGGTTCGGGCGCAGGCTCGGCAGCGACTTCCCGTCGGAGCTCGGAGGGACAATCCCGGATTCACGGTACTATGATTCCGTCTATGGGGAAGGCCAGTGGAAAGCCACCAATGTAATATCACTGTCAATAGGACAGGGCGAAATCGGCTGTACTCCGCTGCATCTCGCCAATCTGTGCGCCATTATGGCGAACAGGGGATACTACTATATACCGCACCTTATCCGCGGAACGGACAATGTCTCGATTGACAGCAAGTACTATGAAAAGCAGTATACGCTGGTAGACACATCGTATTTCCCTGTCCTTGTCGAAGGCATGTACAGGGCTGTCAACAGCGGATACGGGTCCGGAGGTACGGGGACGGTTGCCGCAGTGGAAGGCCTCGACATCTGCGGGAAGACCGGCACGGCCCAGAATCCCCGGGGAGACGACAATTCGGTATTCATATGCTTTGCCCCGAAAGACGACCCGAAAATTGCCGTTGCCGCATATATCGAACACGGCTCATTCGGAGCGAGATGGGCAGCCCCTATAGCATCGCTGCTTGTAGAGAAATATCTGAACAATGAGATATCCCCGTCCAGGAAAGCCCTGGAGACACGGGTCATGGAAGGCAATCTGATGGACAAGGTAAAACCTGAATGACAGACAATGAACTGGATAAACGGAAGAGGACTGCTGAAAACGATAGACTGGAAACTGGTGATATATTATCTTATACTGATTGTCATCGGATGGGTAAACATATACGCCTCGATCCATTCTTCCGAACCGTCATCCATCTTTGACCCGGCATACAGGAGCGGCAAGCAGTTCATCTGGATGGGTATCTCCATCGCAGGTGCTGTCCTGATACTTTTTGTGCTCAATCCGAGAATATATGAAAGCCTGTCCCTGCCTGTATACCTTGCAACCATTGTCCTGCTGATAGCCGTGATATTCCTCGGGGTCGAAGTCAAAGGTTCGAGGTCATGGTTCGCGTTCGGCCCGGTAAGTTTCCAGCCGGCCGAAATATCGAAGATCGCGACATCCCTGATGCTTGCCGCAGTAATGAGCCAGTCGGGATTCAAGCTGGCCAATCCGCGGAATTTCTTCACAGTGGCCTCAATCATCCTCGTCCCGATGATGATAATTGTGGCGCAGAGCGAGACAGGGTCGGCGCTGGTCTATATCGGGTTCGTCTTCATGCTCTACAGGGAAGGCCTTTCAGGGTGGTTGCTGTTCATGATAGGCATGGCCATTGCACTGTTCATAATTACCCTGACCTGCTCGTCCTACATCTCGATTCTCGTACTTGCCGCAGTCACGACATTGTGCAATGCACTGTATTCCGACAGGCTCAGGCAATGGCTCAGGATATACCTCCCTGCCATCCTTGTCCTCGGGGCCCTTCCATTTCTGTATGACAGGCTTGCGGAAAAGATATCGGACCCCGAAGCATTCATACTGAAAATAAAGCCGGTATATGTAATATGCGCTTTAGCGGCCGGGCTGATCCCGTACTTCGCCATCCGGGCCTTCAGGACAGGGAGTTCATTCAAATGGCTGTCAATAGCATCGTTTATTGCCGGCACCCTGTTTACATTCTCCGTGGATTTCCTGTTCCATGACGTGCTTCAGGACCACCAGAGGAAACGTATAGAGGTGCTCCTCGGGCTGAAGGACGACCCTTCCGGGGTGGGCTACAATGTCAACCAGTCCATGATTGCAATCGGCTCGGGCGGGCTTGCCGGGAAAGGCTTCCTGAAAGGGACCCAGACGACATACGGATTTGTACCGGAGCAGAGTACGGACTTCATATTCTGCACTATAGGGGAAGAATGGGGCTTCATAGGGGCTGCCATCACAATCATCCTGTTCATAATGCTCATCTGGCGGATTATCAAGGATGCCGAGCATAGCCGGGAGGCATTTACAAGAATATACGGATACTGCGTTGCAGGATGCATCTTCATGCACCTGTTCATAAATATAGGGATGACAATAGGAATAATGCCTGTAATAGGCATCCCTCTGCCTTTCATAAGCTACGGAGGGTCCTCACTGCTGACATTCACTGTCATGCTCTTCATATTCATCGCACTTGTCAGGAACGAGAGGAAGTATTTCTGATACTGCGCCTGAACATCGTCCACATCAGACAGACATATACGGCAATCAGGACAGTATTGATACCGAGCCGGCCGGCCATCTCAAGCCCGTGTGCCCCGAAATCCGCATTGACGAAAAACAGATGCTCCGACACGGCTGACAACGCATACACACCTCCCATGGCTGCAAAGACGAGGGCAATCCTCCCCCACCGGTACGGAATCGGATAATACTTCTTTCCGAGCAACACATTGATGACGAGCATTACAACATAGCTGGCAAGATGCCCCCACGCCGCCGCATGGTACGAGAACTTCGGCATGAACAGTATATTGACGGCAGCCGTCACAGCAAGACCGGACAAGGTAATCCATATCGCCACGGATGTCTTCCCTGAAAGCTTGTACCACATGGATACATTGAACTGCATGCCGAGAAGCATATATGAGAGAAGCATCAGCGGAACAATACTTACCCCTTCACGGAAATCCTTGCCGAGGATGAGGGAAATCACGTCTATATAAAGAAGCACGCCCAGGAAGACCAGCCCGCAGAAGGCGGTAAAGTACTCCATGACATCGGCATACAGCCGCTTTGAATCCTTATCGGCCATCCGCTGGAAAAAGAACGGCTCCGCGGCGAACCGGAACATCTGGATGAACAGCGACATTATGACCGAAAGCTTCACTCCGGCCTGGAAAATCCCGAGACTTGACTGCCATGTTTCTGTCCCCGTATCGAAATATCTGAAAAGTATCCTGTCAAGGAAATCGTTGACAATCCCCGGCAGGGCGGCAACCATCAGCGGCAGGGAGTACAGGAGCATCTTCCGGAGCAAAGGACGGTCAAACTCCGGCTTCATACGGAAAATGTCCGGGATAAAAAGCAGGGCGCATACCAGGCTGCTGACAAGTATGGCAAAAATCACATATGAGAAATCCGGTACCGGGGAGACAAAATGCAGCAGCCATATATCGGACGGGGAAAGCGCCTGGACATCCACACCGGATTCAGCGGCCCTTCGGACGCAATATGATGAAAACCAGAAGAACAGCAGGAGATTCGAGGCAGTCTCCGTCAGTATCTTGACTGTCTTGAACACTGCAAACCTCAACGCCTTGTGCTCCTGACGGTATCTGGCAAAGAAAACAGCTGTCACGCAGTCAAGAAACAATATTCCGCCCACATACATGATGCAGTTCTCATATCCCTGGTATCCGAGCCACGAAGCTATCGGGCCGGCAAAGCAGATCATCAGGGCAAGGAAGACCCCGTTGACAACTGTCACGGCCGCCAATGCCCCTGAATACACAGCCCCGGTCCTCGCCCCCGCCCTGTTTGCGAAACGGAAACATCCGGTCTCAAGACCGAGGGTCAGGACGACCTGCAGTACAGCTATATATGCCATGAATTCCGTGACCACGCCATAACTTGCCGTCGTCAGCATTCTCGTATAGAACGGGACAAACAGGAAATTGATGATGCGGGCAAGGATGGTACTCAGCCCGTAGATTGCAGTCTCGCCTGCAAGCTGTTTCAATGGATTTGCCATATTGCCAAGGGATTTTAGCCTTTTCCGGCGCAAAATTAGAAAAATCGGGACAGCTTCTCAAAAGATATGCAGAATTTACGGAACACTTTATTAATTTTGCATGACCTGTACAGACAAAACACAACAGATGATATGAAACGCTTTTTTATTAATCTCATGGTCCTTCTGGGAATAGGAGCCGTTGCTGTCTCCTGCAGCTGTTCCGGCCAGAAAGACGGACAAAAAAAGGAAAACGAAATGACTTTTGATCCGAAGGCTCTTCCTGCAGAGCCGGTATTTGACATTGTGACGGACATGGGGACCATAAAGGTAAAGCTCTACAGCAAGACCCCGCTCCACAGGGACAATTTTGTAAAGCTTGCCTCTGAAGGCTTCTACGACGGAGTCCTGTTCCACAGGGTAATCAACGGATTCATGATCCAGACCGGAGACCCTCTTTCAAAGGACCCGTCAAAAGCAGACCTCTACGGGACCGGAGGCCCGGGCTATACGATACCGGCGGAGATTGTTCCGGGACTTGTCCACAAGAAAGGTGCGCTGGCAGCAGCCAGACGAGGGGATGCAGCCAATCCGAAAAGGGAATCCTCAGGCTCGCAATTCTACATCGTCCAGGATGAGAATACCTGTGCCCAGCTTGACGGGCAGTACACTGTATTCGGGGAGACTGTCGAAGGCTTTGATGTAATAGACAGAATCGCCGCAGTCCAGACAGGAGCCAAGGACAGGCCGGTAAAGGATGTGAAAATCATATCAATACGTCCGGACCTTCCTGACGATGCCGCTGCCGTAGCCGATTCGACCGGAGTACAGCCGGAAAGCCAGAAATCCGAACCGCAGGACAAGTAATCCAGGAATGACACTGAAAGGAAAATTCAAGTACGTTTTCTTCGATGCGGATGATACATTGTGGGAAAACGAAAGCTATTTCAGAGAAGCAGAGCATAGGTTCGCCCTGCTTCTCTCGTCTTTTGTCCCGGAAAAAGAGGCATGTGCCCTTCTTGAAGTCAAGCAGGAGGAGAATATCCCGATATACGGGTACGGTTCAAAGACATTCCTGATAGGGATGCTCGACGCTGCGGCTGAAATCTGCGGGGACAGGCTCGACAAAGACCTGTATTTCAGCATCAAGAAGATAATATATGACCTTGCCTATCATGAGTTCCATCTCATGCCGGGAATCGAGGAGGTACTGAAGGCCCTCCACGGGAAATACCGGCTTGCGGTAGCGACAAAGGGAGACCTTCTGGAGCAGATGACAAAATACAGGGAATCGGGACTGTATGCATATTTCCACCATATTGAGGTCATGGAGAGGAAAAGCACAGAAGACTATCTCGCGATGGCTGCCAAGCTGGATATCGCCCCGGAAGAGATACTGATGGTCGGAAACTCGGTCAAATCAGATATAGCACCGGTAGTCAGCATCGGCGGAACGGCCATCCATGTGCCGCACGAAGTCACATGGGCACATGAAATGATGGATATTCCGGCCTCGGACCGGGTCATTGAAGTAAAAAACATAAAAGAAATCCTCGGTTTCCTGCTTTAGACTGTATTTGGCACGGAGATTGCAAGATTTCTAACGCGAATAGTTTTTTCATAGGTTAAGTTTTAGGTTAGAATTGCGACGGCTCTGCGATGTGAATCGCGGAGCCGTCATCTTTTCTGTCAACCCTGTTCTCCATAGAGGTATTTTCGCTGCCCAGGTGTCAGGGAATCAATCTCATAGCCCCAGTATGCGATTTTCCGTCTGGCGACTTCCTCATCAATGTCCCTTGGGACATCGTTGACCATGCAATGCGGCTCGCGTGAGACGGAAGCCCTGTTCTCGACAAGATATCTTGCGCTCAAGGCCTGGATGGCAAAAGACATGTCCATGATTTCTGCAGGATGGCCATCTCCGGCAGCAAGATTTACAAGGCGGCCCTCGGCAAGTACATATATCCTGTGTCCGTTGTCAAGCAGATATCCTGTGATATTCTTCCTTGCAGGTCTGATTTCCTTTGCAATCTCCGCAAGACCCTTCACATCCACCTCAACATCGAAATGCCCGGCATTGCAGCAGATTGCCCCGTCTTTCATAAGGCGGAAATGCTCAGCGGTAATGACTGCATCGCATCCTGTCACTGTAACGAATATGTCTCCCAGAGGGGCTGCCTGGACCATCTTCATTACCTTGAAGCCATCCATGACAGCCTCCATGGCCTTTATAGGGTCAACTTCCGTTACAATCACTTCTGCTCCGAGGCCCTTGGCACGCATTGCGACACCTTTTCCGCACCAGCCGTACCCTGCTACAACAACATTCTTCCCGGCCACAATAAGATTGGTCGTCCTGTTGATCCCGTCCCACACGGACTGTCCTGTACCATAGCGGTTGTCAAACAGATGCTTGCAGTCGGCATTATTGACCAGCATCATCGGGAACATAAGTTCCCCCGCCTTGTTCATCGCCTGGAGCCTGAGGATTCCGGTCGTGGTCTCCTCGCAGCCTCCGATGACTCCCGGGATAAGATGGCGGAACTCGGTATGCATAAGGTGGACAAGGTCGCCGCCGTCATCTATTATGATATCCGGTCCGGGCTCGAGCACCTTCCTTATGTGCCCCTCGTATTCTTCCGGAGTAGCCCCGTACCATGCAAAGACATTGAGTCCCTCATGGACAAGGGCGGCAGCCACATCATCCTGTGTCGAAAGCGGATTGCTTCCTGTGACATACATCTCGGCGCCGCCGGCGGCAAGGGTCTCACAGAGGTACGCTGTCTTTGCCTCAAGATGCACGGAAAGCGCTATCTTGAGCCCCTTGAACGGCTGTTTCTCCGCAAACTCTTTCTCAAGTCCGTTAAGGAGAGGCATAAAATGCCTTACCCAGTCTATCTTCAGTTTCCCGTCCTGCCAGAGTCCAGGATCCTTTATTGAATGTGCCATAATATTTCTGTTTAACTGATGTCCGGCAAATTTAGCGAGAAATAATACGGCAGCAAAAAGAATCAAGATTTTTTGGTTAATAGGATTGATATGGATATTTTTGCAGGTGGTTTTCAGGAAACAATTCTATTAATTTCATAAAAACTGAGAAAATGGGACTTCTTAACGGAAAAGTCGCACTCATAACAGGCGCGGCAAGAGGAATCGGAAAGGCTATCGCCTTGAAATATGCGTCAGAGGGAGCAGACATCGCTTTCACTGACCTGGTAATCAACGAGGCTGCAGAAGCTACCGTAAAGGAACTTGAGGCATATGGTGTAAAGGTAAAGGCATATGCATCAAATGCTGCAGACTTCGAGGAGACTCACACGGTCGTAGCTGAAATCCTCAAGGAATTCGGACACATCGACATACTGGTAAACAATGCCGGCATCACAAAAGACGGACTCATGATGAGAATGACCGAGGCACAGTGGGACGCTGTCATCTCTGTAAACCTCAAGTCAGCATTCAACTTCATCCATGCAGTCACTCCGGTCATGGCCAAGCAGCGTGAAGGCAGCATCATCAACATGTCATCCGTTGTTGGAGTATCAGGAAATGCCGGCCAGTGCAACTACTCCGCTTCCAAGGCAGGTCTCATCGGCCTTGCCAAATCAATTGCGAAAGAGATGGGGCCGCGCGGCATCCGTGCAAACTGCATTGCCCCGGGATTCATCATCACTGACATGACCAACGCCCTGCCAGAGAAGGTGCGTGAAGAATGGGAGAAGCAGATTCCGCTCAGAAGAGGCGGCACACCGGAAGACGTGGCCAATGTAGCCCTCTTCCTTGCCAGCCCGCTGTCTTCATATGTCAGCGGACAGGTAATCCACTGCTGCGGTGCAATGAACTGCTAATCTCCGTCCTGACGGACAATACAACAGAGGGCGACTCCACCTTGACATGAACCCCGAAAGTTAGACAAAAAACTTTCGGGGTTTTGTTATGAAGTATAGTTTTGAAATCAAACTAGA
>CALUTW010000014.1 GCA_944323805.1 uncultured Bacteroidales bacterium | reverse complement strand
GGCGAGACCGGTGACTGGGGCTAAGTCGTAACAAGGTAGCCGTACCGGAAGGTGTGGCTGGAACACCTCCTTTTTGGGGCAGACCGTGATGCTCTGCTCCTCTTATTGGAGTCTTTCATTATTATATAGTCCTGTAGCTCAGTTGGTTAGAGCACTACACTGATAATGTAGGGGTCAGCAGTTCAAGTCTGCTCAGGACTACTCGGGGGTATAGCTCAGTTGGCTAGAGCACCTGCTTTGCAAGCAGGGGGTCGTCGGTTCGACTCCGTCTACCTCCACAGACAGGAAACAGGCAGTTACAAGTTTTGTAGCTGCCTGTTTTTTTATGCCTTTCTGAATCATCATTTGACCGTTATGCGGGTCGAGAGTGTATTGCCTTCGGAGTCCGTGACAGTGATGATGTGATCTCCGGGCGCCGGGGAGAGTGTCATCTGATGCAGATATCTTGTTTCTCCGATGTAACTGTTGTCCAGATGCCAGTATACCGTGGCGTTGTCATCGCTGTGGGCGAGGCTGCAGACTATGCCTTTGCGACGGCCGCTGAGCTGGAGCGGGATAGTGATTGTGCTGCCTGACTCGGGATAGATGAATTCCATCGGCACCGATGCATTCCCGTATGCTGTGCCCGATCCGCCTGGCAGGAGCGGGACATATTCCGGATGATGCCGCCGGTAGTACCATTCCATGGCCGGGGGCAGATGAAAAATGCTGCACTGCCGCGCACCGGCATCCGATGCTGATGTCCTGCAGCTTCCGTCTGCAGAGACGTATGCCGGCAAATGATATGGGCACGGGATACTCCGGAGGGAATTCTTTGGAAGATAAAGGGTGTCCGCCGTGTCGCAGTATTGACCTTTGAGGTGGCCAGAAAGGCTGCATACCTCGGCTTCGACGTATTCTCCATATACGGGTTCCCTGAACCATCCGGTAGCCGGCATCATGTTGAAAAGGTCGAACATTACCGGGCCGGCAGCCGTTGCCCCGGACAGGCCTGGAACCCCCTCCCCGTCAGCATTCCCTGCCCATACGCCGATTGCGTATTCCGGAGTGACACCGATGGCCCATGCGTCACGGAATCCGTAGCTTGTCCCTGTTTTCCATGCAATTTTCCTGATTGAGGATATCTGCCTCCAGTCCATCTCGTCCGGGCGGTTCACTTCTTTCAGGGCATCGAAAGTCCACCATATCGCATCCGGGTCTCCGAAAGGGAAGCTGCTGTCCCGTGCAGGCTCATGGAGGGCTTTACTGTCAGCATCTGCGGCGCTGGCATCCTGGCAGAATGAGATTTCCGGGACATGTCCGTACTGGAGGAACGATGCAAGCCGAGCATATATTGCCGTGATTTCGTACAGCCGGCCTTCCGCACCTCCGAGAATCAGGGACAGGCCGTATTCTTCTGCCTGCCTGTCCAATGTGGTCATTCCTGCGTTTTCGAGCAGTTCCTTGAACCTGGGTACTCCGTAGCTGCGGAGCAGATGTACGGCCGGGACATTCAATGACCTTGACAGGGCTTCTGCGGCAGGGACTGCACCATAGAACTGCATGTCATAGTTCTGTGGAGAAAAGCCGTTGATATTGACCGGTATGTCTGGAAGCAGTGTCCGTGGCAGTATCTGTCCGTCCTGGAGGGCGGCACAATACAGGAACGGCTTCAGGATGCTGCCGGTGCTGCGTGGGGACTGGAGTATGTCTACGCAGCAGCCTTCTCTGCCGGAACCGTATCCTGTATTGCCGCAGTATGCCAGGACATTGCCGGACTGTACATCTATGATTACGGCCGCAAGGTCATGGATGCCCTTGCGGGAAAAGGTCGGATGCCAGCGTTCAAGGATGGCCTCGGCGCGTTTCTGCAGGCTGATGTCGATGGTTGTCCTGCTGCATTTCGCCGACATCAGGTGCGGGGCATGCTGAGGCAGTGGCAGCGGCTTGTCCGGCAGCGGTTCGGAAAGACTCAGTTCAAGTGTGACGGCATCGATTTTCCCCATGTCCGCAAGTCTTGTCAGCAGCCTGTCTCGCTTCTGTTTAAGCAAGCTGCGGTTTTTGCCGGGATGTATCATTGCCGGGGAGTTCGGCAGGACCGCGAGAGTGGCCGCCTCTCCCCAGGACAGTTCTGATGACGGTTTGCCGAAATATCTCCATGCGGCAGCCTCAAGTCCGACGACGTTTCCTCCGAAAGGGGCGTGTGCCGCATACAATGCCATGATTTCGTCTTTACTGCATCTCAGTTCCAGCCGGGTTGCAAGTATGCATTCTATTATTTTCTGCCGGACGGTCCTCTCTTTCTGCCTTGACAGCCTGATTACCTGCATCGTGATGGTGCTGCCGCCGCTGACGACCTCTCCTTCACGGACATTTCTCCATGCCGCCTTTACAAGAGAGACCGGATTTACCCCCGGATGGACCCTGAACCACTTGTCTTCAAATCCGGTTATTGCATCGGCAAATTTCTCCGGGACGGAATCGGACGGAGGGAATCTCCATTGTCCGTCATCTGCGATGGTGGCCCCGAGAAGCGAACCGTTGCGGTCGCGCATCACGTGGGAATAGCATGTGTCCCTGAACAGGTCCCGGGGAAGGCAGAATGCATAGCATATCAGGCCTGCAGCAAGGATTATGCTGCAGGCTATTGCCGTTCTCTTTCTCCGGAGCCGCATCATGGGAGAAAGTATCAGTCGGTTACAGAGACTTTGCCGGAGGCCGTCGATGCATTTACAGAAGGGTCGTACATTGCTTCGCACGTCACTGCAGGCAGTATGAACGAACCTTCATATGCAGCGCGGAGCCGGATGCGGAATTTCTTCCTTGTGCCTTTAGGCAGGTCGAAATAGATGCATACCATGTCGTCTCTTATGTCCATGTATGAGTATGCGTTCCCGTCCGGCATGTCTTCACTGCCTCCGCCTATGAACCTGTCGTTGAAAATCTCCCATCCGGAAGGAACTGTGAATGTGAGGGCAAGGCCGGTCAGGTTGTCCGTCCCGGTTATGTCGGATACTGAAACTGCCGCAAGGAAATCAGTGCCTTGCCGTATTTTCTCTTTCCGTATCGGATTGCCGTCAAGGTCAGTCCATGAGATGTTCACTTCAATCCCTGATGAGGATGCAGGGACGGAGGCTCCGCTGTCCGGCTGTCCTGACAGGCTGACAGCAGCGTACAGAGGTCCGTCGGACAGGTTCTTTACTGTTGCCGAGCCGGCTTTGCCGTCCAGTGGTGCCGTAGCCGCAGACGCCGCTTTCCGGATCCGGACAGTCTCTTTCCTGTCCTGGACTATGTCCGCTTCGACTGCCCCGGTATTGAGGGTCCTGGCCAGTCTTCCCATTGCGATGGCGGTAAAGGCTGTGGACTGTGTGGTGTACCTGCCGGTGCCGGTAAATTCTTCGGCTACATCGCCGGCAAGACCGATTGCCCCGGAAATGTCATCTGTAAGTATCAGTGTCTCCAGAATCATCGCCTTGTCCCTGAGAGGAGTGCCGTACGTGACATTGGATACGGAGTAGTCGCTGACATCTGTCTTAAGGCTCTGCACCATATCGGAGGCGATATTCTTTTTCCCTGATATGGCATAGCATGCCGCAAGCCTCCATTTGGCCTGGAGGGACAACCCTTCTGCCTCCCTCATCCTGTTCATTGCCCCCGTCTCGGCTGCACCGGACAATGCAAGTGTGTACAGCCTGTATGCCTGCACCAGGTCCGACAGGTCGTTTTCCCTGGATTGTCTCCAGTTCCTTGCGCATTGTCTCTGGAAATTCTTCCATGCCGCATACACTCCGCTGCTGACATCATATCCCCTCTCGGAAGCCAGTGTCATGAAATGTCCTGCCATTGAAGTCGCCCATTCATTTGCCTCGGCTCTGCCAGGCCAGTATGCAAATCCTCCGTCAGGAAGCTGCCTGCCATAAAGCTCTGTCAGCAGTGACGGTATGAGATCTGCGGCCTTTGCCGCATTGTCTTCCGAAACCAGTCCGGAGACGGCCAGCAGGGTCAGCCCCCTTGCGGCAAGCTGTTCCGTACAGTCGTGCCTGTATTCATTTGCAAAGCGGAAGCATGAATTGAAATCGATTGACGGGAATCCCGTGAGTCCTATCCCGGCCCTGTATGATGCACCGGAAGGAGTCCATTCAAACGTATGGTGTTCTCCTGGATTGACCATTGCCGTCATGGTGGAGGTAATGACCGGATTTGGATTGCGGACAGGGACGGAGACGGTCTCCTGTGCGGTGTATCCTCCTCCTGTAGCCGTTACCGTGATGCCTGCAGTACCGGAGTCCGATGTGGCCGCCAGCCTGAAGCGTACAAGCCTGTCTCCGGCTGTATCGAATGCCAGTGTCGTCTCGTCTGGCCCGACAAGCCTTACCGGGCCTTCGGTCCGTACGGAAACAGATACGTTTTCGATACCGTCTTCCATGGCGAACACGTTTACTGGCAGTACGATTTCATCTCCGCAGGACAGTGTCCTCGGTAATGTGGAAAGCACCATCAGCGGTGTTTTTACCGGCACGGTCTTTTCGGCGTTGCCATATGCGCCGTTTTTCCCTGCAACCAGCATTACACGTACAGAGCCGACATACATAGGGAGGGTAATCCTGTGCACATCGGATTTTCCGGAGAGCGTAAACGGTCCCAGGAATTTCACGACGGCATTGAACCGGTTGTCTATCTTCGACTCCTTGTTGATGGTCTGGTCTCCGCCTATTGCGGATATGGCGGCAAACCTGCCTCCGAAAGCCCCTATGACATCATCATACATATCCCATGTCTTTACGCCGAGAGCCTCCCGGGCATACATGGAAGACCATGGATCCGGAGTCCGGAATGCCGTCAGGTCAAGTAGCCCTTCATCCACTATTGCGAGGGTGTATGTCATGTCCCTGCCGTTCTTCTCGCTTACCCGTATCGTGAATTCCTCCAGAGGTCGTATGCTCTCCGGCATGGATATCTCAGGCTGCAGACGTGATTCCTTGTCCGTGACGGATATCGGCTGCACGCCGTACAGCCTTACAGGAAGGTCGTTGGACGTTCTGCCGTGCTTCTGCAGGAGCGAGATGTGCACGTAGATATTAGGAGCCATCTCCTCGGTCACGGTAAACCTGAACGGCGTATCCTTCTCTCCTGATGTCCTGACCCAGTTGCGGCTGATGACGCGGCTGCCGTTTTCAAGGGACACGAGAGCCATCCCGTCTTCCGTGGCCGGGACGAAGACTGTGGCTGTCTCTCCGGGTACATACTCTTTCCGGTCGGTCGAGAATGTCAGGACACTCAGGGCATCCGGGTCCTTCTTGTCGGACCTCCCCCTGTACGCCGGCCAGTCCACCATTATTATGCCTCCGGTTGCATGTCCCCCGGACAAGTCCCTTACATACACAAGGAACCTTCCCCACTCCGGATAATCAAGCCTGAACGGGATTTCACATTCATTTTCAGATGACACCAGTGTCCCGGAGCTGTATGGCTCGGCCGCTGTCCCGTTTACATATGAATCCAGTTCCTCGGCCCGGCTTTCCCACCACCAGCTCCAGTCCAGCCTGAATATCTTGTATTCCAGCCGCCGTCCTTTCAGCGGCTTCCCGTCAGCCCCGGTAACGACGACATGGAAACGATGTGTGGTATCAGTCTCGATATATCCGTCCTCAGATGAAGGGAGCTTTATTCCGACATAGGCATCGTATGGGGAGAACAGCATTGTCCTGGATGTTATGCTCTCGTCTCCTCCGGATTCGGCCACTCTTGATATCAGCCTGGCCTGCAGCATCCCCGGCGCCTTTGAAAGGGACGGCATCCTGACGGTGGATGAGAGTCTCCCTCTGTTGTCGAGAGTCTTGTCGAACAGCATCGTCTCAGTGCCTGAGAATGAGGATGTCGGGTCGGAGAACGTATAGCCTTCATATTGCGGGAATGTCTTTCCGGCAGGAGTCAGGCTCATCTCCACCTTGCAGTCCAGGCCAGCTGCGGCAGGTCCTGTAAGCCACGAGGCAGACAGGTCGAATCTTGCGTCTTCTCCACCCGCCAGGATCTCCCTGTCTGTCCTCAGGTCTATCTTCAGCCTGTTCGGCTTGACGCTTTCAATCATCAGCGCCTTGTGGAAAGTGCTTCCTCCGAGCTTGAAATATGCATTCCATGTACCTGTCGGGTCATCCGGGGAGGTTTCAATGTGGAAAATATGGAATCCGTCCACACCTTCCGTATCAGTCTGTCTTGTATGGAACTGCCCCTGTGGGGTGTAGAGTTCCATTGTCACAGGGTGCGAATCCGGCAGGGGATTGTCCCTGTCTTCAACAATCATCGTGACATGCAGGGTGTCTCCCGGCCTCCATACGCCCCGTTCTCCATAGATGAATGCCTTGATTCCGTTTTCTGTCCTGATTCCTCCGGTGTCGAAGCGGCTCAGCGGTATTTCAGAGCCGTCGTTGACCTTAAGGTATGTCGTCTCCCCGTCATATGATGCGGTTACGGCGAAAGCCTTGCCTTCAGTCCTGATTTCAGCAAACCCGTTTGCATCGGTCTTCGCCTTGCCGACAGTCCGGAGCTGGTAATTGTAGACTGTCACGTCGGCATCCTTCAATGGCTTTGCGGACAGGATGTCGTTGACCGCTATCCACAGTCGCCCGTCTCCCGAGGATTTTGCGATTATCCCTATCCCGGTCGACATCAGGTTGCATACGGGGAAGCGGTTTGCCAGCATGTAATAAGTGGGATGCAGAGGATTGTCACGTTCTTTCCAGACATATCCGTCGGAATAGAAACTTTCATAATAATAAGAATAAGGTGTGTCCCAGACAGTCTCGTCCTCTTCAGTTACCCCGTCCTGTCCTATTGTCACGAGCCCTCTGTCATGCATGTTGCCGCTTCCGTCAGGATTGCCGTAAAGGGAGTATTCCTGCCGGAACGAGATGCGTATCCGGTATATTGCCCCCGGCTCTTTCCGGAAAAGTCCGGAGATGTCCACGGCAAAATCCTGCCATTCGTGCAGATTCCTGCCCGGGTCCGTGTCAAGCCTTATGGTCTTCCTTGCAACAAGCCTCCCTGCTCTTCGCAGCCCGCTGTCTCCATCCATGTCGTTTTCCTGAAGGAAGGACAGGACATTGTCTTCATAGATCCTGATGACAGACAGGTCCACGGCGTACAGGTTTACAGCCTTGAATGGAAGTATGAGGTCTGATGCGTCAGGCAGTATGTTGCCGGTCAGGAGCAGCTGTACTGCCGGCTTGGGTTCATCGTTCTTGAAGGTGCGGGAATATTCCGTGCCCAGTCTGAGTCCGTCCGTACTTTTTAATGCAGGGTCAACCCTGAGTCTTATCCCGTCCTCTCCGGCCTTTTCAAAGAATACCCTGGCATTGTTGTCCTGCAGCCTGACATATGTCCTTCCGGCATTCTCAAGTTCAATCAGGCCGTCTGTGTCCATGCTCTCGTCCAGAGGGTGTGAAAACCACAGGTCAATATATGGAGAGTCCCCGTATACTGCCCTGGCATCCGTCACGTCAAAGAGTTCTTCTGTCCCGGGAATCATGGCTGCAGGTTCATCCGTAGTCCGGAATCCTCCGGCCTCCCCGTCAAATACTATTCCGGCTTCGGTGTCTTTTACCTGTCGTCTTATGCCTGTTATCCTGAACTGGAAGGAAGTTCCGCTTCCCGTCCCGGAGACCGAGACCTGGGGGTCCTGCCCAGGCAGCCTGCATGACAGCATCTCTTTCACTGTCCCTGCATCGGTGGCCGTGCTGAAAACGGCCCTCCCGAGAATGACGGCTTCCAGCGGATTTTCCGCTGTTATCCTGACCCCTTCAATATCCAGTTCAGCAGTACGTTCCACTGTCCTGAAAGAGAACCTGAAGATATCGCATCCCGGCCCGGTGCCGTCGGCAAAATCAGAGAGTCTGAAAGAGGCCTTATAGCATGTGCCGGGCTTCAGAGCACCATCATCCGGGATGAATTCCACAGTCTTCCTGTCAGAAATCCTGACATTCCCCCTGATATCAGGGGAGAATGAGAAGGCTTTCCCCGGATCCGTCCCGAGATTGTCGGCGGCATCGCAGGTCAGGACGACCTTTATGGTCGAACCTTCCTCGATGATACCCCCGGTATATGCCTCTATCCATTGTGAAAATTCTGCAGACGGTTCCTGATAATCCCTGTTGCAGCATATTGCAGACATCGCTGCGGCAAGGACTGCTGCGCTCCTGAAAATGGCGGGAATCTTCATAAGATTGCTTTTTTAGACATTGAATATTCAAAATTAACAATAATACTTTATGCTTATCTGCTTGCACGTTTAATAAATATCCGTATTTTTGCAGGTCCGTTTCCCGGGCAGTCCGGGATAGTCAGACTTATGTCTTTGATATGGAGAATGATATGGACTTGTTTCTGGAGATGCTGAACATCGACTCGACTTCATCTGAAGAGCGCCGTTTTTCGGAATTCCTGAAAGGACGGCTGCCGGACGGCAGATGCAGGACAGAATCATTTGAGGTCGGCGACGGCACCGAGAACCTGCTTTTCTCATGGGGCAGACCGGGAGTGTTCTTCTGCACGCACCTTGACACGGTCCCTCCATATTTCGCTCCGCATCTCTCGGGAGATATCATGACAGGGCGCGGGTCCTGTGATGCCAAGGGGCAGATATATTCCATGTACAGGGCCTGCCTCAGACTGGCTGATGAAGGATATGATGGTTTCGGCCTGCTTCTCCTGTCAGGGGAGGAGACCGGTTCGCATGGCGCAAGGAGCTTCAGCAGGACACATCCGGGGGGAAAGTATGTGATAGTAGGGGAGCCTACGGACAACTGTATGGTGTCCGCGAGCAAGGGCACAAAATCATACGGGGTCACAATCAGAGGTAAAAGCGCCCATTCCGGATATCCACGTTACGGCATAAGTGCAGTCGAGCTCTTTGTGGATTTCGTGAACAGGCTCAGGAATACTGATTTCCCGTCCGACCCGGAACTCGGGGATACGGTATACAATATCGGCTGCCTGGAAAGTCCTGGTCCGCAGAACGTCCTCAGCGACAGGGTGTCGTTCCGTCTTTATTTCAGGACTACGTTCGCTTCGGATGCTCTCGTGCAGGAAATCATGGACGGTTTCCGGAACAGCTTTACAGAGATAACGGCATTCGGGGGAGATTCCCCTTCGAAGTATCTGACACTGCCGGGCTTTGCAGTCAAGACCGTGGCATTCGGAAGCGATGCTCCGCAGCTTTCTCGGTTCGAAAACAAGATTCTGTGCGGTCCGGGCTCGATACTTGTAGCACATACACCTTCCGAGCATGTGTCCATGGAAGAGATAGACAAGGCTGTGGACAATTATGTCAGGATGTTTAAAATGTTGAAAAATAGAGAATCATGATAGTTATGAAATTCGGCGGCACTTCTGTCGCCAATTATGAGGCCATTACACGCATGGTGTCCATTGTGCGCGGGAAGCTCGACGAGAAGCCGGTAGTGGTGGTGTCGGCCTTGTCCAAGGTCACGGACCTGCTGTACAGGATATCCGACAGCGCCGCTGCAAGGAATGAGGATGAGGCAAAATCCCTTCTTGCACAGCTGCGCGAAAGACATATAGGCCTTTCAAGGGAGCTCCTCGCTGATGACGGGGCCCTGTGCAAGGCTTCATGCGACAAGGTGAATGAGATATGCGATGCCCTCGACTCCTTTGTCTCTGCTGTATGTGCCGTAGGGGAGCTGTCCGCAAGAAGCAAGGCCATAATAATCTCTAACGGGGAATACCTGTCTTCCAATATCATATGCTTCGCCATGAATGCCGCTGGCATCAGGACAAACTATATGGATGCGAGGAAGATGATAATCACGGATGCCGATTACATGAAGGGCGAGCCGGATATGGATGCAATCTCTGCCGCAGTCCCGGGAATCGTGGCGGAAGCCTACAAGGATGCGGATGCCGTCATTACCCAGGGCTTCGTCTCGGCTACTGCCTCCGGTGAACCGACTGTCCTCGGACGCGGTGGCTCGGACTATTCGGCATCGCTTATAGGGATGGCCATAGATGCATCGAGAATCGAGATCTGGACCGATGTGGACGGAGTCCGTACGGCAGATCCGCGCAGGGTAAGCAATACGAGGTGCCTTGACCGCATTTCTTTTGAGGAGGCGGCCGAGATGGCCCATTTCGGGGCAAAGGTGCTGCATCCGCTCACAATCGAGCCTGCTGTCAGGAAGAATATTCCGATCTATGTCCTCAATTCGATGAACCCGTCCGGCGAAGGTACGGCAATCCTGCAGAGCGCCTTCATAGAGGACGGTGTGAAATCCGTTTCCTGCAAGGAAAACATACGGGTCATCAACATCTTCTCCACCAAGATGATAAATACATCGGGCTTCCTCAAGAAGGTATTCGAGATATTCAGCGAATACAAGGTATCGGTGGACCTGATAAGCACATCAGAGGCGAATATCTCCGTCACTGTGGATGCATCGCAGAATATCGATGCGGTTGTGTCGGCCTTGTCCGGATTCGCGGATGTGTATGTAGACGAGGACAAGTCGCAGGTGTCGGTAATAGGCAAGAATATCGTCAATCTGAAGGGGCTCCTGGAGCAGACTTTCGCTCCGTTGAGGGAATGCAAGATATACATGATTTCCCAGGGGGCTTCATATGTGAACATAAGTTTTGTAGTTGACAGACCGGTGCTGAACGATGTAGTGCAGCAGATCCACAGGTATCTTTTCGAGGTATGAGATATCATGGGGCCGGAATGAAAAGGAGGGTGCTATGAAAGTTGTAATCAGCGGATACGGCAAGATGGGAAGGATGGTAGAGAAAATCCTTTCCGGCAGAGGCATCGAGTGTGCCGGTAAAAGCGAGGACATCCAGGGCTTTGACAAGGCCCTTGCAAAGGATTGTGTCTGCATAGACTTTACCGTGCCGTCGGCCTTCAAGGCAAATTACAGGTTTCTTGCGGAGAATTTCAAGGCCGTGGTGGTCGGCACTACGGGCTGGGGAGATATCCGGGATGAGGTCATTGCATATTTCGGGCAGTGCGGGACACCGATGATCTATGCATCCAATTTCTCTGTCGGGGTAAATGTCCTTTTTGCTGCGGCGGACTTCCTTTCATCGATGCTCGGCAAGGCAGGCGGCTACAGCCCGTATATACTTGAGATGCACCATTGCCACAAGCTCGATGCCCCGAGCGGGACAGCCAAGAGCCTTGAGGCGATTGTAGATGCCAATATGGGCACTAAGGCAGATGTAGAGGCCGTACGCTGCGGGGAGATTCCCGGGATACATACAGTCGGATTCGAGGGGACTGTCGACAGGATTACTCTCAGGCATGAGGCATTTTCCAGGGAAGGCTTCGCCTCCGGGGCCGTGGATGCAGCCCTGATGACCGAAGGCCTTTCAGGAGTGCATGAGTTCAAGGAACTTCTGTTCAAGAAAATAAGGGGGTAATCATGAAAAATCTGAATCTATCCGGATGCGGGACTGCCCTTGTGACCCCATTCAGGGACGGGGAAGTCGATTATGCAGCATTTTCCGCGCTTGTGGACAGGCAGATTGCTGCTGGCATACATTTTCTTGTCCCGCTCGGGACGACCGGAGAGACCCCGTGTCTTTCCGATGAGGAGCGTATAAGGCTGCTGGAGATTACTGTGGAGAAATGCGCGGGCCGCCCTGTCGTGGTCGGCGGCGGTACCAATTCCCTTGTCCAGACGGTAAGAAGCATAAGACTTCTGGATCCGTACGGGGCGGATGCATTCCTGATAGTTGTGCCGTATTACAACAAGCCGACACAGGAAGGAATATATGAATATTTCAAGGCTGTCGCAGACGTTGCCGGCAAGCCAGTAGTGATGTATAATGTCCCGTCGAGGACAGGAGTAAATATGACTGCGGAGACGGCGTTGAGACTTGCCGAGATAGAGAATATCGTGGCAGTCAAGGAGGCCTCGGGCAATTACGCCCAGATATCGGAGATCATAAGGAACGCTCCTGAGGGCTTTTCCGTACTCAGCGGCAATGACGACGAGACTCTTTCCCTGATGGCGACAGGTGCCGCAGGTGTGATAAGCGTCGCATCAAATATAGCTCCGGGGATGATGGTTGAAATGGTGGAGGCCATGCAGGACAATGACCTGCCGAAAGCACGGGCTCTGCACCACAGGCTTTCCCCTCTTTTCAGGAATTGTTTCGTTGAAAGCAATCCGGTCCCGGTCAAGGCGGGTCTTGCCGCCATGGGGCTTGCCATGGAAGAATACAGACTGCCTCTCGTCCCGGGAACAAGGAAGACTTATGAGCTGATGCGGAAGACGGTGGAAGACCTCGGCCTGCTATAGGACGCGGTCGGTATGTCATTGAATTAAACGGATATGTGCTATGGAGAAGGAACTGGAAAGGTTTTATGAGGTCTGCCGGGAGCTTGAAAGCGGCAGGCTGCGTGTCGCAGAGAAAGTGGATGGGGAGTGGAAGGTAAACTCATGGATCAAGGAGGTGATTCTTTCCGGATTCAGATATGGCCGGCTTACGGATATGTCGGCCGGGCCGTTCCCGTTCTTTGACAAGGATACTATACCCGTCAGGTCATTTTCACCTGAAGACGGAGTCCGTATCGTGCCTGGAGGCTCGGCTGTCCGCAGGGGGGCTTATCTGGCCCCGTCCGTGATAATGATGCCTCCTGCCTATGTCAATATCGGTGCGTATGTGGATTCCGATACGATGATAGATTCGCACGCGCTTGTCGGCTCATGCGCCCAGGTGGGCAGGCATGTGCATCTTTCGGCCGCATCGCAGCTCGGCGGGGTGCTTGAGCCAGTAGGGGCGATGCCGGTAATCATAGAGGACAATGTGTTTATCGGAGGCAATTGCGGCATATATGAAGGGACAATCGTCAAGGAAGGGGCTGTAATCGGCACCGGAGTCATCATAAACTCGTCGACGGCGCTCTTCGATGCCGTCTCAGGCGAGTATGTCAGGGCTGAAAACGGGAGGATTACAGTGCCGGCAGGCGCTGTCGTGGTCGCCGGAAGCAGGCCGGTGTCAAAGGGTCCCGGGGCCGGGAAGGGGATTCATCTCTATACTCCTGTAATTGTGAAGTACAGGGACGGGAAGACGGACACTTCGGTAACTCTCGAGGATGTCCTGAGAGATTGAACAAGGTGTCTGCCGGACAATGGCAGACCATGTCAATTGTTTTACATATGGATTACAGCAGACTGTTTTCAGAAGATACATATTCATTTTTCAGGTCTCCTGTCAGGGATATATTCAAGAGAGTTGACCTGAATGCCATACATTCATTTGCCGGAGGCTATCCCTCGGCAGAGACTTTCCCGCTGGACCAGTTCAAGGCCACAATGTGCGAGGTAATCGACAGGTATGGCGGCAAGGCTTTCCAGTATGGTGCGACGCAGGGTGTGACAGAGCTGAGGGAAGTCCTGTCCTCCCGTTATGGGGTGCCGGTTGAAAGGATACAGATAACATCATCGTCCCAGCAGGGGATAGACGTATGTACAAGAATCCTTGCCGACCCCGGGGATGTCATCCTGACCTCTGACCCGTCTTATCTCGGGGCATTGCAGTCGTTCCGTTCATACAGGGCGGATGTGACGGGCGTTCCTCATGAGGATGATCCGCAGGCGTTCAGGGAAGCGTATGAAACGGTGATAGGAAAGCTCATCGGACAAGGCAGGAAGATAAAGTTCCTGTATATGATACCGGATTTCCAGAATCCTTCAGGAGAGACCCTTTCCCTTGAGGAAAGGCAGATACTTGTGGATCTGGCCCGGAAATATGGTTTCCTGATTGTGGAGGACAGCCCGTACCGTGAGCTTCGCTACAGCGGGGAGCACCTGCCGACAATATGGTCGCTGGCTCCGGATATTGTACTGCATCTGGGGTCCTTCTCAAAGATTTTTGCACCTGGGTTCCGCCTGGGATGGATTTTCGGCCATCCTGACGTCCTTGACAAGATATATGTCTGCAAGCAGTCCCTCGATCTCTGCCCTCCAGTATTCGACCAGTATGTGGCGGCGGAATTCATGGACTCCGGACGTCTCGACAGGAATCTTGCGCACAGCATCGACCTGTACAGGAGCAAGCGCGACCTGATGCTTTCCCTTCTCGGGGAATACATGCCGGAAGGAGTCAGCTGGACCAGGCCGGAAGGAGGTCTGTTCCTGTTCCTTACAATGCCGGAACAGTTTGATTCTGTCGCATTCTATGACACGGCTCTTGATAACGGGGTGGCTTATGTCGCCGGCTCATTCTTCCGCACGGACGGAGGCGGCCGGAATACAATGCGCCTGAATTTCTCTTTCATGTCCCATGAGCGTATCCGCGAGGGCATCATCCTTCTTGCGGGACTTCTCAGGGATGAACTGTCAAAACTGAAGTGATTCTGATGGAACTTTATAAATATCAAGGAGCCGGCAATGATTTCCTGATTGCCGACAACAGGGACGGGAATACCTTCTTTTCGAAAGAAGAGATAAGCCGTCTTTGCGACCGGCGTTACGGGGTCGGGGCCGATGGTCTTATGCTGCTCGAATCGAGCGATATCCATGATTTCAGGATGGTCTACTATAATGCAGACGGGTCGGGAGGCATGATGTGCGGCAACGGGGGCAGATGCATAGTTGCCTTTGCCGCGGATCTGGGCTACAGCCATTTCGATTTTGAGGCAGCGGACGGGCTGCATTCTGCATCTATAGTAGGTCTGGACGGCCGCAGCAAGATTGTAAGGCTGAAAATGAAGGATGTCGAGGGGTTCAGGGTAATTGACGGGGACTCGTATTTCCTGGATACCGGTACACGCCATCTTGTCCGTTTCGTGCAGGACGTGGACGAGTGCGATGTCGTCGGGGAGGGCCGCAGGATAAGAAACCTGCCGGAATTTGCCCCGGAAGGGACCAATGCCGACTTCGTCTCTGCCCTTAAGGGGGAGAATCTCGCTGAAACTGTCAGGACAATAAGGGTGCGTACTTATGAGAAAGGCGTCGAAGACGAGACTTTTGCATGCGGCACCGGGATAGTCGCCTCTGCCATATCCGCTTTCTGTCACTCTTATGAGGGGCACAAGCCTGAGGAGCCTGTCAAATATGAAGTGTTCGCAAAGAAAGACCGGCTTGCCGTCGACTTTGTCCCGTCATTGAGCGGGAACGAGGAGAACTGCCGTTTTTCGGAGGTCTGGCTTACCGGCCCTGCCGTATATGTAGCGAAAATTATTTTGTAATTAATAAATAGCTGTAATTAATATCATGAAAAAAATTCTGGTCTGTATCATTGCTGCATTCCTTGCAGTTTCCTGCTTCAAGGATGCGGGATTTGAAACCAATTATACCCTCGACATCTCGTTTGACGGCATAGAAGGGCTGATTACGGAATACGGTTCTGACAAGGAGGATTCGACGGCAATCCTTCCGATGTTCGGGATAGGTCCCCTCGTGTTCTTCAACTCGATAGGCATGGACGAGGGGGTTGTCGTAAATGACATTGACGGTGGCTGGACCCTGTCGATGAGACGGCAGCCTGCAAGCTCCCTGTTCGACGCTGAGGGCAATGAGATACCTGAACAGGTTGCTCTTGTTACGCCTCATTGTGCAGCAGACACTGCACAGGCAAGGGGAGTCAATTCATATGCTGTATTCCATCAGCTGGATTCTGATATGCCGGAACATGACATCGAGTTTACGCAGGCCGGTTACGGCACATGCACTCCGTCAAGGCTGTATCTTACCAATACGACCGCTGTTGCGAGGTATTTCATGGCAAAAGACAAGGCTGTCCCCGGAGACCATCTTACGGTTACAGTGACAGGATATCTCGGCGATACCCAGACCGGCAAGGCGAAGTTCGAGCTGGCATATTGCAGCGAGGTCAAGGATTCGGTAATGCTCGGATGGAGGCCGCTCGACATATCGGCTCTCGGCTCTGTGCAGTATATCGATTTTGAGATTGACTCGCAGTTCTCGGCGGCAGAAGGCGAAGATCTCGATTACTTCTGTCTCGACGGCCTGTCGGCATCGGTTCACGTCAAGATGTGACGCGGATTGCCTGAAGAAATAGCCCGAGGTCTATACGAGACCTTCGGGAATTGTCATAGTGAGGATCTTGTTCTCTTCATCAATGGAGATGACAAGGTCCTCATGAAGCGGTATGAGGACTGTTCCGGATACCGTCCCCGCCTCAATGCACGGATTGCCGGGGATATCGAAGAAGTCGGATATGATTCCCACCTCATTGTGGTTGCTGTCATACAATGACCATCCGATGATTGATGAGAAACCGTTTATCCCCGTGTCAGGGTCATCCGGAATATAGACCGCCTTGCCGGCAATCTCTTCCGCATCAGCAAGATTCCCGATGCCGGTAAGTCTGACAAGGGCCTTGCCGGTCCCCCTGCGTGTGAAAGATTCAATAAAGAAAGGAACCGGCAGTCCATCAAAATAGATGAACACCGGTTCCTCTGTGCTGATATCTTCAGGTGCGATGTCCCGGAAGCTTATTGCAACCTCCCCATCGGTACCGTTGGATTTCAATACCTGTGCAATCTGACGCAGATTATGATTGCTGTCAGACATTATGCCTCAGGATTCTCGGCCGGAGCCTCTGCTGCCTCTGCCTCTGCAGCGGCTGCTGCTTCCTGGGCTGCCTTCTCTGCGGCAGCTGCCTCAGCTGCTGCTCTTGCGGCTTCCTCTGCTTCAGCCTTCTTCTTGGCAAGAGCGTCTGCCCTCTCCTGGTTTACCTTGGCCTCTGCCTCGGCAGCTGCTTTTGCTACATCTGCTGCAGCCTTGGCCAGACCTTCCTTCTTGGCATTGATCTTGGCATCCCTCTGGGCTTTCCAGTCTGCAAACTTCTTGTCTGCCTGCTCCTGTGTAAGGGCTCCCTTGGCTACTCCGCCCTGGAGGTGCTTCCTGAGGAGGACTCCTTCATAGGAAAGGATGCGGCGTACAACCAGAGACGGTTCTGCACCGACATTGAGCCATGCAAGTGCGCGCTCTGCATTGAGGATGATTGTTGCAGGGTTGGTGTTCGGGTTGTATGAGCCGATCTGCTCGATGTAACGTCCGTCGCGAGGTGCGCGAGTGTCTGCCACTACAATGTGGAAGAATGCGAAATTCTTCTTTCCGTGGCGCTGTAAACGAATTTTAACAGCCATTGTAAATCTGTTTTTGAGTTAAATAATGTTACCATGTTCTCCTTCCCGAGGAAAACGGCGCAAATATAGACATAAATTCCTATATTTGCAATGCACACAAATCGATGTCCGGAATGAAAACATTAATATTCACTCTTTTGTCTGTCCTGTCGGCCGTTTGCCTGCAGGATTCGTGCGATGGCGCGGAGGCCGATGATATTGTAGGCGTATATCATGTCTCACATGAGAGGGAGGAGAGCCGTGTCAGGATATATAAGGCTTCCGACGGCACCTATGGGGCTCAGGTCCTCTGGATAAGGGACAGTCTCGACCGGAACGGGAATCTCCGGCTGGATGAGAAGAACCCCGACAGGTCCCTGCGCAATATCCCGTGCAACAGGATCGAGATAATCAAGGGACTCAGGTATGATGCGGGGAAAGAGAGATGGTCCGGAGGAAAGATATATGACCCGACACGCGGCATCAGGGCCAATGTGACGTGCGATATTGTCGATGAAGGCAAGACCCTGAAAGTACGCGGCTCGCTTCTTGGCATCGCCCAGACTGTCTATTGGGACAGGATTGAATAGCGGTTGTCCCGGCCAGCTTCAGGCCGGCGATAAAATAAAAAGAAAAAATATTTGCAATTATACAAATTCGATGTATCTTTGCAGTCCCAAACCAAAAGCGGATGTGGTGAAATGGTAGACACGCCACTTTGAGGGGGTGGTGGGCGTAAGCCTGTGCGAGTTCGACTCTCGCCATCCGCACCACACAGAGGTCAGATTCGATGAATCCGGCCTCTTTTTCATTTTAAGGGCCATGAAAGTATACAGCCAGTCAACCCTTTGTCTGTTCCGGTCCGCATTGCATCAGTGTCTGACGGCAATGCTGCTGCCGGTGCTGTATCTGGCATTGTGCGTCTTCCCGGGTTCAGTCCCGGCACATGCAGCCCCCCCCGATGGCAAAAGCCTGTCATCGGACATCGCTTCTGATGCCGCAAAAGCCGTCTCCGAGGCAGAGGGCTATGAATCCAGGTTCATTTTCTCCGAGGCTATCCGTCTGAGGCTTTCCGCCGACAGCCTCTATTCCCGTTCTCCGGACAGGAAACCGTATGCCGACAACAGGTTCCGCCTGGCCAAGCTATATTGCCGTGTAGGGGAATATGACATGGCTTACCGGTACATAGTGGATGTGAGCCGCATGTATGAGGAGATGTCCGACTATCGCGCATATCTTGAATGCAAGAACATATTGGGGGCGGTGTCGTATGCCGTAAGGGACTATGACAGGGCCAACGAATATTTCAAGGAGATGGCCGAAGGCGCGGAGGAAATCCGGGACACCCTCCTGAACGTGTATGCCCTGACCAATATGGCTGTATATACCAACAGCATAGGGGACTCGCTAAGGACCAATGAGCTTATCTCAAGAAGCATCAGCCTGTGCAAGTCCCTTAAGGACACTTCGATGCTCTGCCAGATGTACATCAATCTCTCGGCAAGCTATATCAATGCCGCAGACTGGAGCCGGGCCATTGAGTGTCTTGCCCTGGCGGAGCCGCTTCTCGGGACTATCTCCCAGGAGGGACAGTACCATCACTATCTGGGGGTTCTCTGCTTCCTTACGGACCGTCCGTCTTCCGAGGCGGTTGCTCATCTGGATACGGCATTGACATGCTACGGGCAGGGGGAATTCTTCACTGAGGAGCAGTCGTGCCTGGCGATGCTGCAGGAGATATATGCGTCTGAGGGGGAATATGGGAAGGCCTATGATGCCCTGCACAGGTATTATGCCAATCATATGCAGAGCGGGGAGCGTGATGCTGTCAGAAAGCTTTTCCTTGCCCAGAATGAAATCCTCGACAGGGCCAGGGACGAGGAGCTGACAGTCCAGAAGCACAGGCAGACCATGGTGTTTGTCCTTTCTGTGTCCTGTCTGGTCTTCATTGCATTTGCGGTCTTCTTCCTTCTGAAGAGGAAGGCATACGGCATAAGGATGCAGGAAGTCGAGCTTGCAAACAGGGCGCTGGTCAACGAGAAGAAGGCGCAGGAGCTTGCCGCAAAGAATGAAATCGCCAAGCTGAAGGAGCTGCAGAGATTCAATACGGACCGGCTGATAGAAGAGATGACAGACAGCCTTGACCGGCTGGGCTCTGCGACGAAGGACTTGCAGATGCGTTCGGAGCTTGCCTCCATATGCAGCCAGTTCCGCAAGATAAAGGATGAGGATGAGTGGCGTGAGGTCATGCAGTTCGTGCCGGACCAGGATACCGATTTCTACAACAGGCTCATTGCCGCCTTTCCCAACCTTACAATCAATGAACGCCGCCTGTGCGTGTTCCTGAACAAGAACATGACGAGCAAGGAAATCTCCGAGATAACGCGCCAGAGCCTTCACAGCATCAATATTGCAAGGGGCCGGCTGCGCAGCAAGCTCGGAATTACGGGGGATAACATGTCGATTCAGGAGTTTTTGAGCAAATTCAATTGATTTTCAATATATTGTACTGGCTGATGACAAAATTTTTCAACTTTGTATATATATTGTATATATATAATCTGTAGTCATAGGGGATGAAAAAACTATATTTGGTTTCAGAAGTTCTTAAAGTTATCAACAACTTAATCTTTATCCCCATGAAAACTTTTACTTATTTCTGCAGAGGGCTTGTCGCCCTTGTTGCCGCAGCGGCATTTCTGGTAAGCTGTTCCGAAGACAACCCAGACGGACCGGACACTCCTGGCGGACAGTCTCCAGAGCTTACCATCAGTGAAAAGGAGTCTGACCTGCTTATTGACTATAAGGGAGGAGACAGAATAATAGTATACTATGTGTCAAATCCTGCCGAGGACGGACATGTCACTGCGGCTGTAGATGCTGATGCCGCGTCATGGGTTACAGAAGTTACCGTAGACGAGACGAACGGGCTTGTTGCATTCAATGTCGCTGCCAATCTCGGGCAGACTTCGCGCGAGGCGAAGGTTACCGTTACTTATGCGTGGGGTGACAAGGAGCAGCCGAAGACCGTCACAGTGCTTCAGCAAGGTGCTCCTGCCGGAGATCCGTTCACATTCAGCGTGACAGATATTACCCATAATTCAGCCAAGGTCACAGTCACTCCTGCCGATACAGAGATGGATTATCTTGTTATGTGCTGGCAAAAAGATGAGTATGAGCAGCTTTCGGGCACTGCTGACCAGTTGTACCAGAATGCTATGACAGTCCTTGCTGCGGAGGCCGATAATGAAGGGTACGAGCATCTTCAGGATTATCTCGAGGCGGGCGATGTCCTGTACAGAGGTAAGGCTACTATCGATTTGACTGAATATCTGGAGCCGGAGACGCAATATGTAGCTTTTGCCATCGGGACAACTACCGATGTCGTCAGACTTACCGATGTCGCGACTTCGGAGTTTACAACAACACAGGCACCTCAATTAGGTATAACCTTTACATTTGAATACAATAATCCGATCATCACTGTAACATCTTCAGATGAGAATGCATTTATTTATGCAGAAGCGATATTTGATGTTGTCTTGGATACAGAAGGCAGTGTTGAACAATATGTGGAGAAATCATGGAATGCATCCTTGAATTCATATATGGGTT
The DNA here is from genome assembly GCA_944323805.1 of uncultured Bacteroidales bacterium. GTDB lineage: Bacteria > Bacteroidota > Bacteroidia > Bacteroidales > UBA932 > Cryptobacteroides. The sequence goes on along the minus strand of CALUTW010000014.1, from coordinate 32,209 downwards.
ATCCACACAATTACACACTGGAGGAGTCTATTAATATGATATGTTCAAGAGGAGAAATGGATGCTTATATATATGGCGATGGCAGTTATTTTGTCTATGCATTCTCGACTGATGTCGAGACAGGCGGAATTTCGGACCTCACATATGAATTCTTCACTGTGACAAATGGCGAGGTAACCGTTACTCCTCAGGAATAAAATTAAATTTATAATAGATGAGATTGAAATCGATTATTTTGGCCGGAATGTCGGCAGCAGGGCTTCTGCTGCTGGCTTCCGCATGTGAAAAGGAACCGGCACCAACCCCTGCCGGTCCGGGAGAGCCGGGATATACAGTGTTGAGTTCTATCCGTGTAAGTGCGGAAAGTGCCGGATTCCGGTTTGCCGAGTCCCAGGAAACATATGGATTCGGATTCACTACTGGGGACCGTATCGGTCTTTATGCCGTACTTGACGGGGAGACTGTCGCGGAAAACCTTTGCTACGAGTATTCCGCCGAAAGGGACATGTGGAGCTGCGTGTCTGAATTTGACGGGAATTTCTATGCAGAGGCGGAATACTATGCATATTATCCGTATTCCGCGGATAACACATGGGCTGCTTCATTGTCTGAAGATGCTCCTGCCGACAAAGCCCATGCATTCTTTTCGGAGCTGATATCAGGCTGGAGCACACCTGCGGACCAGAGTGAGGAAGATTCATTCCGCTCTGCATGCCTTATGACCGGCTATGCCGCATCCCTTACCGGGAATTCTGCAGCTTTTACAATGGAGCCGGCAGTAGCCATCGCCGCTGTGGAGCTTCCGAAGGAATTGTACAGGTTTACCAATACTGATGTCGCTGTGCCGGACTATGTGATGAATGAGTGGTCGGACGCTGAATTTTCCGGGGCGCAGCTGCCTTGTTATGACGGGGACGGCAGGTTCGTATATGCAGTGATGCCGGAAGGAGAATGGTCAGCATCGGTCGCATACGTTGCAAGCGGAGAAAATGAAAGCTGGACCGGGACTGTCTCCGGTGCCGGCGCCGGGACTTGTTCTGTTGCCAAGGTAGACGGAGGACTGGACATTACGGAGCATCTCCTTCAGCCTGGGGACTTCTATCTTGCAGACGGCAGTCTCCTGCCGAAGGATGCGCCAGAAGATGAGGTCGAGGCAGCGTCTGTCATCGGCGTTGTATACCAGATTGACCCGGAACGGTTCGACCCTGCCCTTAAAGACCTGCTTGGAGAGGTACACGGTATTGTATTGTCTACAAAAGAGCCTCTGGTTCCTGCGGCACAGGAAGAGCGGCTCAAGAATACTGTTCTGTGGTGCAGCTCGTCAGCATCTTCAAGAGATGAGTCCAATATAGGATTCAAAAATATTGATGCAGTTACGCTTGAAGCGACATTCAATATGGCTGATGATGATATTCGCGGATATTATTATAACACACTTATACGGACAAGACGTGCTGATGATATGGCAGCCGGTATATATCCGGTTTTTCAGGCGGCTCTGGATTTTGCAGAAACCACCGGCGGACCACTTGAGAGCGCTCCAGTCAATACCGGCTGGTACTTGCCTGCCAACGGGGAATGGTTCGATATACTGAGAAACCTCTGCGGCGCAGACCTTGTGCTTGATGAGGATTTCATGCCGGAACTGCTTCAGCAGGTTACCTGGGGTAATCAAGGCGAGGTCATGTCGGCATTGAATGAAACTATGTCAAAAGTTTCATATGACAATAAGGATTTGTATGAACCAGGTGGTGCATGGTGGACTTCATCTGTAGCTGGAACTGGCGCAGCAAGATATGTCGGATTCAACGATTTGGGGTATATCCATTCGCATTGGCAGAAAAAGGATACAAGTCTTAAAGCGCGTATGGTCTTGGCATTTTGACCTTTGCCTTTGGTCATCAAGACGGGCTCCCTGTGCGGAAGACAGGAGTCCGTCTTTTTTTATCTGATTATTATCCTTATATTTATACCATGTATCATATTAATTCAGACTGATAGCCATGACTGTAGAAGAGACTTTGCGTATCGCACTGGAGGCGCATGAAGGACAGAAGGATATCGACGGGAAGCCGGCCATACTGCATCCGCTGGCTGTAGGCCTTATGGGAAATGATGACATTGAGATCAAGGCCGGATTTCTGCATGACGTCGTCGAGGATTCCTCTATGACCATAGACGATCTCAAGGCAAGGGGAGTAGAGGAGGAGGTGCTTGACATTGTCCGGCTTCTGACCCGCGACAAGACTGCGGACTATTCCGGATATGTGCGCTCTATTGCCGGTTCAGGCAACGCTTCGGCCATCAATGTCAAGATCAATGACCTGAAGCATAATCTTGCCAGGGGACGGCGCTCATTCATAAAGGCAAAGGAAAACAATGATACGCCTAAGATGGAGCGCCTTGTACATATCAGCGCCAAGCATGAAAAGGCTCTGGAGATGTTGGGTATCTTTCATCCGACAGACTGAAAAAGAACGACGCAAAAGGGTGCTTTCTGCGTTGCGCTTGAAATTACTCCTTTTGCGTCGTTTCTCTTCGGTGTCAGAAGGACATTATATCAGCCCTGCTGGAATTTCCTTGATGCGCGGGACATCTGCTGCAGTTCGATTGTCATCTGCTCGGACTCCTGGAGAAGATTCAGGTAAAGATAGGCAACCGTCAGGTTGATATTCTTCTTCTGGATATCTTCCATCAGGGACTTTCTCATATCCGAGAACTCTGTCTGCAGGGAAGTGATCTCGTTATCGTATTGTCTGAGGTTCTCATAGTTCCCGTTGACGCATATGTCTGATATCCCCTTTATGATGCCGATGACCTTGTCGCGGCTTGCGGTAAATTCGGAGGCATATTGCTTAGGGAGAGGGGAGAAGTTGTTGTCGACATGCTCATATGCCGGCTCGCAGATTCTCCGTATTGAATAGTACAGCTGGTCCATGTTGTTGAATACCTGATGGAACCATGCGCTCTTCCTGAGCCCTTCTTCCGTGTCTATCTGACGGAGGCCCAAAGTCTCCTTGCGCCGCAGGTTCTTCAGTTTTGTCTTCTCGCGCTTGAGCTCTTCCGAGGATTTCCTCAGGACCTTGACATTCTCGTCGATAAGCCCGTCCGTGATTTTCCTGTACTGTTCGGCAATCCCGTTAAGGAAGGATGCCTCATTCCGGCCCACATAGCCGCTGAGCAGCTCCCATGCCTTTGCCGTGTCCTTGCATGCGAGTATCTCGTGGAAATCCCTGTCCCCGTTGAGGTCCTCGTTCTTCTGCTTGAAGCGGATGTTGTTGTGAATCAGTGCGGCAAGACCTGCAATCACGATGATGACAGCCACGACATTACCCCCGAAATGCATGAGTATCGCGATGATGAATGCGCTGGTAAATGCGACTCCGGCAGTCACGAACCATCCTCCGATGACGGACAGCACACCGGTTACCCTGAACACTGCGCTTTCCCTGCTCCAGGCCCTGTCTGCGAGGGAGGTACCCATTGCAACCATGAATGTCACGTATGTGGTCGAGAGCGGAAGCTTGAGGGATGTGCCGAATGCTATCAGCAATGAGGCTACCACAAGGTTGACAGACGCCCTGACCAGGTCATACGATGCACCGTCTTCAATCACGATATCCTCGGTGTTGAATCTCCTGCCGGCCCATGCCCTGACCTTAAGCGGAGTGACGGCCTTAAGCCCGTTGGCGACGGAGCTGGACCACCTTACAATGCTTCTTGCAACCTTTGACGACCCGAACATCTCGTCTCCCTCATCCTGCTTTGCAAGGCTGATTTCCGTCTTGGTGACGTTGTGAGCCTTCTTTGATGTCGCAAGGGCGATGACCATCACTATTCCCGCAAGGAACAGGAAGATCAGAGGGGTCTTGGCCGGCTCATTGAGGATACCCATCATATGGGCATCAGGGTCCGTGCTTCCCGAAGCCATGTAGTCGAGATAAGCATCGTATCCTGTGAGCGGTACACCGATGAAGTTGACAAGGTCGTTGCCTGCAAATGCCGTCGCGAGAGCGAATGTGCCTATCAGGACGACCACCTTGAATACATTGACCTTGCAGAAATGCAGGATCTGCATAAGCAGAGTGAAGAACACCAGGCAGATGCCGAGGAGCTCCCATGTATGGGAGGCAATCCATGCCTTCACGTCGGCTGTCATGAAGGAGAGGTCCTTCGCGCCTTTGATAAGGAGGAAATATATGATGGCCGTAGCCGCAATCCCTCCGAATATCCCTATCTTCCATTTCAGGTCGTGCCTGTAGTTGAATGTGAAGATAAGTCGGGATATATATTGTATCAGCATACCGAAGAAGAATGCCAGAGCGACAGAGACGAATATGGCCATGATGACCGAAAGCGCCTTCTCGGTATTCATGTAGTCTGCAAATCCCAGTCCGCTTTCCCCTCCTGCAATCTCGAGCATGGAGAATGCGAACGTCGCTCCCAGGAGCTCGAATACCATCGATACAGTCGTGGATGTCGGCATCCCGAGGGAATTGAACACATCCAGCAGGATGATGTCGGTTACCATTACGGCCAGGCATATGTACATGATCGACTGAAAGCTGAATTGTTCCGGCCTGAAGATGCCGTGTCTGGCTATGTCCATCATGCCGTTGCTCATGATGGCCCCGAAAAATACTCCTATTGCGGCAATTGTGATGATTGTCTTGAATCCGGCCACTTTAGATCCGATCGCTGAATTCAGGAAATTGACTGCGTCATTGCTTACTCCCACCCACAGGTCCGAGATGGCAAGTACGAAAAGAAAAATGACGAATCCCAGATAAATGAAGTCCATAGGATAGATTCTATATGTTTTCGGCGGCAAAGGTAGGCAACATAATGATAATATCTGTGAAGAAGGTGTTAAATTATTATTACAGTATCCGGTAACGTTTTTTTAACAGTCCTGTAATCAAATATTTTTACGGCAATCATAATCAGAGCCTTAAAAATACATACCTTTGCCATCAAAAATTCCCGTTTTATGAAAGACAAGATTCTGGTGGTCGATGACGAGGCCGATATCAGGGAGATTCTCCAGTTCAATCTGGAAAACGCTGGGTATGAGGTTGACTGTGCAGAATCGGCGGAAGAGGCGTTGTCGGTATTTTCCCCGTCGCATTCCCTGATTCTTCTGGACGTGATGATGGAGGGGATGTCCGGATTCAAGATGGCCGAGCTGCTCCGGAAGGAGAAGAAAAGCAATGTGCCGATAATCTTCCTGACCGCAAGGAGCGGGGAGAATGACCTGCTTACCGGGTTTTCCGCAGGCGGGGACGACTATATCGGCAAGCCGTTCTCCATACACGAGGTGCTTGCCCGTGTCAAGGCAGTGATAAAGAGGAGCAGGATGCATGCGGGGAAGGAAAAGGAGACCGAGCCGATTGTGGCCGGGCATCTCAGGATAGATGTCATGAGGAAAATGGTGTATGCTGACGATATCGCCATAGTCCTTTCCAAGAAGGAGTTCGAGATACTGAGCCTTCTGGCGGCGCATGCCGGCAGGGTGTATTCCAGGGAAGAGATAATAGGGGAGCTCTGGAAGGATGCCCCTTATGTCCTGGACCGGACTGTCGACGTGCATATCGCAAGGATAAGGAACAAGCTCGGGCAATATAAGAACTATCTTACCAACAGGTCAGGGTACGGCTACTGTTTCAGTGTTACGGAAGACATCTGATATTTTTATCAACAATAAGGGATGCGAAAGAATTGGACATACAAGAAGCAGCTCCTGCTGTACTTCGCTGGGGTGTTCACGGTGTTTACTGTGCTGATTGTGCTGTTCCAGCTCAGCAGTGAAAGGCGCTACAAGGAAGAGATACTCCAGTCCAGGCTGTCCGTGTATTCGGATATAATCGCCCAGACTGATGACTATTACGAGGTTATGTCCCTCTTGCCGTCCGACCTGAGGATTACGGTCATGGACAAGGACGGAAAGGTGCTTTTCGATTCCAGGGCCGACATAGACACCCTGGACAACCATATAATGCGTCCCGAAGTCCAGCAGTCGCTTGTCACATCTGAGGGGTTTGCGATAAGGGTGTCGGACACTACCGGCATACCGTATTTCTATTTCTCCAAGTCCTATGGCGGCTTTATCGTAAGGGTTGCCTTGCCGTATGAGATGGATGTGAAGAGATTCTTCCAGCCTGACACCCTTTTCCTCGTCCTTGTGTTCTCTCTCTTTGTGGTCGCCCTTTTCTCGCTGATATTTCTTGCGGACCATTTCGGGGAGGGCATATCCCGGCTGCACAGCTTTGCGGAGGCGGCGGAAAAAGGTGCAGTGGACTATGATTCCATCACGTTCCCGGACTCCGAGCTCGGGGCGATAGGCGACAAGATGCTTGAAAGCTACAGGCGGCTTGAGCAGAGCAACAATATGATTGCCCTTGAGAAGGAGCGTCTCCTGCTGCATATACATTATTATGACGGCGGCATCGCCATCTTTACTCCGGACAGGGAGAAGCAGTATGCCAACTACAAGTTCATACAGTTCGTGAACACTCTCCTCGACAAGCCGACCCCGGACATAGGGGACATATGGAAGAGCAGTATGTTCGCTCCCCTGTGTGAATTCCTTGACCACAGTACGCCGGTCAAGACGGACTTCCCCCCGGTATTCAGGTTCAAGCTCTCGAAAGGCGCCAGGAATTATGACATACAGATGCTCATATATCCTGACAACGGCTTCGAAATCACAATAAATGATGTTACCGAGGCGGAGAAGAACCGGGACATGAAGCAGCAGATGACCAATAATATCGCGCATGAGCTGCGTACTCCTGTAAGCAGTATCAGGGGGTATCTCGAGACTATTATCACATGTCCAGATGTGCCGCAGGAGCGCAAGCAGGTATTCATCGACAGGGCATATGCGCAGACCCTGCGCCTTTCGGACCTTATCCGCGACATAGCCCTCATTACCAAGATCGAGGCAGCTCCTGAGCAGCTTCAGAAAGAGACGGTGGACCTGAAGGCCGTGACGGATGAGATTTTCGAGGAGTTCAGGGATGTCATTGAAAGCAGGAATGTAACAGTGGAGAATCTGCTTGATGACCACCTTGTCGTCCAGGGGAATATGACCCTCATATATTCCATATTCAGGAATCTTGTGGAGAACAGCCTCAAATACGCCGGTCCTGACATACGCATTCATGTGGAATGCTATGCCAAGAATGACGGCCACTATCATTTCACTTATTATGATACCGGCAAAGGTGTCAGTGAGGAGCATCTCGCAAAGATATTCGAGCGGTTCTACAGGGTGTCGGAGGGCAGGACAAGGGATGCCGGCGGGTCCGGTCTCGGGCTGTCGATTGTCCGTAATGCCGTGGCGTTCCATGGCGGTGACATCAGGGCCGTGAACAGGAAGGAAGGCGGGCTTGAATTCATATTTTCCCTCCGTATCTCATAGCAGGAAGGCGGCGGACTCATATATCCTGACACAGCTGTCTCCCATTTCCCGGAAATATCCTGCTGATTTGTCAGAAAATGTCGTAAATTTGCCTTGAATGCCCCTAAAGGTATTCAAAATGTATTTTTTACGGTATTTTTCTCCTCCGGGAAGATGTGTTGGTATGATTTTTTCAGCCTGCCCGGCGGTCTAAATTCAAAGCAAGATGCCAAATTTGTCAGGAAGGATTTCACAGATTATAGGGCCGGTCATCGATGTCTATTTCGACCTGTCCGGAGAAGAGGTTTCGAGACAGCTTCCGCGTATACACGATGCCCTTGTCATCAACAGGAAGGACGGGCGGCAGCTTATCGTGGAAGTCCAGCAGCATATAGGCGAAGATACCGTAAGGACTGTCGCAATGGACAGTACCGACGGTCTGCAGCGCGGAATGGAGGTGCTCAATACGGGAGCACCTATAACCATGCCTGTCGGTCCGCAGATAAGGGGGCGTGTGATGAACGTCGTCGGAGACTGCATAGACGGTATGGGGGAGCTTGACCGGAAAGGTGCATTCCCTATCCACCGGGAGCCCCCGAAGTTCGAGGACCTGAAGACTTCACAGGAAGTCCTTTTTACCGGTATCAAGGTCATAGACCTGCTGGAGCCGTACCTTAAGGGAGGAAAGATCGGATTGTTCGGCGGTGCCGGTGTCGGCAAGACGGTCCTTATCAAGGAGCTTATCAACAACATAGCCAAGAAGCATAACGGATTCTCTGTATTTGCCGGAGTCGGGGAACGCACCAGGGAGGGGAATGACCTCCTGAGGGAAATGATAGAGTCCGGAGTCATCAAATACGGAGAAGAGTTCCTCAAAAGCATGGAGGAGGGACATTGGGATCTCTCGAAGGTCGACAAGGACGAACTGCCGAAATCCCAGGTGGCGATGGTGTTCGGGCAGATGAACGAGCCGCCGGGAGCAAGGTCTTCCGTCGCTCTTTCCGGTCTTACGCTTGCCGAGTCCTTCCGAGACAGCAAGACGGCTGACGGGCCTAAGGACATACTGTTCTTCATAGACAACATATTCCGTTTCACACAGGCAGGTTCGGAGGTGTCGGCGCTGCTCGGGCGAATGCCGTCGGCGGTCGGATATCAGCCTACGCTTGCCACTGAAATGGGGCAGATGCAGGAGCGTATCACTTCCACGAAAGACGGCTCCATCACTTCTGTCCAGGCGGTATATGTGCCGGCCGATGACCTTACGGACCCGGCCCCTGCCACCACATTCTCGCATCTTGATGCCACGACCGTGCTCAGCAGGAAGATTGCGGAGCTCGGTATCTATCCGGCTGTCGACCCGCTTGAGTCGACCTCCAGGATTCTTGACCCGAATATCGTCGGTCAGGAGCATTATGAGACTGCACAGAGAGTGATACAGATACTCCAGAAAAACAAGGAGCTGCAGGATATCATCTCGATTCTCGGCATGGAGGAGCTGTCGGACGAGGACAAGCTGACTGTCAACAGGGCCCGCCGCGTACAGCGGTTCCTGTCCCAGCCGTTCGCAGTGGCCGAGCAGTTTACGGGAGTACCGGGCGTCATGGTGTCGATCGAGGATACGATAAAGGGATTCAACAGGATACTCGACGGCGAGGTGGACTATCTGCCTGAGCAGGCCTTCCTTAACGTCGGGACAATAGAGGATGCTGTCAAGAAGGGCGAGGCTATCCTTGCCGCTGTCAAAAGATAATAGTGAATGGCCAGGTCAGACATATATCTCAACATAACATCGCCCGACACGTCGCTGCTCGGACTGATGGTCTCGAAGGTGTCACTCCCGGGGCTGGGTGGACGGTTTACCGTCCTTTCCGGGCATGCGCCGATGATATCGGCCCTGTCGGAAGGGGACATAGAATACGTGTCGGGGGAAAAGAAGTCCGTGCTGCATATCCGGTCGGGGTTCGTGGAGATAAGTGACAACAGGGTGTCTGTATGTGCCGAAATCTGAAAGGAGCTGAAATGAATCTGCTGTCCAGAAACATATTCATGGCTGTTGCGGCCATTGTCCTCTCGCTTGCGGGAATGGGCAGGGCGTATGCTGCAGAAGAAGACATCGATGTGCAGGAAATCATATTCGGGCATATCGGGGATTCCTATGAATGGCACATAACGGATATCGGCAAAAGGGAAATCTCCATCCCCCTCCCGGTCATAGTGCACAGCAGCACCGGATGGCACTGTTTCTTGTCCTCCAGGCTTGAAGACGGGGCCGTGTATGAGGGCCTGTACATATCTTCATCGGACAGGTATGACGGCAAGGTGGTCGAACTTGATGCCGCCGGCAATGAGGTAAGGCCGCTGGACATATCCATTACCAGGAATGTGCTGTCTCTGATGATCAACAGCGCACTTCTCGTGGCGCTCATCCTTTGCTGTGCAAGATGGTACCGGAAGCATGATGCCCTTGAGGAGTCTCCGAAAGGTGTCGCCGCACTGCTGGAGCCGGTAATAGCGATGATAAATGACGATGTCATCAAGAGTGCAATCGGTCCGGGGTATGCGAAATTTGCCCCATACCTGCTGACCGTCTTCTTTTTCATCCTCATCAACAATCTGATGGGCATCATCCCGTTCTTTCCCGGCGGTACAAACATAACGGGGAATATTACCGTGACTTTCGTGCTGGCGTTCTGTACGTTCCTGTGTGTGAACCTCACGACCAACAGGTATTACTGGAAAGACATCTTCTGCCCGGAGGTGCCGCTGTGGCTTAAGCCGATACTGATAGTCATCGAGGTGTTCGGAGTCTTCACGAAGCCGTTTGCCCTGATGCTGCGACTTTTTGCCAACATCATGGCAGGGCACTGCCTCATACTCTGCGTCGTGGCGATGATATTCATTACCGCGAAGATGGGGGCGCTTATAGGAGGCTCGATGACTGTCGTCTCGGTTGTCTTCGGCATATTCATGGACTGTCTTGAACTGCTCGTGGCATTCATCCAGGCATATGTCTTCACGATGCTTTCGGCCGTGTTCATCGGCCTGTCAAGGGAGCGTCCGGAGAAAAGCGATATAACGGAAAAACAATAATAGAACATTTAAAACAGGATAATCATGTTACTTTCTACAGTTTTGCTACAGGCTCTTGCAGGAGCGTCAATCGGAAAATTGGGAGCTGCCATAGGTGCAGGTATTGCTGCAATCGGAGCAGGTATAGGCATTGGCAAGATCGGTTCGTCGGCCATGGAGGGAATCGCCCGCCAGCCGGAGATGGCAGGGAACATACGTACAAGTATGCTTATCATCGCCGCTCTTATAGAGGGTGTCGCCCTGTTTGCGGTAATCGTATGTATGCTTGTACTCCTTATGAAATAGCCTATGTCTCTGCTGTTGCCGGATAGCGGCCTGCTGTTCTGGATGGTCCTCATCTTTGCAATAGTCTTCGTGATTCTTGCAAAGTTCGGCTTTCCGGTCATTACCAGGATGATGGACAAGCGTAAGGAGTATATAGACAATTCCTTGCGCCTTGCAAAGGAGGCTGATGCCAAGATGGGGCGTATTCTTGAAGAGCAGGCGCGGATAATGGCGCAGGCGCGCGAGGAGCAGAACCGGATACTCAAGGAGGCCGCGCAGGCGCGGGACAATATCGTGCGTAAGGCACAGGAACAGGCCCAGGATGAGGCAAAGAAAATCCTGGACGAGGCAAAGGTCAGGCTTGAAGCCGAGAAGGAAAGCGCCCTGCGGGAGATACGCAGCCAGGTGGCAATGCTTTCCGTAAGGGTCGCCGAGAAGGTGGTAAGGCAGAACCTGGAGTCCGACAAGGCGCAGATGGATCTTGTCTACAGGATGCTCGATGAGGTGACCGCTCCTTCAAAGGATAAGAACTGACAGCCATGAATACTGGAATAATATCGGAAAGGTATGCACAGGCTCTGCTGAAATTCGTCACGGAGACCGGCGGAGGGGATAAGGTCTATGCCCAGGCAAAGCTTCTGGAGAAGTGTTTTGCCACACTCGAGGACATGAGACTGATGATATCGCTTCCGAAGGCGACTTCGGACAGCTTCAAGGTCAAGGTGCTTGTGACAGCGCTGGGCGGAAAGGAAAATGCGGCTCCGGAACTCGTGCGGTTTGTGCAGCTTGTGATGAGGAACCACAGGACAAAGTACCTCCATCTGATGCTGCTCATCTTCATGGACCTTTACAGGAAGGCCAACAATATAAGTTTCGGACGTCTTGTAATGGCTGTACCGTCTGACGCATTGAAGAGGAAGCTTACGGATATCGTGCATGACGAGACCGGCGGGACTCTCGAGCTCGAGACCAGGGTGGACCCGTCGATAATCGGAGGATTTATCTTCGATATGGAAGGCCGCAGGCTTGATGCAAGCGTGGCTTCCCAGCTGAAGACCGTCCGCACCCAGTTTATAGAAAAGAACAGACGAATAGTGTAATTGCATATGGCTCAAAATATAAAACCAAGCGAAATATCTGATGTGCTGCTCAGGCAGCTCAAAGACATCAGGACAGAACTTAAGTTTGAGGAAGTCGGCGAGGTCCTGCAGGTCAGCGACGGTGTCGTCAGGATTTTCGGGCTTGTCAATGCCGAGGCCGGCGAGCTTCTCGAATTCGAGAACGGGGTAATGGCTGTCGTGATGAATCTTGAGGAAGACAATGTCGGTGCAGTCCTGTTAGGCCCTACGGATCAGATCAAGGAGGGGATGACGGTCAGAAGGACAAGGCATATAGCTTCCATCCAGGTAGGGGAGAGTATGCTTGGAAGAGTCGTTGACCCTCTCGGGGTCCCTCTTGACGGGCGCGGACCGGTTGAAGGGGATCTTGTGGAGATGCCTCTGGACCGTAAGGCTCCCGGGGTAATCTTCCGTCAGCCGGTGACACAGCCTCTCCAGACCGGGCTTAAGGCCATCGATGCGATGATTCCTATCGGTCGGGGCCAGAGGGAGCTCATAATAGGCGACAGGCAGACGGGAAAGACCGCCATTGCAATAGATACGATTATAAATCAGCGTGCCGGCTATCTTGCCGGAGACCCTGTATACTGCATATATGTCGCAGTAGGGCAGAAAGCCTCGACAGTGGCGAATATTGTGAACACTCTGAGGCAGAAAGGGGCCATGGACTATACGATAGTCGTTGCGGCAACTGCTGCCGACCCTGCTGCACTGCAATATTATGCACCTTTTGCAGGTGCGGCCATCGGAGAGTATTTCAGGGATACCGGGCGGCATGCACTCGTGGTGTATGACGACCTGTCGAAACAGGCCGTGGCATACCGTGAGGTGTCATTGATTCTCCGGAGACCTTCAGGCCGCGAGGCTTATCCCGGAGACATATTCTACCTGCATTCGCGTCTTCTCGAAAGGGCTGCGAAAATCATTGACCAGCAGGATGTGGCCGAGCAGATGAATGACCTGCCGGAGAGCCTCAGAGGCAAGGTAAGGTGTGGCGGCTCCCTGACAGCCCTTCCTATTATCGAGACCCAGGCGGGGGATGTCTCGGCATATATACCGACCAATGTGATATCCATCACTGACGGACAGATTTTCCTCGAATCCGACCTTTTCAACAGAGGATTCAGGCCTGCAATCAACGTCGGAATATCGGTGTCCCGTGTCGGAGGAAGCGCCCAGATAAAGAGCATGAAGAAAGTCGCCGGTACTCTGAAGATAGACCAGGCGCAGTACAGGGAGCTCGAGTCGTTCTCCAAGTTCAGCAGCGACATGGATCCTGTCACGGCAATGTCCCTTGACAAGGGAAGGAAGAATAACGAGCTTCTCGTCCAGCCTCAATATTCCCCGATGCCGGTCGGGGAGCAGGTTGCAATCCTTTATTGCGGAACGCATGCGCTGATGAAGGATGTCCCGCTCGACAAGGTAAGGGAGTTCGAGTCCAGATTCCTCGACAGGCTCCATGGCTCGTATGAGAAAGAGGTGCTTGAGTCTCTTGCTGCAGGCTTGATTGATGACAACATTACCAGGATTATCGAGGAGACTGCCAAGGCTGTTGCGGACCAGTACCGGAATCCTGCCAGGACTCCTGCAGGAGCATAAGGAGACATGATATGGCATCGCTGAAAGAAATAAAGGGCAGGATAAACTCTGTCAACGGGACCTTGAAGATAACGTCGGCCATGAAGATGGTTGCGTCCTCGAAGCTCCACAAGGTGCAGGGTCTCATCGGAAACATGCTGCCGTATGAGCGGCAGATGCATGAGATACTCTTCAGGCTCATGTCCGATACCTCTGTGCGCATGTGTGAGGAGTACATGACGCCAAGGCCTGTCAGGAAGGTGTCCATAGTCGCTGTCGCCTCCAACAGTTCCCTGTGCGGGGCGTTCAATTCAAATGCAATAAGGAACTTTACCGCGACGGTGGACAGCTGGCTTGAAGCCGGCCTGTCCCGGGAGGACATTACCGTATATGCGGTAGGACGGAAGATGGCTGAGGCTGTCGCTAAAGCCGGATTCCCGCCGACCGGAGACTATAACAGGCTGGGAGACAGGCATGACTACAATGAGATAGCTGCATTTGCTGAAAATCTTACAGGACGCTATCTTGACAGGGAGACAGACAGGGTGGAACTCGTGTATACGCACTTCAAGTCGACCGCTGTCCAGGTGCCTGTAAGGGAGACATTCCTGCCGTTCAGCCGGTCCATACTGCCTGAAGGCATGTCCGAGGAAGGGGAAAAATATCTGAATGACTATATAATCGAGCCCGACCCTGAATCAGTGCTGCGGGTACTTCTTCCGAAGGTACTGATCCTTAAGATATTCACGATGCTTGTCGATGCAAATGCCGCCGAGCATGCCGCAAGGATGATGTCGATGCAGGAAGCGACTGACAACGGCAACCAGCTTCTGCAGGAGCTTTCCCTCCAGTACAACAAGCAGCGTCAGCAGTCGATAACGGACGAGCTCCTCGATATCGTCAGCGGCTCGATGGCATGATCTGCTGTCTGATGCTGCCTTGCCGGCCCGTTAAATCGGCTTTCTAAAGGAAATACTCCAGGTTCTCGCGGATGAGGATGTCGACCGGGGTGTACTTTATCTTCCCGGACTGCTGACCGTAGAGGATGTGCTCGAGTATATATTGCACGCTCATGAATCCCTGCTGCTCAGGTCTCTCGGAAAGCAGGAATGAAATGATGCCTTTCCGGAGATATTCTATGTTCCTGTCCGTGACCCCGCATCCGACAATCTTCAGTCCCTGTACCCCTCTGTCTTCAAGATAGCTTGCCAGGACGTATGACCGGGAATTGAAGAGTACTGCACCTCCGATGTTGGTCTCGCGTTCGAACAGCTTGTCGAATTCCTGCCAGCTCATCTCCAGGTCGTTCGTGTAGTAGTTGGCATACAGGAAGCGGTTGCTGCATGATGCCTGGTCGAAATATTCGAAGAACCCTTCCTTTCTCATCATTGTCTGGAGCGAGCCTTCGTTCCCGGACCTGACGGCATGCAGGATTGCAATGTCCTTGTCCTCTCCTATCACGCTGGCAAGCAGCTTGGCCTCGATATAGCCGAGCATCCTCGAGTCCGGCCCGAAGAATGCCAGCTGGTTGCAGGAAGGTATCAGGGTATCCACAAAAATATACGGGACGGACATGCTGTCGAGTTTCTGCGACAGCTTTACCGTCTCGTCCCGGAATGTCGGTCCTATTATTACAGCATCGCACTTGTAGTCAAGGATTTCCCTGTAGGCCTCGCGGCACGAGAAAAGGTCGAACTGGTCATAGTAGAATATCTTGCGTTCGACGGGTATGTTGGAATAGTCGTAGAAGGCTTTCCGTATGCCTTTCTCGACCTGGTCCCAATATTCTCCCGGATTATGCTCCGGGAGAATTATTCCTATTGTTATCTTGCGTTTTACGCCTATGGAGGCAACGAGCAGGTTGGGATGATACTGTATGCGTTCCAGTACGGCCTCGACCTTCTTTCTGCTTGCCTCCGAGACATCCCCGCGGTTGTGGAGGACCCTGTCGACCGTGCCGACGGAGACCCCTGCCATCTGGGCTATATCCTTTATTCTGTGCTTGCTGCTGTTCATAACAGTCCTGCTGCGTCCTTGTCAAGAAATAGTACGGCATCGTCATGCGTACGCAGAATGGATGCCGGGCAACTTTCACTGACCGGTCCGGTCAGCGCCAGCTTTACAGCCTCGGCCTTTCTGCTGTCGGGCACAATCCCCACCACTGTCCTGCATGACATCAGGGCCGGGATTGTCATTGTAAGTGCATGCTCCGGCACAAGGTCGATCGAAGCGAATTCCCCGTCATTGACCTGCTGCTGCCTGCATTTCCCGTCAAGGGTCGTGACCTTTACTGTCTCGGGGTCGTCGAAGTGCGCCTCATGCGGGTCGTTGAATGCGATATGGCCGTTCTCCCCTATGCCGAGGGAGACAATGTCAAGAGGTGCAGCCTTGAGCAGTGCGGCATATCTCTGGCTGTCGCCCGCTTCAGGCCGCATCAGATTAATGCTTCTGAATGGCTTCCTGCTGAAGATTGTCCTTGTCAGGAAATTGCTGAACAGCTGCGGCGCTTCCTGCGGCAGTCCGATGTATTCATCCATATGGAATGCATCGATGCATGAGAAATCAGCCGAACTGTCCTCTATGAGTCCCTGAAAGAAATCCTCCTGGGAATGCGCCGCCGCAAATACGGCTCTGACGTATCCTTTTTCACTGATTTTCTCCCTCACTTTTGCCAGATACCATTCGCTTGCAGCCTTCCCCATCTGGGCACGGGTTTCAAAAACCTTTACATGCAGTTTTCCTGCATCAAACTCTGAAATTAGTCCGTTCATGATTTTTTGTGCTTTATTCCCGTGTTCGAGCACAAATATATCGGATAATATTCGGATTTCCAAATCCTGTTACGAAATATTCGATTAATTTATTTGTATTCAAAGGAATATTCATATTACTTAAATATTCTTCCAAAAACTTTTTCAGAAAAAACCTTGTTTGTTATAAATATTTCCTTACTTTTGTTCTCAAAATTCCGTGTTCGATAACGGAAACAGATTTTTCAACTGGCCACAAAAATGGGTAATACTGAAAGGAAACAATACCTGTCCTCAATGGCGATAATGGGGACCCTCTTTTTCTTCTTCGGGATGATTTCATGGGTTAATTCTGTCCTCATCCCGTATTTCAAGGTAACGTGCGAGCTTACCCTGTCCCAGTCGTATCTTGTCGGATTTGTATTCTATATAGCATATTTTGTCATGGCAATCCCTTCTTCAAAGCTTCTCGATGCTGTGGGCTATAAGAAAGGCATAAGCTATGGCATGTTCATCATGGCCGCCGGGGCCCTTCTCTTTGTCCCGGCTGCGATGACAAGGGCATATGCCCTGTTCCTGTCGGGCCTTTTCCTTCTCGGGATAGGACTTGCCGTACTTCAGACTGCCGGGAATCCGTTCGTGACGGTAATAGGTCCTGTCGAGTCGGCTGCAAGCCGCATGAGCATTATGGGTGTATGCAACAAGCTGGCAGGGATTATCGCTCCTCTGGCTCTCGGGTATGTCATTATCCGCCAGGGGGATTCTGCCGTATTCGAGCAGCTCGGGTCGGGAGCGGCAACTGTCTTCGGGGTTCCTCGCGAGGAAGTGCTCGACTCGATTATCAGGAGGGTAATTCCTCCGTATCTTGTCATTGCCGCTGTCTTCATCGCATTCGGCATTTTCGTCCGCCGCTCGTCTCTTCCTGATATTGTCGGGGGGGGGATGCCAGATGCCAGGCTGAACGCTGAGGATTCCAGGCGGACGGTATTCGGTTATCCTTATCTTGTGCTCGGAGTGGTGGCAATGGTCTGCCATCTCGGGACACAGGCCCTGTGCATAAACACTCTGGCTTCAACGGCCGAATCACTCGGAACGGACATCGCCCAGGCAAAGGTGCTGCCGTCGATGATCCTGTTCACGACGTTCATCGGTTTCCTGCTCGGGGCTGTGCTGATTCCCAAGGTCATATCGCAGCTGTCGGCCCTGCGGATTGCTGCGGCCGTCAATCTCGTGGCCTCTGTCCTGGTTGTCCTTGTCGGCGGCAGGACGGAGATTCTGGGAGTGGATGCGCATAATTCAATGTGGATACTTGTGTTCATGGGTATCCCGAATGCATTCCTGTATTCGGGAATCTGGCCTCTTGCAATCCACGACCTCGGCCGGCATACCGGGATGGGGTCGGCGTTTCTTGTCATGGCTCTTGCCGCAAGCGGTTTCTTCCCGCTCATATATGCTGAGGAGGCGACCCGTCTTGCCGATTTCCAGGCTGCATATTACATATCGGTACCATGTTTCTGTTTCATACTGTTCTATGCCATGTACGGCTACAGGATCAACAGATGGAAAAATAAGGAGAATGCACTATGAAGAAAGCGATAGTCAACGGTCAGATAGTGACCCCAACAGGTATTTTTCCCGGTTATGTGGAATGGGAAGGCCATGCGGTAACGGCGGTAGACAAGGGGGCCTATACCGGAGAAGCGGAAACTGTCCTTGATGCCGGAGGGAAATATGTCTCGCCTGGATTTATCGATATCCATCTCCACGGGGCGGGCGGACATGATTTCATGGACTGTACTGAGGAGGCATTTGTCAGGTCTGCCGAAATGGCGATGCGCCATGGCGCCACGACGATTTTCCCTACGACACTTGCGAGTGACAATGAGAGCCTTTTCAAGGCTTTTGCGACATATGACAAGGTGGTCTCGAAGCCTTGCCCGGGCGCGCATATGCCAGGGCTGCATCTTGAGGGACCATACTTTTCCTATGGGCAGAGAGGTGCGCAGGACCCGAAATATCTGCGTGACCCGAAGCCTGAGGAATATCTTTCCATACTGGCTGCAAGCGGTAAGATAAGGCGCATGTCTGCCGCCCCGGAGCTCGACGGCGCCCTGGGGCTCGGCAGGGAACTGCGTTCAAGAGGCATCCTGCCTTCGATAGCGCATTCCGATGCAACATTCGAGCAGGCCGTAGAGGCCTATGAAAACGGCTATACGCACGTCACGCACCTGTATTCATGCACTTCTTCTGTTGTAAGGAGGAATGCATTCCGGTATGCCGGTATCGTAGAGGCCGCATATTGGCTTGACGGCATGACAGTGGAGATAATCGCGGATGGGGTTCATCTTCCGAAGAGTCTCCTGCAGCTTGTGTACAAGCTGAAAGGACCTGACCGCACGGTCCTGATTACCGATTCAATGAGGGCTGCGGGCATGCCAGAGGGCGAGTCTGTTCTGGGGTCGCTCGACAAGGGGATGAAGGTCATCGTTGAGGACGGTGTAGCCAAGCTGCCCGACCGGAGTGCGTTTGCCGGCAGTGTTGCCACGGCAGACAGATGCGTCAGGACCATGTACAGGACTGCAGGTGTCCCTCTGCACGATGCCGTTACGATGATGTCGCTTACTCCTGCACGGGTAATGGGCATCGACGGCAGCAAGGGTTCCCTTGAGCCGGGGAAGGATGCGGACATACTTGTGTTCGACGATGATATAAATATTCTGCATGTATTCCTTTCCGGGGAGCATGTCATGGACGACAATACCTTAAACAAAATAATCTAATCATTTTATTTCAAATTTTCCGTGTTCGATAACGTTATGTGGTTCAATTAATTAATTATTTATGTTATGCTAAAACTATTACCAGTTCAGACCGGTCATCGGGCAATGCTGAGGCTTTTGGCGATGCTTGTGGCTGCTTTTTGCGGGGTAAGCGCATATGCCCAGCAAGTGACGGTATCCGGTACAGTAAAGGATTCGGCAGGAGATCCTGTCGCCGGAGCCGGTGTGATTGAAGAGGGGACGACGAACGGTACAATTACCGATGTTGACGGAAGATATTCTCTTGAAGTATCCGCTTCTGATGCGAGCCTTACATTCTCGTTTATCGGGATGAAGACGCAGGTTATCCCGTTGTCCGGAAGGGCAAGGCTTGATGTTGTAATGGAGGACGATGCCATATTGATGGATGAGGTTGTCGTGACGGCTCTCGGCATCAAGAGGGAGACAAAGGCCCTCGGCTATGCGGTGGCATCGGTAGATGACGAGTCCCTGACTGCAGGACGCGAAGCGAATGTCATGCAGGCTCTCGTAGGAAAGGTTGCCGGTGTGGATATCTCGACCACTACTGCCGGACCTACCGGTTCATCCAGGGTCCTGATCCGAGGTAACTCCCAGCTTTCCGGCTCCAACCTTCCGCTTTATGTCATTGACGGTATGCCTGTGGACAATTCCCAGCTCCAGGGCGCCGACGGGAAATACGGCGGGTCCGGATATGACTACGGAGACGTGATGTCTTCAATCAATCCGGAGGACATAGCGGACATCACGGTGCTTAAAGGCCCGTCTGCTTCAGCCCTGTACGGCTCCATGGCATCCAATGGTGTCATAATGATTACCACCAAGTCAGGTTCGGCAAGGGACAAGTCAATCGGGATAGAATTCTCGACCAATTTCTCGTTTACCAATATGCTTTCCCGTTTCGATGACTATCAGAGGGTATATGGTATGGGTCGTAACGGACAGATTCCTATGACAGAGTCTGACGGGCGCGGGACAACCCAGGTCGCATGGGGAGGAAAGCTCGACCCGAACCTCATGATACAGATATACAACGGGGAATGGAAACCGTACGGGAATGTGAATGACAATGTCCTTTCGTTCTTCGAGACGGGATATACCGCCCAGAACTCCATCTCATTCTCAAAGGCGGATGAAAAGTCTTCCTTCAGGTTTGCAATTACCGACATGCGCAACAAGGATATTGTGCCTACATCCACATTCAACCGTACCAATATTACCATGCGCGGGTCGACAACCCTTGGAAAGAACATCCATGTGGACGTCTCTGCGACTTATTCGAATGAGAATGTGCACAACCGTCCGGCCCTTTCGGATTCCCCGAGCAACATCGGTAACGCCCTTATCGGAATAGCCGCAAACTTCGACCAGAAATGGCTCGCCGATACATATAAAGACGCCAACGGGAACTATTATAACTGGAACGGTAGCGACTACCGCTTCAATCCGTACTGGATTATCAACGAGATGAAGAATGATTCGAAGAAATCCCGTCTCATCGGTAATGCCCGCATCTCATGGGATATCACGCCATGGCTGACACTCGCGGCACGCGGAGGTCTCGACACCTATAAGTTCAGGTCTACTGAGTTTTCCCCGGTTTCTACCCCGAGACAGGTCGAAGGCGCCATAACTGAGCGTATAATGGATGTCACACAGACCAATTATGAGGCTACATTGACATTCGACAAGAAGATCAAGGATTTCCATGTCAATGCGTTTGCCGGAGTGAGCCTCCTGCAGAACCATAACGAGCAGTTCAACAACCAGGGTCTCAACCAGGTTATCCCTGACCTTCAGGATATCAATGCATTTGAAAGGATATCTGTCGTGCATTCCCTTTTCAAGAAGGAAGTCCGCTCGTTCTTTGCATCTGCAAGCCTGAGCTGGAGGGACCTTGTGTTCGTTGATGCGACTATCCGCAATGACGTATCGTCTACCCTTGCTCCGGAGAACCGGTCATACTGGTATCCTTCCGTATCGGGAAGTGTCATATTCTCCGACATGTTCGAGCATGGCAAATGGCTGTCATTCGGTAAGCTCCGTGCGTCATGGGCCCAGGTCGGAGGCGATACGAGCCCTTATCAGCTGTATCTTGACTTCGGGACCAAGACATATACCCAGGGAGGGACATCCCTCGGCGAGGTATCCAACACGGTAATTCCGAACTATAATATCCGTCCGACAGCAACTTATTCATACGAGGTCGGACTCGACATGAGGTTCTTTGACAGCCGTCTGGCATTCGACCTCACTCTGTACCAGCAGTCTACGAAAGACCAGATAATGAGTCTCCCGATATCTTCCGCCACCGGCTACTCGAGCGCACTGATCAATGCCGGGGAAATCAGGAACAGGGGCATAGAGCTGGCCTTTACCGCAATCCCTGTAAGTACCAGGTCATTCGAGTGGGAGACAACCATAACCTATGCAACCAATGACAACCGTGTCATGTCACTGCATCCGGATGTCCCTGCATATGAGCTGACTGCCGCACGCTGGGCAAATGCCTACATCTATGCAATGGAAAACCAGCCTTATGGGGTCATTGTCGGACAGGCCCAGAAACGTACGCCTGACGGCCGCGTAATCGTCGACCCGGAGACAGGTCTCCCTACATTTGAATCGGAGGTGTCAGTGCTCGGAAAGGGAACCTATGACCATACAATCGGCTGGTCGCATTCCTTCACATACAAGAACTTCAACCTCAGGCTTCTCTTCGATGCGAAGTTCGGTGCGGACATGTATTCGATGTCAATGATGCAGTCCCACTACAACGGAACATCCAAGCATACCCTTGAAGGCCGTGCGGAATGGTACAGGTCCCAGCAGGCGAAAGAAGAGGCCGGGTCTCCGGCAGACTGGAAGGCAACAGGCGGATATCTTGTCGACGGCGTGAAGCCTGGCCCGGTTGTTGACGGAGTCCAGACATATGTCGAAAATGATATCTATGTCGATCCCCAGGCCTACTGGCAGTGCTTCCAGGATGTGTCTCCTGAGCCGTTCATCGTGGACGCCTCGTATATCAAGCTCAGAGAGGTGGCATTCTCATGGAACATGCCTCAGCGCTGGCTGCAGAAGACCCCTATTGCAGGCGTCTCTCTTACTGCCTATGCCAGGAATCTTGCAATCCTCTATACCCAGGTTGAGAATATCGACCCTGAATCTTCATACTACAACGGAAACGGACAGGGATTTGAGTACGGTTCGCTCCCGTCAAGAAGGAATTTCGGTATTGGCTTGAAAATTAAATTCTAATTGATCCTGAAATGAAAAAATATCTGATACATGCAATATCGGTCATGGCACTTGCAGTGATGTCTGTATCATGCTCGGACCTGACTGAAATGAATATAAATCCGACCAAGGCCAACGGAAGCCTTGACCCGGACCTGCTCATACCGACGATACAGGCGTCGCATTCCCTGGGCCGTGAAAACGCATCCCGGTTCATGATATATCCCGGAGGCTGGACCAATCACTGGACAGGGGTCTGGAGTGTCGTCGAATATGGCGGCAAGGGAAAGCCCAACAACCAGTATAACTACCGCCTCTGGCAGACTCTCATGTATCCTGAGGCAGTGAAGAATCTTGTGGCTCTCGAGAATATCGTTGCCGATGACCCCGACATGGTAAATTACAGGGCTATTGCAAAGGTCCTCAGGGTGGAGGTCTTTCTGAAGCTTACCGACTATTACGGGGATGTGCCTTATTTTGAGGGCGGACAGGGCTATTACGACCAGATATATGCCCCGAAATACGACACCCAGGAAGATATCTACAACGATTTCTTCAAGATTCTGGGAGAGGCCATCGACGAATTCGACCCTGCAAAGCCGAGCCCGGCATCCGACTTCTATTTCGGCGGGGATGTGGCAAAATGGCAGAGGTTTGCCGCCTCGCTGAAGCTGCGCGTGGCGATGAGGCTTATAAAGGTGGCGCCGGAAAAGGCCGAGCAGATGGCAAGGGAAGCCTATGAGTCCGGCGTGATGACATCGAACGAGGACATAGCATCGGTAAGGCATGACGAGGACTACCAGACTCTCGGGGCAGGCAACGGATATGCCGACATCATGCTCCAGATTACGAGCTCTCCGGATCTCGGACTGACCCAGTTCAAGATGTCCACCGAATTCTTCAAGGCCCTCTCTGTACAGGATCCGGACACCTATGACGAGGTGCCGTACCACAGGCTTCTCGCCACTGACCCGAGACTGCTCCTGATTGCCAGGACATATTTCGTCCCGTCGAATTCCGGACTGACTGCATGGGATGTCGCGACTGACGTGACAGAGATAGTGAGGAAATTCAATGCAGCAAACAGTGCCGCCCAGACAAAGGACCTTGTCAATAATGTCGACGGTTATGTCAATACTGGCGGATATCTTACCGTCCCTGCACAGGAATTCATCTATGGCGGAGGCGTACAGCGTAAGGGCGAAAGCGGATATCAGGGCGAAGAGAAGGAAAGAAGCGTATGGGGCCCGGCGATAACGACCAAGACAATCGATGATGCCCTTGATTCATGGGCGGCTGAATGGCCAGCGGAAGACAAGGCAGAGCTTGAGAACCTCAAGGCACTTGTCTCCCAGAAGAGCAACGGCATGCTGCACAACATGCAGCGTCTCGGGCCTTCGAAGACGATTCTTGCAGTGAATTCCCCTTACATCCACATGAGCTATGCCGAGACCCAGTTCCTGCTTGCGGAGACCTCTGTCCGCGGATGGGGGATTGATGACATGTCGGCCGTGGAGAGATTCCGCCAGGGATATATTGCGGCTGTAAAGCAGTTCTCCCTCTGGGGTGTCTCGGACAATGACATGCCGACGGATGCCGAGATTACGGAATACCTTGACAAATATCTTGTCCCTGAGGTGGAGAAAGGAGGGGATGCCGCACTTGAGGAAATCAACAAGCAGATATGGATACTCCATTTCATGGATCCTTTCGAGGCATGGTCCAATATCCGGCGCACTGACGGGATGCCTACAGCCTACACCAAGTTCTACAACCGTTATCCGACAGAGAACCAGTTTGACGGAGGCTGCCCGAAGAGGATTACATATCCGGTAGACGAGCAGACCAAGAATGCAGCCAACTGGCAGGAGGCTGTCGACAGAATGGGCGGTCAGGATCTCTGGACTGTTCCGGTATGGTGGGATGTACAATAATTTAAAACAGACTATATCATGAAATATGTAAAATACATTGTTGCCGCTCTGGCCGTGCTCATGACCCTTTCCTGCCAGAAAGAGGAGGGGAATCCGGTCTTCGGTCCGGATGAGGTCTATGTCTATGACGGGAATGTCGCCCAGTCGTATACTGTCGTTGCCGGCTCGGAGTTCACTCTCGACATGGTGGTGTCCCCGAATGACGGTTCGGTGGACTGCACATGGACACTTGACGGGCAGGTCATAAGCACGTCGAAGAACCTGCTCTATGTCTTTACTGCCGAATACATCGAAAATTCCCCTCATCAGCTCATATTCGAGGCGACAAGGGGAGAAGGCTCCGTAAAGAAATTCTTCACAGTTACCGTAACCGAATGATATGGCAGTACGTCAACGCATACTTTCCCTTGATGTGCTTCGGGGAATAACCGTTGCCGCGATGATTCTGGTGAATAATCCGGCGGTGTGGGGCAATGCCTATGCTCCTCTACAGCATGCTTTCTGGCACGGGCTCACACCGACGGACTTCATCTATCCGTTCTTTGTCTTCATAATGGGAGTATCCGCATATTTCTCCCTGTTCAGAAGAAGCCATGAGGACAGGAAGGCAGCCGTATGGCATGTCGTCAGACGGAGTCTTCTCATATTCCTCGTCGGTGCATTCCTGAACCTGGTCTCAGCCGTCGCGTACGGCAGGCTTGATTCGTGGGAGACGTTCCGTATCATGGGAGTGCTTCAAGGTCTCGCACTGGCGTATCTCCTTGGTGCACTTCTGATGATCGGGACAGGATTCAGAAGGCTGGTGGC
Organism: uncultured Bacteroidales bacterium; assembly: GCA_944323805.1. Classification (GTDB taxonomy): domain Bacteria; phylum Bacteroidota; class Bacteroidia; order Bacteroidales; family UBA932; genus Cryptobacteroides. The sequence goes on along the minus strand of CALUTW010000014.1, from coordinate 7,231 downwards.
CATTGCTGCCGGGCTTCTGGCAGTCTATTGGGCCGTACTTCTTCTCGGGAACGGATTCGAGCTGTCGCCGGACAATATCATCGCTGTCATCGACAGTGCCCTGCTTGGAAGCGGGCATCTGTATGTGGAGCATCTGGCTGACGGTTCGTCCGTTGCATTCGAGCCGGAAGGGCTTCTCAGCACCGTTCCCCGTGTGGCGCAGGTGCTTCTGGGTGCGGCAGTCGGGAAGATTCTTTATGAGAAGGATGACGCGGCGGAACGTCTCAATGCGATTCTGCTTCTCGGTACCGTCCTGACGGTATGCGGATTCCTTATCCAGTACGGGTGTCCGCTCAACAAGAAGATATGGAGCCCATCCTTTGCCCTTGTGACATCCGGTTTTGCATCTCTGATGACAGGCCTGATGTACTGGATAATCGATGTCCGCGGCAAGAAGGGATGGACGGGATTTTTCCGGGTGTTCGGGGTCAATCCGCTGTTCCTGTATGTGCTTGCATGGATACTGTCGGTAATTGTCAACATGAATATGGGCGGGGACAGCTACTGGACAGTCAAGGGCTGGTTCTACGGGACATGTATCGACCCGTTCTTTGCCGATGCTTCCGGGTCGCTCGTGTATTCGCTGATATTCGTGCTGCTCGTATGGGTTGCAGGCTATCTGCTTGACCGCAGGAAAATCTATATAAAACTTTAGGACCCATGAACAGGATATTTTTACTGTCGCTCTTTTTCATTGCACCCCTTCTGGTGCACGTCCCGGTGTCTGCTGCCGGCAGTCCCTTCAAGGTAAGGGCCTTCCATCTGGACATGCGTACCGAGGTCATGACTCCGGAGGCCCTGGAGAGTCTTGTGGAACATCTTGCCGAAAGGGGAATCAATACTCTGATCATGGAGTGGGAGGCGACTTTCCCGTTCGACAGCAATGCCGTAATCTGCAACAGGAACGCCTATACGGAAGAGGAGGTCACATCATTCATATCGTATTGCAATTCGCTCGGGATAGATGTGATTCCCCTCCAGCATTGCTTCGGCCATTGCGAGTATATCCTGAGGCACGACCGGTACGGTGCTTTACGCGAAGATGCGAAGGACCCGTCCCAGGTGTGTCCGCTGAAGATTGACGAGGCTGTCGGGGTGTTTTCCGGGATATTCTCGGAAGTGGCTTCGCTGCATACTTCCCGGTATTTCCACATAGGGGCTGACGAGACGTATCTGCTCGGGGACTGCCCTGAATGCAGGAAGGCCGTGGAAAAGTACGGCAAGTCGAAGCTGTTCGTCGACTATGTCAGTGCAATGTGCGGCATAGTCGAAAGGATGGGGAAGATTCCCGTCATGTGGGCGGACATCATTCTCCAGCATCCCGAGGCACTGGATGAGCTTCCGGACAATCTTGTCTTTGTCGACTGGAACTATGGCTGGAGTCCGGACCGGTTCGGACGGCTGGATAATCTTCTGGACCGCGGCGTCCGGATGTGGGGAGCCGGGGCATTGCGCTCAGGGCCTGACAACTGGTACCTGACCCAGTGGAAGAAGCACTTTGACAATATTGCGGCCTTTGTCCCGTTTGCAAGGGAGCACGGGTATGAGGGGATGGTACAGACATCCTGGTCCACAAGCGGTACATACGGATATTATTTCGACTCCGGCAATGAGATTCTGGACATGCAGCCTATACGCCTTGTATACCCGATGTCTGCCTTTGTAATCCTGGAGGATGCGTTCTGTCAGGCAGTGGCATCGGACGGCCCGTTTGTCCCTGAAGATTTCATCCGTGAATATGCAACTGAGGAGATGGGGCTTGACGAGGCAGGCGCGGAAGTGCTTGCCGGGTATTTCTCAATGCCGCAGGAGCAGATAACAGTCTCTGCCAAGGGGGCATTCGATACTTCAGGCAGGTCTGCGGAGGAATTGCTGGAGGAATGCAGCCGTATCCGCGGGCTTATGGCCGGACTGAAACCTCGGATGAAGAAGGACGAGCTGGCCCATTGGATCCTGATGCTTGACATGCGCATGAATTATCTGCGCTTTAAGGCGGCTGAGGCTGAATACCAGTCTCCGGAATATGACAGGACCCATGCCGCGGGACTCTCTGCGGAACTCAAGGCTATCCTTTCCGAGGAAGATGCGCTTGCTCGCCGGTTCTCAAGGCTGAACAGGGGGTATCTCAAGGACTCGGAGATAGAGTATATAAATTATATTAAATCGCTGAAAATAAATACATTGTATAACAATGTGACAAATTCGATACGATAATGCGCAGTATTTTCATATCTATAATGACTTTTTTGATGATGACAGCCTGTACTACGGCACCTGAAGTGAATATCGGCATAGTGCCGGCTCCGGTTTCCGTCAGTGTAAAGGAGCATGGACGGTTCGCTCTCGGGGACAATATCACGGTAAAGGCCGCATCGGAAGACCTTCTGGCTCCGGCGGCTGTCTTTGCGGAGCAGGCCGGACGGATACTCGGATATGTGCCTGAGGTCATGTCCGGGAAGTCGGGCCGGAATGCCATATGCGTTTCAGTCGACCCGTCCCTTGAGAAGGAGGAATACCGGCTGAAAGTGACACGTTCGGGCATAACGGTCAGAGGAGGTTCCGGACAGGGTGTCTTCCACGGGCTGCAGTCATTGCGTCAGGTGCTGGTTGAATGCAAGGATGCAGGCGCCCTCCCTCTCATGACGGTTGAGGACAGGCCGTTCTTCGGATATCGGGGGATGATGCTGGACGTATGCCGCCATTTCAGCACTGTCGATGAGGTAAAGGAATTCATCGATATCCTTTCCATGCACAAGGTAAATACATTCCACTGGCATCTTACGGATGACCAGGGATGGAGGATACAGATAGAGAAATATCCTCTTCTGACAGAGAAAGGAGCCGAACGGAAGGAGACGGTCATAGGCCATGCATCGAAAAGCAGGGAATATGACGGCAAGCCATACGGGAAAGGCATGTATTATACCCACGACCAGATACGGGATGTGGTCAGATATGCTGCTGACCGCTATATCGAGGTCATCCCGGAGATTGAGATGCCGGGACATACCCTTGCAGCCCTTGCCTCGTATCCTGAGCTCGGATGCAAAGGCAAAGGATATGCCGTGGCTACCACCTGGGGAATCTTCGATGATGTGGCCTGCCCGGGAAAGGATGATGTGCTGAGGTTCTTTGAAGGGGTACTTGACGAGGTAATAGAGCTTTTCCCGTCGCATTATATCCATATCGGGGGAGACGAGTGCCCTAAGACGCGGTGGAAGACATGCCCGTATTGCCAGGAAAGGATAAGGAAAGAGGGGCTCAAGGACGAAAAGGAGCTCCAGAGCTGGTTCATGAAGAAGATGGAGCAGTACATCAACAGCAAGGGCAAGGCCGTGATCGGATGGGAGGAGATACTTGAAGGCGGTGTTTCCCCGACAGCGACAGTCATGTGCTGGAAACATCCGGAAATCGGCATTGAAGCGGCCCGACTGGGGAACAAGGTCATAATGGTCAACTCACAGTACAGCTATTTCGACTATTATCAGGCAGAAGACACCTCAAAGGAGCCTTTCGCAATCGGCGGCTATGTCCCTGTCTCGAAAGTGTATTCCTATGATCCGTACGACAGCCTGACCGGGGATGACAGGAAGCCTGTGATCGGAGTCCAGGCGAATCTCTGGAGAGAATACATCAGGGACATGTCCCATGTGGAATACATGGTGCTTCCGCGTATCGCCGCAATGTCTGAGAACGGATGGTCATATGACAGGAAAGACTATGAGGATTTTGTCCTGAGAATGGACGGACTCAGGATGCTGTATGACATCAACGGATACAATTATGCAAAACACATATTTAATTGACATGAAAACTTTATATCTTTTACCGCTTGCTGCCGGGCTGATGCTGATGGCCTGCAGCAAAGAAGAGGCTCCCGCGCCTGATGGCGGGCAGGGGGGCTCTGAACCTGTGGAACATTCTGTAACGGTAACCATAGCGGATGAATTCTCCTCAAAGACCGCCTTTGACGGGAACATCCTTTCCTGGGCGGAAGGAGACAAACTGGAGATGTATACTGCAGAAGAGACATATGAATATGTCCTTCAGGACAATAACGGTACCTTCAAGTCGGAGCTGACTCCTGAGGGCGAGGTGCTGTATGCCGCCTATCCGGCAGAAAACGCCGTATATTCTGCAGCCGGGCTTACATTTACTCTCCCTTCCGAGATAGCATACAGCGAAACAGGGTTTGTCTGCCCTCTTTATGCCGAAATCGGCAAGACCGCATCAGAGCTCGGCACAGTCGGGATGTCCATCCCTGTCGGGCTCATCAATGTCAACTATACCGGAGTCCCTACCGGTTACAGCTCCCTTGTCGTGACATCGGCCGGCAGCCGCGTGTCCGGTGCCTTCAATCTCAAGGACGGGATGCTCTCGACAATCCCGACATCCGGGACAAATGTGACGACAGTGTCTTTTGAGCCGCTGACAGCTCCGAAAGACATGTCATTCTATATCCCTGTACCTGTCGGAACATATTCTTCAATTACCTTCAAGCTTACCGGGGACGGCGTGGATGAAGTCGTGGTGGCTGAAATGCAGGATATGGCGGTTGAGAGGGCGGTAATCTATCCGCTGTCTGCAAGGCAGGACCTCAGCATCAAATGGGGTGCAATCGCAGAAGAGGACCTTGAATTCCCTTATGGGGGTGCAAGCCGGGATTATCCGGTGGTAGCCAATACGGACTGGACAGTGACATCCGACAATCCGGAAATCACTGCGGTAAAAAAGGATGCCTCGACTGTTACAGTGACGGTCCCTGCAGGGAAATATCTCGGCGGACTCGCCGCAGAGCTGAAGCTGAGCTCCGCTGACCCTTCGATCATCATTGCTCCGGATGTGGTCAATGTATCCCAGGCTCCGAATCCGGACTATACCGTCCTTGAAGGGAGCGATGCCGTCTACAATCCTGACGGATCCGTGACATTGAGCATATATCCTGAGGCTGAGGGTGTCACGCAAGTGTCTAAATCATATCTGGTCGCATCCGAGAGGACAAAATACGGGACCTATACATTCGATTTCACTGAAATGGACCTTTCGGCCGGTTTCTTCAGCCTCGAATGCTGGTTCACAAGCGGAAATATCCAGCTTCAGCTCGGTTATTTCAACAGAATCTACTATGTAGACACATTCGCCGGCATAAGCGGGACTTCATTGTATTTCGATGCGGTTTCTTACGAGGCGCTCAAATCAGTGAAGCAGGTACAGGTCAAGATGTTCCCGAGCACCAATCCTGAGCTCGGGCCGGAGACGGACAACGACATGACGACCCAGATATTCATTGACGGCACCCTCCATAAGGAGCTTAGCATGGGCTCCAATACATGGGGTATGCCGGATGAAGAGAGGGGCGGCACCGCTGCCAATTTCGGTCTGAACAGCCGTCCTGCAGACCAGGCTCTTATCAGTTCCTCATTGACAATCAAGTCTTATACTTATTCTCCGGAATATTAATATCAGTATGAATATGAACAGGTTATTCAATTTTTTTGCAGTCCTTGCCATCGGAGGCATGTCATTGTGCTGCTCTTCATGTGAGAAATCAGGAGAAGGGGGCGGCGGAGAGCAGGCCGGGACAAAGGATGTCATTGTTGTCGGGGGCTATTCTCATGCGGCAAGGATATCCACATTCAATCCGGCCGATTATCCCTATATGAAATACCCTTCACGCGTATATTGTTTCGGGACTTCCCCGAGCGCAGACGGGAAATGGTATATCAACCAGACCTATGAGCAGAAGATAGAGGTCATGCGCAAGGCCATGACTTCATCCCAGGAGGCATTTCTCGTGATCGGTGGCGGTGGCACTGCCAAGAATATGTATGTCATGGGAACGGACGAGGCCAAACGGAATGCCTATGTCGAGGCAATGGTCGCATATGCCCATGCCAACGGCTATGACGGGATAGATATCGACTGGGAGACCGCATGGTCGGAGAATCCGCCGTTGAGGATTCCTGCCGAGGACCTTGTTGCACTGCTCCAGAAGATAAGGGAGGAGATGGCAGCCCTGCCGTCCGATACAAAGGTCAGGAAGCTGTCCTGCGCCCTTTCATCGATTGAGCATGAGATAGGCGGGGCCGTAAAAGACTATGTGGACGAAATCAATGTGATGATATACGACTGTTACGGGGAGACCGAAGATGCAGACGGCACATATCCTCATGCACCGATGAGCCAGTTCATCGAGAGGCTTGGCAATTACAGGGATGCCGGTGTGCCGAATGAGAAAATCATTGCCGGAGTCCCGTTCTACGGAGGCGACAAGAAGCAGGAAGGCACACCTACACAGACATATAACGTGCTTTTTGCACAGTCTGGAGGAGCCATTACTGCTGCAACCAACTCGTGGGACGGTTATGCATTCAATGGTGTCGACCTTATCAGGGAAAAGACACAGTATCTTGTCGATAACGGCTATGCGGGTATCATGGTATGGGAGATATCCCAGGATATAGACTACGACGAGCCGCTGTCCCTGATGCGGGCGATAAAGTCTGTGACAGCCGTAAGGTAAAGCCGGTCTTTATAATTATATAAAGGGGAGAGGCCAGCTCAAAAGGGTACTTTCTGCGTTGCGCTTGATTCGGAAATCCTCATGTACATCGGTACACTGCGGTTTTCGCATCTTCGCAAACCTTGAAATTCCTCCTTTTGGGTTGGCCTCTCTTTCCCATGCCCCGCTCTGCCGCGTCCTGTCTGCCGCCCCGGCATTGCCGCATTGCATGCCTTGCATTGTCTCGTCTATCCTGCCGTCTTATTTTATCCATCATGTCCTGGATGTAATTGCCAGAAACCGCATCTGTCCAGTCTTTTCCATCCTATCCTACCATACTCTCCTCATCCGTCTCATCCATTCTATCCTATCCTATCCTATCCTATCCTATCCATCCCATCTATCCCCCTGTACTGCTCGCCCAGGTACATCTGGCATGCTTTCCGGGCATTTCCGTGTCCGGTGTCCCTCCGAAGCATCCCACCTGTCACAGTTTCCTGCATTCCGGCAATAGAAAAAGGGCTGCATCGTAAATCCACGATACAGCCCTTGCTTGGCGGAGAGAGGGGCTCTCGAACCTGTATTATCTTAAAATATCACATAATCGCAAATATCTATTAATAACCAGCTTATTACAATCATAATTAAATCTAAATATTATCGAATATCGCTCGCTATTTCAATTTTTGG
>CALUTW010000013.1 GCA_944323805.1 uncultured Bacteroidales bacterium | reverse complement strand
GTGAGGATTGAGGACCTTTCATACGGCAACCAGATATTTGTTCTGCTGTACTATGATCCGAACGGGGACAGGGAGGACTATGAAGGCAACTGTCTCTTCCTCGATGATGATATCCATGCACAGTACGGGAACTGCGGCATAAATACCTGGGCCATGTCCGAGACCGGTTTCTATAAATACCTTGACAAGGGTTTCGGTGGTGCCGTACCTGAGGAAGACAAGTCGAGGTTTGTGGACGGGATGGCATACAGTGTCAGCCAGTATTTCAAGAAAGGCTCGGTCAACGTTGAAGTGCGGACAAGCGGCTATGCCAGGTTCGCCGATACCAGGATCGACCAGCAGATTCTCGATGGCGCCCATGTCAATTTTACCGGTATACTGACAAGATATGATGATAAATGCCAGTTTACTCTCCTTGACCTGAACGGGGTGGAAATCATCACTGAAACCGACGGACAGTAGTCGTCCGCCCGACTGACGAAAAAGAAGCCGACCAAGAAGGGTATTTTCTGCGTTACGCTTGATTTGAAAATCCTCCTTTTGGGATTCGGCTTCTTTTCATTTAGTCAGTCTTTAAGACATCCTATCGGAACGACATATATTCCGTCCTCTCTTCTGTATGCGTATGGTCCTGCTGCCGTCAGTACCATAAGAAAGGAAGGCTGTTTCATCCGTCCGGAATCGATTTTTCCTGCAAGTTCTTTCAGAGTGTCTGCGCCTTTCTCTATAAGGTCATCTCCTCCGAGCTTGATTTCTACCAGTCCATATGAACCGTTGCGGAGATGAATGACAGCATCGCATTCAAGTCCGTTCCTGTCTCTGAAATGGAATATTTTTCCGTTCAGAGCCTCTGAATATATTCTCAGATCCCGTATGCAAAGGGTTTCAAACATGAGGCCGAATGTTTCAAGGTCATTCATCAGGTCTTCCGGACCTAACCCCAAAGCCGCAGTGGCGATTGACGGGTCAATGAAATATCGTGTATCGGAAGTTCTGATGGCAGATTTTGATCTCAGGTTCGGATTCCATGCCTCGGAATCTTCTATTACAAATAATTTTTTGAGAGCATTGATGTATGATGCGATAGTATCTTCATTCAAGGTGTCGGATTCGTTTGCAGTCAAGTCTGCCTTAATTGTCCCGTATGAGGCTTGTGCTCCCTGATGCCTTGCGTAGGACCGTAAAAGCCTGTGTGTGCGGGTGGAGTCCCTGCTGATGCCGTCTACTTGAGAAATATCCCGTTTTTCAACAGCATCTATATAGTCAAATGCCTGGTCCAAGGCAACTTTATTTTCCATGTTTAAGGCCAGCGGCCATCCTCCACGGCAGGTTATAAAAGCGATTTTTTCCAGGTCTGCCGTAGATATTCCGCTTATTGTCGCAGGGGATAAAAAAAGATTTCCGAGGGAGACATCTCCGCTGGATTCGCCGGATTCCCACAAGGACATTGTCCTCATTTTCAGCCATCCTATCCTTCCTGTGCCTGAATGTATGACTTCGCTCATATCGGCAGGGACAGATGACCCTGTAAGGATAAACAGTCCTAAGCCATCGTTGTGGTCGGCTTCAAATCTTATGCTGTCCCATAAAATCGGGGCGACCTGCCATTCATCTATCAGTCTCGGATTTTCCCCTTTCAGCAACAGGGCGGGATTCAGCCTTGCCAATTGTCTGTTTTGTTCGGTTTTGCCCGGTTCAGACATATAAATGACGCTTTTGGCAACCTGTTCTGCTGTTGTTGTCTTGCCGCACCATTTTGGTCCTTCAATGAGAACAGCCCCCTTGCCTGCAAGTTTCTGTAGAAGGAGTTGATCGGCAATTCTTGCTCTATATTTTGCTTTCATTGCAACTGATTTGTCGTGTCAATTGCAAATATATGTCTAATCTTTTGATTTACCAACGATAATGTATACCCGTTCGGCTGTTTGACGCAAATTTGTTCGGTCATTTGACGGGATTTTGTTCGGCTGTTTGACGTAAATTCGTTCGGTCATTTGACGGAATATCCGTTTCTATGATAAGGTCTTTCTCCAAAAGTCTTTTTGCATATGTTCCGCCTCGCCTTCTTTTGCGATGGCATACAGGAGAGTTTTTTATTCGATTCGGAATAATTATGAAAACGGGTATGAAAAACAGCCGCCTGCATCGGAATGAGGGCAGGCGGCTGTCAGCATTGGTCTGCAAAGCCGGAAATGATGCCGGGATTGCAGCAGGTCTGCGGGACGGTTATTTCACGTAGCTTGTCAGGAAGCGGATATTGCCGTCAGGTACGACCTTCACGCTTTCTGTCGAGGCGGGGATGAGGACTGTCTCTCCCTGGCGCAGGGTCTCGGTATGGCCTTCAGCGTCCGTGATTGTACCGCTTCCTCCGATGCATATCATTATCAGGAATGAGTCGAGGTCTTTCAGGTCCATGACATATTCCTTGTCCAGTTCATACAGGGAGGTTGTGAAATACCTGCAGTCGACAAGCACATTCTCCTTGTCAGGTCCTTTTTCATAGCGGGTCCTGTAGTCCGGATAGACATGGTAGTCGATGGCATCCTTGGCGAGCTCAGTATGCAGCTCACGAGGCTTCCCGTCAAGCCCGAGACGGCCGAAGTCGTAGATCCTGTATGTGATGTCGGACGTCTGCTGGATTTCAGCGATGAAAGAGCCTGCCCCGATGCTGTGTATGCGGCCTGCCGGCAGGAAGAACACGTCTCCCGGCTGGAGGCTGAAGTCTTCGAGGACATCCGTGATGGTATTGTTGTTCACTCTTTCTACATATTCTTCCGGAGTGATTTCCTTCTTGAGTCCGGCCATCAGATGGGCGTTCTCGTCAGTTGCGATGACATACCACATCTCGGTCTTGCCCTTTGACCCGTTGTGGCGTTTTGCGGCAAGTTCGTCATCCGGGTGCACCTGGATTGAGAGGTCCTGTCTGGCGTCTATGAATTTTATGAGCAGAGGGAACTCTTCCCCTGTCCTTTCATAGTTTGCCTTGCCTATAAGGCTGCCTTTGAACTCCCTGATAAGGTCCGAGATTGTCCTGCCTGCGTATTCCCCGTTTGCAACAACGGATTCATTTCCTTTTACTCCGGAAAGCTCCCAGCTTTCCCCGATGTTATGCTGGTCTGTGCTGATGGATTTGAACGGGGCGATTTTTTCCCCGCCCCATACCATCGGTTTCAATATCGGTCTGAATTTTAATGGATACATGTTCTTTCTGGTTTGTGTCATTTCCTGTCAAGCTGGTCGAGGGCAAAGGTGTATGCCCCGACAGAGATGGCCTTGCTGGCTCCCATCTTCGAGATGGCTACCCCTATACGTTTCTGCGGGTCGTATGTCACTTCCCTGTCACTGCCGTATACCTTGATGAGGCGGCTGTCTCCACGGGCGAAATCAGCGAATTCCTCGTCATTGTCAAGGTCGTAGACTTTCATCTGTACCCTGTTGACCTCTTCTCCTGAGAGAGTGTGGAGCTTGCTTCTCAGGGATTTGAACAGGCCTGGCATGATGTATTTCCTTGCTGCTGTAATGCCTCCTCCTATGACAATGAGCCCGTCGATGAGGGTGGCTGCAGTCGCCATTGCTTCTCCTGCGACCTCTCCCATCTCGTTGAATGCCCTGATGGCCGCCTCCCTGTTGCCTTCGCGTGTGCCGTCGGCTATCTCGCAGATGTCCTTCGGCTCGAGCCCGTGGTCAGGGTTTTCCGAGAGCTCCCCGTAGACCCGTTTTACTGCACGGACGGCTACCCCTTCTTCGACGATGACCCCGTTGATCTTGCTGTGCGGCAGGCAGAATGTCTCGACACATGAATTGTCTCCCCGGTTGAGCTGCCCGTTGATGAATGTCCCTATGCCGAAGCCTGTGCCGAACGTGTAGCCGATGAGGTTGTGGTACCTCTTCTGGCTTCCGGCAGCTTCGAGGCGCGCATTCGTTTCCGGAAGCATGCCTCCGAGCGCTTCCCCGTATGCAAAAAGGTCCCCGTCATTATTGATGAAGACAGGCACGCCGAATCTGTCTGCAAGGAACGGTCCCAGAGCTACTCCGTCCCTGAATGACGGGAAGTTGGGAAGATAGCCTCCGATGATGCCGTTAGGGTAGTCCGCCGGTCCCGGAAAGGCAAAACTGATGGCTATCGGCTTTTCCTTCAGCTTGTTGATGACAGAGCTGAATCCTATGACCATTGTGTCGAGGCACAGGTCAAGATTGTTCGCATTGGAAGGGAGCGTAATCGGGTCGATTATGAAGTTGCCTCCCTGCATCGCACCGAATACCATGTTTGTCCCGCCTGCATCCAGTGTAAGCACGATGCGGGAATCTGTCTGGAAATTAGCCATTGTATATTATTGTGATTGGTTTCATGTGATGTGTCAGATAAGAGGCTCTCCTGTCATTGCCTCCGGCTGAGGGATGCCCATCAGCTTGAGGATTGTCGGAGCGACATCTGCAAGCTTGCCGTCCTTTACGTGGTCTACTCCGGCGTTGATGACGATGAACTGTACCGGGTTGAGCGAATGGGCGGTATTCGGTGTGCCGTCGGCATTGTATGCATGGTCTGCGTTGCCGTGGTCTGCAGTCAGAAGTACCGCATATCCGTTGGCAACTGCGGCTTCAACCACTTCCTTTACACAGCTGTCCACCTTGGCTACTGCACGGCATATCGAGGAGAATACCCCTGTGTGGCCTACCATGTCCCCGTTGGCGAAGTTGAGGATGATCATGTCTTCCTTGCCGGTATTTATCACTTCCACAAGTTTCTCTGTGACTTCCTGTGCGCTCATCTCCGGGAGAAGGTCGTATGTAGGCACCTTCGGGGATTTCACGAGTATCCTGTCCTCGTTCTCGAACTGCTCCTCGCGTCCTCCGTTGAAGAAGAATGTTACATGGGCGTATTTTTCCGTCTCTGCGATGCGGAGCTGGTGCTTCCCGGCCTTTGCCACTGTCTCTCCGAGCGTGTCGCGTACGTTTTCCTTGTCGAAGAGGATATGTACGCCCTGGAACTTGTCATCGTATGGGGTAAAGCAGCAGTAGTACAGAGGCATGGTCTTCATTCCGAAGTCCGGCTGGTCTTCCTGTGTGAGGACTGAAGTAAGCTCCCTTGCACGGTCGTTGCGGAAATTGAAGAATATGACGGCATCGCCTTCCTGGATTGTCCCGACAGGTTTCCCGTCTGCGCCCGTGATTGCGACAGGCTTGATGAACTCGTCTGTCACGCCTTCGTCATAGGATGCCTGGATGCCTTCTGCTGCGGAAGAGAATTTCGCTCCCTCGCCTTTTACAAGCAGGTCGTAGGCAAGCTTTACCCTTTCCCATCTCTTGTCCCTGTCCATTGCGTAATAGCGTCCGCAGACAGATGCCACTTTTCCGGTGGTCTCCTCCATTTTCTTCTCGAGTTCCTCTACAAAGCCTTTACCGCTGTGAGGGTCCGTGTCGCGTCCGTCCATGAAGCAGTGTACGAATACATTCTCGAGATTGTACTGCTTTGCCACTGCAAGGAATTCATATACATGCTCCAGTGAGCTGTGTACGCCTCCCATCGATGCAAGTCCCATGAAATGGAGCTGCTTGCCGTTCTTTGCCACATAGTCATAGGCAGCCTTGATTTCCTTGTTCTCGAGGAGCTTGTGTCCGCGGCATGCCATGTTTATCTTTACCAGGTCCTGATATACGACACGGCCGGCACCGAGGTTGAGGTGTCCGACTTCCGAGTTACCCATCTGGCCGTCAGGAAGCCCTACATATTCACCGCTTGCCTGCAGATGCCCGAACGGATATCTTGCTCTGAGGGAGTCGATATAGGGGGCTCCCTGCGTGTAGATTGCGTTTGTCCAGTTGTGTTCGCCCTCGCCCCATCCGTCGAGGATCATTAGAAGTACTTTTCTGTTGTCCATAGTTATGCAGTATTTTTGAATTTTTGCTAAATTTGCCGAATTGACAAGCTAATTCTTATAATTCTGCAAAGATAATCATTTGCATGAATCGGCGTAATTCAAATTATTCAAATTATGACAGGCTGGAACAGACGCAGGCGGAACAAGGACAGGGACAAGAAGGAAAAGAAGTCTAAAAGGATTCTTCCCGAGTTTACCGGGAGGGTGCAGATGACCCGCGAGGGCTATGCATTCGTAATAGTTGAAGGGGAGGATGACGATATCTTCGTGAAGGCGACCAAGACCAAAGGTGCATTGAACGGGGATATTGTCAGAGTGGCAGTGGTAAAGGAGAAGACCGACCGCCAGCGAAAGGAAGGGGAGGTGCTGGAGATACTGGAGCGTTCGCCGAAACCGTTTGTCGGCATCCTGCATATTGTCGGGGAGCAGGCATGGGTGCTGATGCAGAGCCGCGTAATGCCATATGATATAGCTATCCCTGTAGTAGGGGCGCAGCGTGCACCGGAGAAGAAGCACGGAGGAAAGAAGAAGCAGCAGGAAGGCAATACCGCTGCGGCGGAGTCGGCATGGCCTGTGAAAGGCTCCCTGAAGAAGACCGGGGACGGAATCTATTCCGTGACGGATGTATATGAGACCGTCGACGGGAAAAGACAGGAGCTGCAGGCGCGTCCCGGGATGAAGGTGGCTGCCGTAGTGGACAGATGGGACAGGAAAGACCCTGATCCTGTGGGGCATATCGTCGATGTGCTCGGAGAGCCGGGGGAGAATGACACGGAGATGCATGCCATACTTGCGGAATTCGCCCTGCCTTACAGGTTCGAGCCGGAGGTGGAGAATGCAGCGGATGAGATTTCAGACAAGATAACAGCACAGGACAGGACCGAAAGGCGTGATTTCAGCGATGTGCTGACATTTACCATCGACCCGGCGGATGCCAAGGACTTCGATGACGCCCTCTCGTTCAGGAAGCTGGACAACGGCAACTATGAAGTAGGTGTCCATATTGCGGATGTTACCCATTATGTTACCCCCGGCTCTGTAGTAGATAAGGAGGCCCAGGAGAGGGGTACTTCCGTGTATCTTGTGGACCGGACCGTGCCGATGCTTCCGGAAAAGCTCTCGAACAAGCTGTGCTCATTGCGTCCGAACGAGCCGAAGCTCTGTTTCTCGGCGGTATTCGAGATTACCCCGCTGGCAAAGGTTGTGTCGCAGTGGTTCGGAAGGACCGTCATCAATTCGGATTACAGGTTTGCATATGAGACTGCCCAGCAGATAATCGATGCAGGGGACAAGGCCATGACAATGGAGCTGCGCGGAGGTACTGACGGCCGGCATGGCATCGTGGGAGACCCTGTACTCGAAGCATCCCCTGAGGCTGCAGAGGCCAGGAAGAAGACTGCGTCTGCGCATGCCGAGTCTGCAATGGGGGAAGGTGTGACGACTGGCTGCATCATACCGGACAATCTCAAGGAGGCGGTGCTGATACTTGACAGGATTGCATCGAAGCTGCGCAAGAAGCGTTTCGCTTCAGGTGCCATAAGCTTTGACAGGCCGGAGATGAAAGTCGAGGTCGATGAGAAAGGACGCCCTGTGAGAGTGTACCAGAAGGTAAGCAAGGAGGCAAACTGGCTTATCGAGGAATTCATGCTTCTTGCAAACAGGAGTGTCGCCGAGTTTGTCGCCAAGGGATGCAAATATCCGGCTGTCCCGGGGACTGGTCTCGGATATCTCTGTATCTCGCAGGAGGAGGCTGCAAAGGCTGCCGCCAGATCCAGGGCCAAGACATTCGTATACCGTATCCATGACGAGCCGAACCAGGAAAAACTCGAGGGACTGCGCTCCTTCATCCACAATTTCGGGTATGAGATGGGGTCGACTGCAAACGGAAAGGAAATCTCCCGGGAGCTGAATACGCTGTTCGCTGCCGCCAAGGATACCCCTGAGTATAATGCAATCGAGATGCTGTCCCTCCGTACGATGGCAAAGGCCCGTTACAGTACGGACAATATCGGACATTACGGCCTTGCATTCAAGTATTATACGCATTTCACTTCTCCTATCAGGCGTTATCCCGACATGATGGTGCACAGGCTTCTCGCCATGTATCTTGCCGGAGCCGACTCCCAGAAGAAGGACTATTATGAAGGCCAGTGCAAGCATGCCTCCGAAAGGGAGGTCGTCGCTGCTGAGGCAGAAAGGGCAAGTATCAAGTACAAGCTCGTGGAGTATATGCAGGACAAGGTCGGCTTTGAGTTCGACGGCCATATCTCGGGACTTACGGAATGGGGAATGTATGTCGAGATAGAGCCGAGCAAGATAGAGGGGATGGTTGCCCTGAGGGATATCAGGTCGGATTATTTCGAATTCGACCAGGAACGCTACAGGATAGTCGGGAAGCGCTCCAGGGTCGTGTATAATCTCGGGGATGCTGTCAAGGTGCGTGTCAAGAATACCAATCTGGAGCAGAAGCTTCTGGACTATGAGCTTGTCGAGACCGGCAATGAGGACAGGCTTGACAGCGAGGCCTCTCCGGCCGTAGCGGAATCCGGCAAGTCCGGCAATAAGGCTGCCCGCAAGGAAAAGGTGCGCAAGGCCATCCGGGAGTCGAAGCGTACAAAGGCATCAAAGTCCGGCAAATCTTCCCGGAAACGCTCCCGCAAGCAGTAGGGACGGATATATGTCCGCCGTATTGTCGTATTTTATAATCTCGATATAACGAAAAAATGTCCGGAATTCCTTAAAGAAAACCGGACATTTTTTCACGTCAATCAAGATACGTATGTTTCCGTTATCTGCGGAATTCGTATCTGCCTTCAGGGCCTTCGAAATACATTGTGCCTTCTCCATCCCTGACATCATATCCCGGGATGAAGATCTGGCCGTCCTTGAATACCTGCCATGTGCCTGGCAGCAGGTCGGTAAGCAATATCTTCAGGCTTGGATTTCCGGACTCCGCTGCTGCATTCCCATCCGTTCCGGTCAGGTCGATGCTGAACGAGCCACCGAGAGGGCAGCTGTCGGTACTGAAGGTAACGACCCTGTCCTTGACCCATGCTCCGGTCACAGGGCTTGTCCCGTCCCATTCTCCGGGACCGCAGAACATCGTATCGCCGTTGGCAGTCCGGACAGATACTGTCTTTCCTCCTCCGACACGCTCTCCAGTGACTGTCCTGACCTTGTACAGGTCGTTGCAGCTGTTGTCGGTAACCTGTATGACATTAAGGAAAAGGTCTGTTTCTGACGGGGATTTCGGAGACAGCTCGACTCTCCACGCGCCGCGCTCATTGGCTGGATCCGGGCGTCTTGGCTCGTTCGGATAGTTCGTGCCGAATACGTAGAATTCCTTGCCCGGTCCTCCTACCTTGGATATCTCGAGATTATCGGCTGTAGGGAGCAGTACGGTGTCGAAAAGACGTCCCGAATCCCCGTTCAGAGTCCTGTCCACAGTGAAGGTGTTGCCGTCGACTGCAGGCTCTTCGATGCTGTGCAGGAGCCAGTATTTCCTGAAGTCCGGATTTGCCGACACGGTCCTGTCGAATACTATGAGGGCGGCAGGTATCCTTTCTCCGGAAGTCTCTGTATCTGCACTTGACTGTCCGTCCGCTTCAAGGTTGAGGAAAACGAATGACCGCTTCACTTCCTTTACCTTTGCGGAATAGGCGTCAGTGATGTCTCCCTTGAGATAGGTGTATTCCGGTGTCTGCATTGACGGGCCGAAATCCTTCGCCATGACCTTGCCCACAGTATAGCTTTCTCCTTTGAGGTCCTCGAATGAACGGCAGGTGTCCCATCTGTCCCCCGGCATGCGCTGTCCTCCGTCGTTGGCCGCGAACTCGGTCTTGTCTCCGCCTCCGTAGTTCCAGCATGCGAATTTCTCCTCAGGGTCGTATATCAGGAGTGAGTTGTGGGCGATTGTCCTCTTGAAGAAATTCTTGTTGTGAGGGCTGTTGTATCCGCCCGATGTCCCCTGGTATGTGCCGGCATCTATGGCAAGAGGCCCCTTGTAGTAAATCTGGAATGAGCCTGCGTCGAGGTGCTGGTGGTTGCCCACATAGTGCTCATTGACTTTCATCTCTGCGATTACGCTGTTTTCGTCCCATCCGGTCCTGGCTATCATCCATCCGAACGGTGTCCCTGAGTATCTCGTGAGCGGGAGTGTCTCGGGTGAAAGCGGCTCTATGTCGAAGTCCCTCCAGAGTATCTCCAGCATCAGGCAGTGGTTCTCGACCTTGCGGGTCCTCTCGAACTCGTATGCAAGATACCCGTCCTTGTAGTAGCTCGATGCGAACATGGCAGGAAGGGAATACGATGCAGGGGTCCTGCGTCCCGGATTCTCATCCCCGGCCGGAAGCACCTGGCCGTCAGGTCTGCGTCTGTATATGAAATCATACAGCACGAACTGCTGTGCCGGGTTGTACACGTTTCCTGCCCCCATCCTGTCGAGTATCCACAGTGATATGAGGTCGTTGCTGAAACGTACATTTGCGTAGCTTGTACCCTGATGGTAATTGTGTCCGGAATAGATGAAGTCCCTTGCAGGGATATAGTCCCTGAAAAGCATTGTGATGACATGGTTGTACATGTCCGGGTATTCATCATAGATGGCGATTCCCGCTGAGAGCATGTCCCTGAGCACCATCCATTCAGAGGAATGTCCCGCTATCGGCTCGGTGTTCTTCGGCGGATAGTGGCATTCCATGGTGCCGGCAATGCGGATGAATTCCTTGATATAGGCCTGTTTCTCCTTGTCCGACATCTGGTCGTAGCACCAGTCGTAGATCATGGCTCCGCACATCAGCATGACTCCGCTTGCACGCGAGAGGTCCTGCGTCGTGCCGAAATTTGTCCTCTTCAGGGTGTCGAGGAAAGAAGTGATGGCTTTCCTTGCTTCTTTCCTGTCCCCGTTGACAAGGTAGTCGAGTGCCTGCAGCTGGACTTCCGATGTGATTCCGCGCATATTGAAATAATACCGGAATCCTCTGTCGGTCGCCTTGGCTTCCTCTTCGGGAGTCCTCGGTACGGACAGCTTCTCCATCTTGCGTATGATTTCCTTGACCCTCGGGTCTTCAAGCCGCTCCCTGAGCTCGGGTATGTCGGATGACCTCACATACAGCCTCGGATGTTCGGCCGGAGGGACCGGTACTGTGACACCGTCCATCTCGACCCATCTGGCATCCTCATGAGCCGAGCCTGCCAGCCCGGGTAGCATCAGCAGCATTGCCGCGACTGATGCAGTCAGTATATTCTTCATATCAGTGTTGGTGTTAAGTTGTTATCAGTCTGCAGGAATGAATCTGAACTGCCTTGCCCGTTCAGGTCCCGGGTGCTGCTCCATCCATTCCTTCAGCATTGCCCTGTGCTCCCTGACAATCTGCCTGTATCCGGATTCCACAGCGAGATTGACCATTTCCCCTCTGTCTGTGTCCATGTCGTACAGCTGCTCCCTGTTGAGTCCCTTGTCGTATAGCACGTATTTGTATCTGTCAGTGCGTACCATCCAGCCGAGGGTGCCAGAAGTCTGCCTGAAGTTTGTCTCGGTAACGACGTATTTGCGGTGCGGCATGTCCGGGTCTCCGGCTTCGGCCACAGACCTGAAGCTTGTCCCATGCCGTCCTTCCGGCATGGTTGCACCCGTCCACTCGCAGACGGAAGGCATAAGGTCTATGCCGGTATTTATGAGCTGAGGCAGCGATGTGCCCGCGTTCCGTCCTCCCGGCAGACATACGATGAAAGGCACATTGGCCACTTCCTCGTAGAGGACGGTCTTCTGGTTCCACTGATGGGCCCCGTTGCCGTCCCCGTGGTCGCTTGCAAAGATTATCACGGTATTCTTCCACAGGTCCTGCCTGTCAATCTCGTCCACAATCTTCCCGATTTCCGCATCCACTGCCTCGACAAGCCTGTAATATGCATTGCGGTAGCGTCTCCAGTCATCCGGTGTGTAGTTGCGGCACGGATAGAGTGCATAGTTCATATCCTTCTCGAAAGCGAGTATGTCTGCATCATACGGATTGACTGCAAAGTTCTCCGGGAGATTCGGGCAGTCTTCAAGGGCGGCTTCATCGATATCGGCATCCGGCGTATTCTGCTTGCGGGCATATTCGCAGATGTTGTGAGGATTGATGAATGAGGCCACAAGGAAGAACGGCTCCTTCCTTTCCCCGGACCGGAGATATTCTACGCATGACTCGGCCAGCCCTTTGTCCCCGTTCATATGGATTCTCCTGAATCCGAAGGCTTCCTCGGCAGGAAGGGAAACGGTGTTGACATGCCACTTGCCTGCATATGCGCAGTCGTATCCGGCAGCTTTTACAAGGTCGCCGAGCGTGTTGCTTTTCAGGCTGTCGGGAAGAGGCACCTCATTCTCCATGACACCGCTTTCTCCCGGCATGTAGCCTGTAAACATGGCAGCCCTGGCAGGGCCGCTCAGCGGCATCGCGCAGTAGGCGTTGGTAAACATGATACCATGCTCTGCAAGCCTGTCCATGTTCGGGGTGCTGAGGTCCGTGTTCCCGGCGCAGCTCATTGCCGTCGCACATTGCTGGTCGGTCATTATGTATATGATGTTGGGTCTCTGCCCCTGCTTTCCGGCCCTGTCGGCAGCGGCCGGTCCTGCTGCATAGGCTGCCGCCTGGCTGCAAGGTACTGCAGCTGCCATAAGCGGCAGAGCCGAGCATATCGTCTTCTTTATGTCTTTCATTGTCGATGCTGTTATTCAGTTCCTTGAAATACCATGGCGGCAGCCCCGAAGCAGCCGGCCTTGTTGCCGAGGGCGGCCCCCTTGATTTCCGTACCGGCGGCGCATTCCGGCATTGCATATCTGAATGCCTTTTCCCTTACCCGGGACAGGTAGAATTCCCCTGCATCTGCAAGGCCTCCGCCAATGATTACCATCTGCGGGCTGAATATGTTGATGAATCCTGCAATCCCGTGTCCGAGCAGGTCGCAATGCCTGTCGAGGCATTTCAGTGCGACCTTATCGCCGGCATGGCACAGGTCCATGATATATTTCCCGTCAGCTCCGTCGCATGGAAGCCCCTGCGCCCTCATTTCCTCCGTGAACATCCTGACAAGTGCAGATGCGGAGGCATAGTGTTCGAGGCATCCTGTCGAGCCGCAGGCACATGTCTCCCCGTCGGCAAGTACCGGCACATGCCCGAGTTCGGTGCCTCTTCCTCCGTAACCGGTAAAAAGTTTCCCTCCGGTAACGACCGCTCCTCCGATTCCTGTGCCTACAGTCAGGAAAACCACGTCCGAGGCACCTTTTCCTGCTCCGAACAATGTTTCACCGAATCCCATCATGTTGGCGTCATTTGCTGCAAAGGCCCTGAGTCCGGTCCTCGATTCTATTATCGATACTATGTCGATGCCTGTCCAGCCGGTCATGTTCTCGGTGCCGCCGATAATCCTGCCGTTGTCGACTATGCCCGGCGTACCGATGCCTATGCCTGCGATCTTTACCGCCCTGTCCTGTCCTGCGGCTTCGGTCATGAATGATATTGCCTTCATGATCTGTCCGATGATGGCTTCCGCAGAGACTTCGGCCATGGACGGGATTTTCCCGTAGTTGAGGATTGTCCCGTCCTGGCTTATAAGTGCATACTTGAGGGTTGTGCCTCCAAGGTCCAGCCCGATAGCATATTTCTGTTCCATAGACTATCCTTGAGCTGATTCAGACTCTTTCGACCCATATAGGGGAGCTGAAGGCCCATTGCTGGTCTCTCTGGCGTACCCTTACATAGTAGTAGTCGGTATCGAGCTCCGGCTCCCTGTCCTCCATGAAATGTTCGATTGTCCAGCAGCTTTCAGGCATTGCCCTGTTGAAAAGCACGGCTTCGCTCAGCCAGCCTCTCATGAAATGCGAGCGGGAGCCTTCAAGCAGTTCCCCGAGTGTGTGGCTGAATTCCTTTCCGTTGAACTCAGCTGTCACGACTCCGTCCACAGGCATTTCCACATCGAGAAGGACGGCCTGTGTCGCCGGTGTGGTGGTGTTAGGGTTCATGCTTGTGTACATCTCAAGCTCGACTGCATTGTCTGTTACCGAACGTACGCGGTTGACGTGGGTGTGGAATTCAGTCTCTCCTTCCTGAGGGGATGTGAATGCCGCCCCTCTGAAGCAAGGTGTTACAGACAGTATCCTTCCCTTGCTGATGCCGACCTTGCCGTTCCAGCTGATGTAGTTCTTCTCCCTGTTCCACCCGAATTCCATCTTTATCTTGCAGCGGACAGTGTCTCCCTCCGGCTTTTCCGGTGTGTAAGGGCCGTTCATCCTTGCAACGAGCCGTCCGTTCTTGATGATGTCGACGTAGTCTATGCAGCTGCCTCCGATGACATTCACATAGATGTTCCTCCGGTTGCCTTTTACGACATCTCCCATGAGGGCATCGTTTATCCTGAAGTCAATCAGTATGTTCTCTCCTGTAGAGCAGCATACGTGCCTTGTCCTGAGGGCTTCCCAGATGGCATCCCTTGTGAGAGAAGGTGCGAGGACACCGACACGGCCGTCCCCGTAGCTTCCCGGATAACCGGAATGCTGGTCGGTCGAGCCTATCAGTCCGAACTTGTGCCCGAGGCTGAGTCCGTACTGTATCGTGCCTTCCCACTGGCGGGGCCCCATGTCGTGCAGATACGGGTAGTCGCCCTGGTCGCTTTCTGCCAGCCCGTGGCGGGAGTACATCTCGACGAACGGGGTCTGGTCCCCTTCAGTGAAGAATTTCCAGTCATATCCCCTGTATCCTGTCTGGTATCCCATATGATGCGGCGTAATGAATACCTTGTGCCCGCGGGCCTTGCGCTTCCAGTCCTCGATGGATGTGCATTCCACCAGAGGAGCATCGAGGTCGTAGTTGAGTGCTACATGGTCGCCATGTTCGAGACTGTGGGCCTCATAGCCGATGAATGCGAGGAATTCCCCTTCCTTGTTGTAGTCATTCGTCATCCTGACGTATTTCTCGTAGCGGCCCTGGCGCAGCTTTTTGAAGGCATCGGTATGGTATCCGATTACCCATGCAAGCCTCGGGTCGTCCTTGAGCTTGTCGATGTCGGGCCACATAGCATGTGGAGTGACACTTACGAAGTCGAGCTGTTCCTTTGCGGCTTCGAATGCATCCTTCATGTCCCCGTGCCCGTATGTCAGGTTGCAGTGGTTGTGCAGGTCTCCCCAGTACATCTTGAGATTGTGCGGTGTCGGCATTATTTTCCTGGCTTCCCTGCTTCCCGGTGCGCATGCCTTCAGAAGGCTTCCGCTGGCTGCAATTCCCAGCAGGGACCAGCCTGATGTAGTCAAAAATTTTCTTCTGTCCATGATATGTTCCAGTGTTATCGGTTATCTGTCTTTATCTGGTCCTGTCCAGATATCTCCTGTCTCCCTTGAAGAGGACCCTTTCCCTCTCGTCAGGGTCGGTGTCCCCGTATTTTTCCTGCGTTTCCTTCAGCAGGGACATGAGTGTGTCGCGTGTGCCGGCATATTCCGGGTCTCCGAAGACATTGTTCAGTTCGCGAGGGTCCTTGCCGAGGTCATACATCTCCCATTCGTCGATGTCATTGTAGAAATGTATCAGCTTGAAGTCCCTGGTCCGGATTCCATAGTGACGTTTCACGGAATGCTCCGCAGGATATTCATAATAATGGTAATATGCCGCCTTTCTCCATCCGTCAGGCTCCCGTCCGCCGTTTTCAAGTACCGGCTTCAGGGATTCACCCTGTATGTCGTCCGGTATGCTGACTCCTGCAAGGTCAAGGAAGGTAGGGGCAAAGTCGATGTTCATGCATATTGCATCGGATGTGCTGCCGGCCTTTATCATCTCGGGATATCTGACAAGCAGAGGCATCCTCTGGCATTCCTCGTACATGAACCTCTTGTCGAACCATCCGTGCTCGCCAAGGAAGAATCCCTGGTCGGAAGTATAGACGACTATGGTGTTTTCGTCGAGTCCCTCCTCCTCAAGGAAGTCCAGGAGGCGACCTATGCTTTCATCGACTGAAAGTACGGTTGCAAGGTAGTCCCTCATATACTGCTGGTATTTCCAGCTTACGAGTTCTTCCCCTGTCATGCCGCCCTCGCGGTATTCGCGTATCCTTCCGGCATAGGCGGCGTCCCATTTCCTCTGAACGTCTTCAGGCATCCGGCTGTATACCTTGTAGAGCCTTCCGGTGGTGTCGGCAAGAAGTTCTTCCCTTGTCCGGAGCTTCAGGTCCCAGTCCTCGGTAAAGGTCTCTGCGATGGACATGTCCTGCTCATGTGCGGCCCTTCCGCGGGAGCTCCAGTCATCGAACAGGGTCTCCGGTTCCGGAAATACCGTATCGTTGAAGATACCGATATGCCTTGGTGCCGGCATCCAGTTCCTGTGAGGTGCCTTGTGATGGAACATCAGGCAGAACGGCCTGTCCTTGTCCCGTTCCCTGATATAGCTTATGGCCTTGTCAGTGATGATGTCAGTGACATATCCTTCTTCAGTGACGGCTTTTCCGTCCTCGTTGAATTCAGGGGAGTAGTAGTCTCCCTGCTCCTCCTGTCCCGTGAGGATGCACCAGTGGTCGAACCCCTGCGGCTCAGATATCAGATGCCATTTGCCTATGATGGCTGTCTGGTAGCCGGCATCCTGAAGTATTGACGGGAATGTCGGCTGGCTGCCGTCAAAGACGCATGCATTGTCGGTAAAACCGTTCTCGTGGCTGAATTTCCCCGTGAGGATGCATGCCCGGGAAGGCCCGGACAATGCATTTGTCACGAAGCAGTTGTCGAACCTCATCCCTTCCTCTGCAAGCCTGTCCATGTTCGGGGTGCTGATGAGTTGTCCGCCATAGCATGACATCGCCTGCGTGGTGTGGTCATCTGTCATTATGAAGATGATGTTCGGCTGCTGTCTTTCAGCTTTTTCCTGTCCGCAGCCTGCAAGTGTCGCGGCAAGCGGCAGCAGCAATGTGAATTCAAGCTTTCTCTGCATGGTCTTTGTCAGTCAAGTGTATACCCGAGGGTCTTCTTCTTGCCGCCGACCTTGACCTGCAGATTGAGGCCGCTTTCATCATATCCTCCCTTGAATTTTGCAGTCATTGCCGGGAATTTCCCTGCCTCCTGCTTAGGATATATTATGGTAATGTATCTTACCGGCAGTCCGTCGGTTGTCTTTACATTGAAGCTGACATTCATCCTCTGGCGCTTCTTCATGTAGGATGTGGACACCCAGCCTTTCTCTTTCTTCATCGTCATGTTGTCCGGGCCGAAGCAGCGGAACATCATGTTGCTGCCTTCCTCGAAATTCGTGTAGAAGGTCATGTCCTCGCGGCTGTTTGGGACATCTCCTGCAGGCATCTGGAAATGCAGGTTGACATTGTTGTTGCCTTTGACAGAGCCGGTAGCCTCATCGACAATCACGAAATATGTCCCGTCCACGAAGAATACGGAGCGGCGGTGTGTCAGGCCCTTGTAGCTGTTGTTTTCAGTCACGAGTATCTGTACATCCCCTTCCGGCTCCCAGAGCAGAGTCTTCGAGTCGGTTGTCTCCAGATTTTCATCGTTCAGGGTCAGGGTATTGTGCGACCTGGTGCTTCTGAAGAGATTTCTCCATTCCATTACCTCGTCATCGCCGGCATAGACGTATGAGCCTGAGTCCTGGAAGAGGTTGCGTCCGTTGTACCAGAGCTCGAATGTGCCGTTGTCCGGCTGGCAGTGCCAGTAGCCTTTCGGACCGGCCTTTACCACCATCTGTACGGCTTCAGGTCCCCATGAGTTGCGGAATACGAAGAATCCCGAAGTGAGGAATCCCTTTGAAAGATAGTCAGGAAGCTGTCCCTCCTTGCCTTCGGTCGCCAGATATTTTATGGTCTGGTTGTCAGGGAATATCTTTTCCCACTGCCTGTAGTTCTTCAGCATCTCCTTCTTGTCAGTAATCTTTGCATCGCTGAAGCACGGGTTGGTATAGTCCGGGAAGCAGATGTTTGCGTAGAACATTATCATCTTTTCCACGGTGTCGAGATAGCTCTGCGGGAAATCGCTGCGGAATCCGTTCATGTCGGCCATGTACAGTGCCTTGCAGAAGATGTTGATGGATGCGAGGTGGTAGTGTGGGTCAAGCTCGTACTGGCCTCCGTCATCGTACACCTGCACCTTTATTTCCCTGTTGAGGATGTCGATGCCGCTTTTCCTCCATTCGGCGGCATCCTTGAATTCAGGGAAGAACGCTCCTGCATATATCATCCTCTGGGCCTCGAAAAGGAGGTGGTTGCCTGAATCGGAATAGTTGGCGAGGATGTGCTCCGCATGACGGTAATAGTTTACAAGGAATTCGGTCAGGAATTCAGGCGTGAACGCAGGGGAGACCTTGAAGAGCTCGAACTGTGTAATCTGGTTCTGGAGCCTGTCGCTGACCTCGAGTGGACGCCATGCAAACCTTGCGTTCTCCGCATCGGCTTTCAGTGCGTTGTCGGTAATCTCGTATTCCTCCTTGCTTATCTTTACATTCGGGTTCTTGTATATCCAGTCCATGTACTGGCGTACCCATTCCTCGGCATATTTCTCGTCGCCGCTTACCCTGTAGGCCTTGCCCATAGGGATGAACCATTTGTGGCGGTGCAGCTGCCAGCGCAGCTCGTTGTCCTTTACAGGCCAGTATCTCCAGTCTATGTCCTCCCCGTAGTTGAATGACGGCTGGTAGCCGTAATGCACGAAGAAGGTGTGCTCGAGGGCGTCATCCGCCCATTGCTGCTCCTTTTCGCTGATGCGGACCTTCTTGAGGTTTATTTCAGGGGTGCTGATTCCTGTCCTGTTGCGGTAATAGTCGAGAAGAGATACTGCCGCTGCAGAGTCCTTGCCTGCCGTGTGCAGTTCCTTTACCTGTTCAAGGCCCGGATAGTCCAGGTTGAGCAGTGAGAATACCTCGGTATTGAGTTCCTGTGCTCCGGAAGAGATGTTCCCGGCTACAGATGCCAGCATTGCCGTACAGGCCGATGCCGCAATCTTTAAAATGAAGTCGTGTTTCATCAGACAGTATTTTTAGTGTTTATAATTATTGTTCGGTGTCAAATCCCGCTGACCGTTAGAGGTCGGAGTAGCTTATGCCTTTGAGCGCCATGTATTTCTTCAGGCTTTCGAGATAGTAGTAGTCCGCATAGTTGAGAGGGACATCTATTTCCGAGCCATGGTGCAGCGAGCCTGTGGAGTGCTTCAGGATGAAGCCCTCGTTCTCTCCCGGCTTTGCGAGGTATTCGCTTCCGGAGAGGCTCCTTATGATTTTCTCGGCGTATCCGAAGTATTTCTCTCCCTCGGCGGACATGGTGCTCAGGTCGAGCAGGCCTGATGCTGTCACTGCCGCTGCTGAAGCGTCGCGCGGTGTCTCAGGCAGTACGGGAGCGTCATAGTCCCAGTAAGGGATTGCATCGTCGGTCTTTACCCTTGACATTATCATGTCTGCGATATTCTCTGCAAAATGGAGGTAGGTGCTGTCCCCGGTCTCCCTGAAGCATTCAGTGTAGCCGTATACGGCCCAGGCCTGTCCTCTTGCCCATGAGGAGTCGTCTGACTTGCCCTGGAACGTCTGCCTGCACTCTACAGAGCCGTCGTTGTTGTAGCTTACCACATGCCAGCAGGTGTAGTCCGGGCGGAAATGGCATTTCATGGTGGTGTTTGCATGTGTAGTGGCGATGTCCCTGTAACGGTTGTCCCCTGTCAGTCTCGAGGCATTGAAGAGCAGTTCGAGGTTCATCATGTTGTCAATGATGACAGGGTAGTTCCATGTGCCGAAGTCCCAAGACCTGATGCATCCTATCTCCTTGTTGAAGCGGGTGCACAGGTTGTCGGCAGTCTCCACGATGACATCTTTGATTGTGTCGGCCGGAGAAAGCCTGAGCGCATTGCCGTAGCTGCATCCTATCATGAATCCGAGGTCGTGTGTCCCGGTGTAGTGCCGTATCGGGTCGAGCAGCTCCGTGTATTCGATTGCATCGGCTTTCAGCTCGTCCTTTCCGGTAATCTCGTATGCGTACCAGAGGGAGCCCGGGAAGAATCCGCTAGTCCAGTCATATATTCCGCACAGCCTCCGCGTGCCCATCTGCTCTGCAGGGGCCATCGCCCTCAGCGAATCCCTGAATGTAGCCGGGTCAGCCTCAAGCTGCCGGACCAGGAAATCCATTTCATATCCGGAATGTATGGAGCGCGGCAGCTTGCCGGTCCCGCGGATTTCATCGGCGGTAAGCTCCAGCTGGGCGCAGGATGTGTCGATTGCGTTCTTGAGCCATCCGTACCCGGCATCTCCGGAAGTCTGGCATGATGTTGCAGCCAATAAGGCAGCCGCAAGAGGGAGGAAAATACGTTTCATCATCAAATATGGTTTAGTGTTATGATATGCAAAGATACCCTATTTCAATGTCCCGGACATTCACGATTGTCCAAAAGAAAATCAATCCTCTCTCCGTGCTTTCAATTTTGTGCGGAAAGGTTTCAAATATTTTACTTTTTGTCCCCAAAAACCGCATTCTGCACAAAAATGATATCGATTTGCACAAAAATGATATCAAAACTTCAAAATTGAGATAATCGGAAACAATTGAAAAATGCAGTCTCTCCAACTCAAAATACCTTTGTATCGTTCAAAACCGCATAATCGTCAACAACACTATAACTATATGAAAAAGATTCCAATTGTTCTATCAATGCTCCTCGTGGCGGCCGCATGTACCGTCGAAGAGGATTTTACCGGGACTCCGGGCGGCAATCAGGATCTGTACTATACTCCGGAAGGTGGTGCGGATGAAGATATCAGCCTGGGACTGTTCGATGTCATCGATCTTGACTACCCTGGCCTTGAGCAGGTCAAGGAAAGCTATGAGGCAGGGGACTACTATTACGCTGCATACTATCTGCTCGACTACTACCGCAACCGCTCCAATGTCTCCAATCCGGGAGTGGATGCCTCGATCATGAATCCTTCCGCCTCAGACTCCGACAGAAACATGGCTGACCAGGCGCTGAAGGCAAACGGCTACCGTTTCTATGTGAGGAATTACGCGGAAAGCACCGATGAGGCTACCGGACTCGATATATATTATTCCTTTGCAGATGCCGATGGCAATATCGACTGGGAGACGGCACCGGAATCCATAGGAGATGACAAGGAATGGAGGTCCCAGAAACATCGTCTCCAGTGGATGCTCCCGCAGGCAAGGGCCTACCGTGCTACCGGTAATGAAGACTATATCGATTCCTGGAAAACCGTCTATAAGGACTGGCTCGATACATATCCTTGCCCTGAGGAGGTCTCGTCATCAGACCTGCCTTGGTACGGGCTTCAGCCTGCCGAAAGGGCGATAGACCAGGTGTCCATCATGCAGTATTACCTTCAGTCTGAGAATTTCACTCCTGAATGGCTGTCGGTGTTCCTTACTGCATTTGCGCAGACAGTGAACTGTGTCATGGAGAATCCTTATACGAATCCTTCGGATGAAGAGGAGGCGCATAATATAACCCTTACACAGCAAAAGGCACTTTTCATGGCCGGTGTCCTGCTTCCTGAGCTGAAGGATGCGCAGAAATGGCTTTCCGCAAGCTCCACGACCATCAGTACAATGATAGAGTCCCAGTTCAACTCTGACGGAGTGCTCAATGAGCTTGACCCGAGCTACCATATCGGGACTGTGGCGAACTATTATGATATTATCCGCGTGGCAGATGCCAACAATCTTTCATCCCTGCTTCCTGCAAACATGACGGATTATCTTGCGAACGCCTGCCGTTTCGTGATGGACATCATATATCCGAACTATTCGCTGGACAACTTCAATGACACTCGTTCCGTATCATGGTCCAAGAGTGTGCTTACAAGGAATCTCCGCCAGTATCTCGAGATGTTTCCGAATGATGACGAGCTCAGATGGATGGCTACCGAGGGGGCTTCAGGGACAATGCCGGCAAGCCATGTGCAGACTTATCCGGTATCCGGCTTCTATATGCTCCGCACCGGTTGGACCGCCGGCGACATGATGCTCGTGCTGAAGAACAACAACAATGCTAAGGACAGCTGGCATTGCCAGCCTGACAACGGCACGTTTACCCTCTACAGGAACGGCCGCCGCTTCAGCCCTGATGCAGGGTGCTATACTTATAATGATGGTCCGGACAGGGAGACTTACCGCAGGGCGAACATGCATAATACCATGACAAAGCCTAACGGTGCAATCGACAATACCTTAGGCAAGTTCCTCTATCAGGGAAGCGGCCGCAATTACGAGGTAGTCGTCACTGAGAACCCGTCTTATGATGACCTGACTTTCAGAAGGGCCGTCTTCCTCGTTGACAACAGTTTCTATGTGCTTGTCGATGAAGGCTACGGTACCTATGAAGGGGCGGTCAACCTGCATTTCAAGGGCGGAAACAACGATACCAAGGATGCCGGCAGCGACATGTTTGTCCTTGATAATGTACCTTCATCATCAAATAGTTCCGAGGCTGTATCTGAAGGAACGGCGGTGGGTATGCATACAGTCTATACCGACACCAACAACATGCTCTTCACTACAGTTCCTGAGACGCATGACGGCTATAAGGCATGGTGGAATACCCAGAAATTCTCAGATAAGATAGATACGGCTCTCAGAAGAAAGGTATATCGTATCGAACTCGACAAGGCTGCAGACAAGGCTGCCCGTTTCATAACGGTAATCTATCCGTATGGTGCCGCTTCAGAGTTCGACTCTATCGAGATTTCCGCCCGCTTCACTGACAATGCAGAGGGGCAGGAAGGTACTTTCCATGCAAATGGGGCATCCGTCGAGGTTACAGTCAACGGTACAGCCTACCCTCTTTCATATACATTGAACTAATAACACAAAAGATATGATATCTTACAGCAGTAAATTTATAATGAGACTGCTTGCCGCAATCTCCATTGTGGGCATGATGGCGGCAGTCAGTTCTTGCCGCGACTCTGAATTGACGGATGAGACAGAGTTTGCCGTCTATTTCGCGGGCGGTACCGACATCGGTCCCGGACAGAGCATGAATCTTACGGCGCCTACCTGGAAGGGTCAGACTCCATCGGATTTCAAGATCTACAGGATAACTCTCGATGGAGAGCTCTATGAGACGGAATCCTTCTCGATTGAATCCGAGACAGGTATAATCTCGATCAGGAACACTTCCTCACTTGAGGTCGGGCTCTATTCCCTCAGCATCTCCTGCAAGTCAGGCGGGAACTATTACGAATTCCCGGATGCCGTGACAGTGAACATGATGAAACCGGTGCCTGATGAGATAAAGGTGGAGCCTGCAGAGCTTGTCGTGAGCCTTGAGACAATCCGTACGGCGCTTTTCGATTCAGAGCTTCCGACAGCACAGGTAACAACTGACGGGGACCATATTACCGTTACATCCTATTCAATTGCCAACGTGCACTATGACGGTGCTACAATCGAGAACAAGAATTATTTCTCTATCAGCGAAGATGGAGTGATTTCGATTACAATGGGCAACATGGACATCCTTCCAGGTGTCTATACCCTTGACCTCAAGCTTACAACAGCTATTGCCGATGCCGAGTCAGAGGAAGGTATCTTCACGGATGCCCTCGCAATCAATGTGACTGCTCCGCCTATGGAACTCGTCTATTCTTCTTCCCCGGCAAGGGTCGAGGAGAACTACAGCCATACATCCGCAGCCCCTCAGCTGACAGGCTCACGTGACGGGATTGTATACAGTATCAAGTCTGTATCTCCAGAGTCTGCCGCTTCAGTATTCTCTGTAGACCAGAGTACCGGTGTCATCACTCTTGCAGAGGCCAACGGGCTTCCGATAGGCACTATCTGCTCTGTCTCCCTTACAGTGACAAACGACTACGGCACCGCTGATTTCGATGACGTGTACAATGTCACGATAGTCGACTTTATCGCTCCTATCACAGAATTCAGCTATGAACCCCTGACAATCATCCAGGGCCAGGAATTCTCCCATGAGGTATCAGTAATGGACGGAGATGAGGTAACCTATGCATTCGGGGAATCCCTTACATCGGAGCTTGCAAAATATCTGTCGATAAACGAGACATCCGGAGCCGTTTCAGCCGAGCATGGCCACGGTCTTCCTATGGGGACCTATACCGTGCCGGTAGTGGCTACCAATATCAAGGGCAGCATGGCGACATCGTTCTCTCTGAAGGTAGACAGGAACCGTTATTACTTCACTTATGTCAACTGGGGCAACAACCTCGGCCTGGCTCCAGCAGAAAACTATGCAAGCCAGTTCAGATTCGAAGCAAGAGGCAATGGAAAATTCCCTATAGCTGCAACAGATATTCCTGCTGAATTGATATCTGAAATAGAGTGGGATGTAAATGTACTTTCAGGCGGAAGGCCACTGACTGTAGATCAGGCAACCGGAGAAATATCGGTGGCAGGAAGAAACAGCGCGACCACACCGCGTGTCGATGCCTATATCATTACGGCTACTGCAGGCAAGGGACAGCCGGGAGAAACATCTGTAAAGATACCGGTATTTATTCATACGACAGGGGCAATCAACGGGGTTACTGTCGAGTACACTCCATTTGTATTCCAGGTCAATCCTCGTACCGGCGGGACATCTGTTCCGGCAACCATTACAGGCGGGCCTGGGGACATGTCCCAGTTCCTGATGGACTACAGACGTGATTTCGATTACTATAATGTCGATGGCCCGGCTGAACATGTCAACGGCAGACCGGGTGCAGGTACTGACAGGTTCATGTACAGGCTGTGGGCAGCATATGCGGATGCTACAGGAGCCACATCTGTAAATACTGGTGCAAGAACTCCTATGTCCTACTATGAAAATGAGGCCAATCTGGCTGTAGCCCTCGGTTATGTCAGGCCATCCGACTATGCCGTAGTGATAAACCCGGGCAGATGGGTTGACAGCTATGGCTATGCCAACGGTATTATGATAGGCCAGATGACCTTCAGTACCATAGGAGATGAGTCAGATATGACAGGTACAGCAAGTCAGCGTATCCTTCCTATGGCAATCTGGTTCGACACCGATTTCACAAATGAATAATATGAGACTTATGAATATATTTAGAAAAACCATATCAGTTCTGGTCTTTGTCCTCTGCGCAATCGCTGCGGTTGCGCAGGACAGGATCACTGTCACGGGTACGGTCCTCGATGAGACCGATGCCCCGATGATCGGAGCCGGTGTCCAGGAATTGGGTACGAACAATGGAGTCGTGACGGATATCGACGGACACTTCTCTATCGAAGTGCCTGCCACGGCCACACTTGCATTCAACTATATCAGCTACAAGACCCAGGAGATCAGGGTCAACGGAAAGGCTGTCATCAATGTGACCATGGAGCCGGACAACACCATTCTCGATGAAGTGGTCGTTGTGGGTTACAACACTGTCAAGAGGAGCGACCTTACGGGTTCCGTATCTTCGGTAGGGGCAAAATCCCTTGAAGACTTCAAGACAGGCTCTGTAATCGAGGCCCTCGGCGGACAGATATCCGGAGTGCAGATTACGCAGTCTGACGGTACCCCTGGTTCGAGCTTCGATATCAAGATCCGTGGTGTCGGCTCTGTCAACGGAGATGCTTCCCCTCTTATCATCGTGGACGGTTTCGAGGTCGACAATCTCGACTTCATCTCCAACCAGGATATCCAGTCAATCGACGTCCTCAAGGATGCGTCCGCATCTGCGATATACGGTGCGCGTGCGGCTAACGGTGTCGTGCTCGTGACCACGAAGTCAGGACGCGAGGGCCGTCCTCAGATTACCTACAACGGGTCTACCAGCTACAGGGCAATCGCACGTCATCTCGATGTCCTTTCCCCTTACGAGTTCGTTGACCTTCAGGTCGAACTCGATGCGGAAAGATATTCCAACAGGTATTTCCGTCAGGGCAACGATGAAAATGGAGTGCCTTACAGGTTCCAGACAATCGACGACTATCTGAAGAACGGCTATACCGGAATCGACTGGCAGAAAGAGGCCTTCCGCCCTACATGGTCCCAGAACCATGACGTAAGTATCAGCGGTGGTACGAAGGATACCAAGTATACGGTGTCATTCTCCCACTTCGACGAGAACGGTATCTTCAAGAACAGCGGCTATGAGAAGAATACGGCCAGGATCAAATTCAACCAGAAGCTCTTCAAATGGCTGACCCTCGACATGTCTGTCAACTATGCCAACACGGTACGCGACGGTATCGGTACATCAGGCAGCTCGGGTTCCCTCAACGTGCTTGCAAGTATCCTGAGAGCCCGTCCTACAGGCGGTGTCTCAATGTCCGATGAGGAACTCCTCAATACACCTTTCGACCCTCTCGAGGTTGAGTTCAACGGCGGAAGCCCGTCTGCGAACCCTATCAAGCAGGCAGAGGCTGTAACCCAGAAACGTAACACCGAGCAGTGGGTGGCAAATGCAGGACTCACATTCCAGCTTGCCAAATTCCTGACTTTCAAGACTACTGCAACATTCAACAAGCAGTATACAAGAAATGATACATTCTACGGCGAGGAATCAAGCCAGGCATACAGGAGCGGCAGCCCTTACGGACAGTCACAGTATACCGAGAATCTCCGCTGGACGAACAGTAACACGCTGACATACCGTCAGAAGATCAAGAAGCACAATATCACAGCCCTCCTCGGACATGAGGTGTCATTCAGCGGCAGCGAATACATCCTCGGGCAGGCCCAGGACTTCTTCACTGATGACCTCGGGGCTGACAACCTTGAAATCGGTGCGACTGCAAGCCGCGTGGCTTCTTCCAGGAGCGACAACATGAGGCTCTCATTCTTTGCGCAGGGAATCTATAACTGGGCCAACAGGTACCACCTGACAGCCACAATCCGTGCGGATGCCTCCACAGTGTTCTCTGACAATCATAAATGGGGATACTTCCCGTCTTTCGCAGCGGCGTGGACAATTTCCGAGGAGCCGTTCATGAAAGGAACAGAGAACTGGCTTTCAAACCTTAAGCTCCGTGCCGGATGGGGTATGGTC
This sequence comes from uncultured Bacteroidales bacterium, assembly GCA_944323805.1. GTDB lineage: Bacteria > Bacteroidota > Bacteroidia > Bacteroidales > UBA932 > Cryptobacteroides. The sequence goes on along the minus strand of CALUTW010000013.1, from coordinate 33,591 downwards.
GGAAATGACAGGATATCCAACTATCTTTCAATGGACCTCTATACCATCAGCAAGTACGGTGTCGGCAACGAACTGCATACTGTGCTTACTCCGAAGCAGCTTGCCAACAGCAACCTTAAATGGGAGGCTTCCACAACGACCAACATCGGACTCGACCTCGGCTTCTTCGACAGCCGTCTCAATGTCACAGTGGATGCGTTCCTCAAGGATACCAAGGACCTGCTGCTTGCCCAGAACCTCTCTTATGTGACAGGTTTCGAGTCTCAGTGGCAGAACACAGGCAAGATCAGGAACAAGGGTATCGAGATAAGCATCAACTCCGTCAATTTCCAGAACCGTAACTTCTTCTGGTCTACTGACTTCAATATTTCGTTCATTAAGAACACCCTCATGTCCCTGCAGGCAGGCACACAGTCGATGCTGTCACAGACAGGATTCAACTCCAACTTCACAAGCTATGACTATATAGCTACCGTAGGCGGGTCTCTCGGAGACATGTACGGATATGTGTTCGACGGGGTATATCAGATGTCCGACTTCAACGTGCGTCCTGACGGAAGCCTCGAGCTCAAGCCTGGCATTCCTGACATCAGCGACCTTGCCGGAGAGGCAGTCCGTCCAGGTATGGTCAAGTACAAGGATATGACCGGAGACGGCAAGATATCGACCGATGACCGTACAGTCATAGGAAACGGTTATCCTGACTGGTACGGAGGTATCACGAACACGTTCAATATCTATAATGTCGACTTCAGCTTCATGTTCCAGTTCAACTATGGTAATGACGTGTACAATGCGACAAGGCTTTTTGCAACGCAGTCTGCCGACGAACGTTCCAACCAGCTGGCTGAGGTTGCCGACAGATGGACGACAACCAATGCCTCCAACAGGGTGCCTGCAGCCGACGGCTATATCAGAGGCCATGTGTACTCGCGTTTCATTGAGGATGGTTCTTTCCTGAGGCTCAAGAATGTGACCCTCGGCTATACCTTCCCTGACAGATGGACAAGGAAGTTCTATGTGAGCCGTATGCGTATATATGCTTCGGCACAGAATCTCTTCTGCCTTACCAAGTACAGCGGCTATGACCCTGAGGTCAACATGAGGACAAGCCCTCTTATGCCGAGCTTCGACTGGGGTGCGTACCCTAAGAGCCGTGTGTTCCTTCTTGGACTTGAGTTACAGTTTTAATTGATTTGAACGATGAAAAGATTAAGATATTATATTGCGTCGCTTGTGTCGGTTGCCCTTGTCGCTTCCTGCTCCCTCGAGGAGACGACCTATACGGAGATAGAGAAGGACAAGTACATGACAAGCAGTGCCGAGGCTGAGAATGTGCTGCTCGGCGTATACCGCAACCTTGTCGAGGAAGGAATGTACAGATACAACCTTTCTCTGCTGTTCACGATTCCTTCCGACATCGCACGTTGCGAGGGAACGACTACCGATAACTACAGGATTGTCCCTGCGAATGCCTATACAGCTGTACAGAGCGATGTGGAGATTACATGGGCAGCCCTCTATAATGCAGTATATGATGCCAACGACTTCATCAAGGAGCTTTCGCTGAAAGTCGACAGCTTCGAGGAGGATGACAAGACCGAGGCAGCCGTCTATATGGCTGAGGCCAGGGCCCTGAGGGCGCTGTTCTATTTCGAGCTTGTGCGCTGGTTCGGGCATATCACTCTTATGACGGACCCGGATGAGTCCTACAAGCATCCTTCGGAGTTTACCCAGACAGACCCTGTGGAAGTGTATGAATTCATCGAGAAAGACCTTCTCTATGCAATAGACGTGCTTCCGTATGCTTCGGATGACAATATCCGCTCAAGCAACAGCTTCCGCTTCTCAAAGGGCGCAGCACTCGGACTGCTGACAAAGGTCTATGCGACATGGGCAGGTTATCCTGTACATGATGAGAGCAAGTGGGAGGCTGCCGCCAAGACCGCCAAGATACTGGTTGAGTCAGGAAAGCACCATCTCAACGAAGGTTCTGCCGGTACACCGGGATTCGAGCAGCTCTGGTACAACACATGTAACGGCATATGGGAGCCAGGCGAGAGCCTCATAGAGGTCAGCTTCTATGCTCCATCGGTAACAGGTACGGCTGCAAATGACCCTGTCGGGCGTATCGGTAAATGGAACGGTGTAACTGCAACCGGTATCAGGGGAGTCCGCAATGCCGGTAACTGGAAAGTCATTCCTCCGTTCCTGGCAGGATGGAAAGACCGCGACAATGATCTCAGGTTCAGGCTTTCATTCGCTGACTGGAGATATACTTCGGACGGGAAAGACCCTCTGGGCCGCAATGATCTCCCGTTCGAGGATGCACTTCTTCCGGATGCAGCTGACGATCTCAAGAGCAGCTTCAACAACATTCTTACCCCTGCAAAATGGGATACTGAAAAGTATGTCGAGGATGCAAACTATCTCATTGACCAGAACATGTCCAACATCAACTGGTACATCCTCCGTTATGCCGATGTCCTCCTGCTTTATGCAGAGGCCCTCAATGAGTGGCATAAGGCTCCAACATCCGAGGCCTATGAGGCAGTGAACATGGTCCGCCGCCGCGGATTCGGACTGCCTGTCAACACGGCATCCTCCACTGCCGACCTTCCTACAGGCCTGTCATATGAGGATTTCCAGCAGGCTGTGCGCGACGAGAGGTCTTATGAGCTTGCATTCGAGGGTCATCGCCGTCAGGACCTCATACGCTGGGGTATCTACTATGAGACTGTCAGGGCGACTGCACAGGATATGGCAGACTGGTCCGAGAACGGAGCCAACTATTATATCTGTGCCCGTTATACGCAGAAGAACAAGCATGAGCTTCTGCCTATCCCGCAGCGTGATATCGACCTGATGCCGCTTTATGACCAGAATCCTGGCTGGTAGCGGTACCCGGTTATAAAACCGTTTCGAGTATAAAGCTCCGTGTCTGTATCCGTTCAGGTACGGAGCTTTATTTAATGCCGTCAGAGACCGCAGTGCTGTTTCTGCAATTGTATTTCTTGAATTTTCATATCAGTAGCCATGAAATGTACTTTACTGCTGCCGGCTGTCCTGCTGGCAATGTCATTGTTGTCCTTTGAGGCCCGGGGAGGCATACTTTCTTTCGAGGAGAGGGCAGTGCCGGAGGGCTGGAGCATTGACCGGGGAAAGCTGTCTGTCTCAAAGGAGCGCTTCAAGCTGGGAAACCGGTCACTTGAAGTCGACTGGAAAGGCGGGGCGGAGCTGTCTGTCTTTGCCCCGGAAGGTATCGACGGGGCTTCTGCAGCCCGAACCGGAGGAATGAACCTGTGGGTGTATAATGAAGTGCCATATGACAGGGATATTGTGTTCTCTTTCAGGGACGCATCGGGAGATGAAGTGTGCTCTCTGCCGTTTCATATCGGGTTCAGGGGCTGGAGATGCATCTGGGCCAGATTCCGGGCTGACATGGGGATGAAGTCCGGAAGCGGTATCGCATCGATGTCAGTAGTATTCCCGGAGGATGTCCCTGGCGGGACCCTGTATCTCGATATGCTCGAGTTTACGCCGAAAGTGTCATGGCAGAACATGTCGGATGCACAGTATTCGGTCAGCCGGACTGATTTCAGCCTTATCCCTGACTTCATGAGATACAGGGCTGCCTGGGAGGACTGCCGTAATCCGGAGGGCTATGAGTCGGCCGGCCTGGGGAACGTCATCCATGCCGGAGCCGGAGATATTGACATGATCGGAAAACGTCTGGAGGACTGGTATCTCGGCGGGTCTGATGCCTCGTCCCTGCCGGATATCATCCCGGCTGCCGGCGCTGGTGCAGACCCGGTGCAGGATATGGTTGCCGAGCTCAGGCATTATCGTAACCTTTCAGGGCATGGTTTCATCTCGAGAGGTGTGGAGCTTGCGAAGGAAATAGTCCCGCAATACGACAAGACAGGCCGGCCTGTGGAAAAACCGCTGTTCCCGATGGCTTCTCCTGACCGGATAGCAGGGGAGAAGGTAATGAAATTCAGGACCGTGAATGAGAAGATGCTGCTTCCTCTGGCCCTGGACTGGCGTGTGAACGGCAATGTGGAGAGTCTGGCAAAGGCCCTGTACATCTATGACTGGTTCAATGACCAGGGCTGGGCTGATGGCAGTGCAATGGGGACACTGTGCTTCGAGAAACTGCGCAGCAGCGGATATTTCCACTCCCTTTTCCTGCTCAGGGACAGGCTTCCGGAGAAAAAGCTCGAGAGGGAGCTGAATACGCTCGGATGGTATTCTCTTTTCGGCATGTGCTGTGTCCGTCCCGAGTCCGAAGGGGAAGTGGCGGACAATCTCCGCGCCCTTTCGATAGCCAAGCTGATATATGCCCTCTCTCTTCCGGATGCGGATGCCCGTGAGACAGCCCTTACGGCATATAAACGCTATATGGACAATGCCCTCGGCATTGCACCGGGCTTTTTCGGCACATTGAAGGCTGATGGTTCGGGATATCATCACAGAGGGCCGTACAACAGTGCATATTATCCTCATGCCCTTTATGCCGGGGCATTTGCCGCCTATCTTCTGCACGGGACCCAATATGCCCTGGACAGGAAGACACTGGACAATATAAAGAACGGGCTTCTGACATTCCGCTTCTTCTGTGCCGGTCCGGATGTCCCGGCCGCCACGACGGGACGTTTTCCCGAGGGGCAGGCTGTGCTTCAGAATCTCCTGCCCGCATTCGCCTATGCGGCCTTGTCCTACGGGGAGCCCGACAGGGAGCTTGTCGCTGCATTCAAGCAGATTATCATGGATGACTCCGTGCGGAAGGAGGCCATGGACTATGCTGTCAATGTAAACTCCAATCTTGCATATACCTCGTCTTTCGGGGAGCTTGACTGTATGGCGAGGATTGCCGCAATGGATATCGGTCCTGATGCCGGGCCGGACGGCTCATTGTTCATGCCGTATTCCGGCCTGCTGGTCTCCCGGGATGACAGATACCATTTCAATATAAAGGGATTCAGCCGCTATATCTGGGATTTCGAGTCCTCGGCGACAGAAAACCTGCAGGGACGTTACATATCCTACGGCTCTGTCGAATATTTCGACAGGCTGACAGGGCGGCGTTCATTCAATCCTTCGGAACCGTCTTTCGACTGGCGATATATCCCTGGAACAACGGCGAGGACAGTCCCTGTAGCGGAGCTTGTAGACAGGGGCGGGGCCAGCTCCGGGCACAGGCATTTCTCTGACATGACTTTCCTTGCCGGTGTCACTTCCCCTTCCGGAGTGTCGATGTTCTCGTTCCGGCTGCATGACATCGCATATGATACGACCTTCCGTGCAGACAAGTCGGTTTTTGTCTTTGACCGGTTCCTGCTGTGCATGGGCTCGGGGATAAGCAGTGCCGACAGTGTCAACAATACTGTCACTACCCTGTTCCAGTCCTTTGACGGCTCCGTGTCTGTCCCGGCTCCCGGTGTGCTGGATGACGGTTCGTTCGCTTATGCGGCCAGGGACGGAGAGGTCCGGCTTGAGCGGGACGGGAAGTATGCCCGGGCGTATATCGACCATGGCAAGGCACCGCATGACGGGTCTTATCTCTATTGTATGGCGAAAGACAGCGATTCCGCTCTTGCCGGAAACCTTCTTGGCGGGATGAAGGTGCTTCGTCAGGACTCAGCGGCACATATTGTCAGATATGGCGGTGTCGTCTGCGGGGCTTTGTTCGATGCCGCCGAAAGATATGACAGCCTGACCGTGCGGGGCACGAATATCCCGCTTGCCTACATACTGGAGGAAATGCCGTCTGACGGTATTGACGGTAAAGGCCATGATGCCGGAGTCCGTGGATACAGGCTTTCATTGTGCGAGCCAGACATGCGACGTCCGCACCGCGATGAGATGGGGCAGCTTACTGAAGAGGATGTGCTGCAGGCCGAGCAGCCTTTCACTACATCTGTGGAGCTGTCAGGGAATCTTCGGGTGCTGCGCCATGAATGTGTCGGAAAGCTTGTCAGGAATCCTGAGGATACCGCCGATGAAAACGGATTCACTGCGGAATATGACCCGTCAAGAGACATTACAGTCCTGACATTGACAACTGTAAGAGGAGAGAACCATATCTTTGACCTGATAAAGGCTGACTGAATTTAATGATATAAGGCAATATGAGAAGAATATTTGGCCTCGCGGCATTGATGCTGCTGCTGCCGTGTGTGATGCAGGCGGAAGACCTCAGTCTCCGGTATACGTCCCCGGCAAGAGTATGGGAAGAGGCATTGCCGGTCGGGAATGGACGGCATGGGGCGATGGTGTTCGGCAGGACAGACATCGAAAGGATACAGTTCAATGAGAATACCCTTTACAGCGGGGAACCGGAGACCCCGAAAGACATCCATGTCTATCCTCTTCTGGACTCCCTGCGTGTGCTGCTGCATGAAGGACGCAACGACCTTGCCGGGGAAATCATGCAGAGGGAGTGGGTAGGGCGACTGAATGAGGCATATCAGCCATTCGGCGACCTTTATCTGGATTTCAGCAGGATGTCCGGTCAGATAACCGGCTATGAGCATTCGCTTGACCTGTCCAGAGCTATTGTGACCACATCCTACCGGCAGGGTGGCACCGGCATCAGGAGAGAGGTCTTCGTCTCTTTCCCGGCGCAGGCCATTGTCATCCATATCGAGGCTGACAGTCCGGTACTTTCATTCGATGCATATCTCGGTTCACGGCATCCTGTCAGGCAGACGGCATCCTCCATCAAGGGAAAGGCCCCTGCTCATGCCCAGCGCAGGGATATTGCACATATGAGAAAATTCCGGACAGAACGGCTGCATCCGGAGTATTTCGATGCTTCCGGCAATGTCATCCGAGAGGACCATGTCATCTATGGAGACAGCCTTGACTGCACAGACCCGCTATATGGCAAAGGCATGTCTTTCGAGGCCTGCATCGTACCTGTGTCGCATGTGGACGGGACTGTGTCCGTTGCCCGCAGGAGGCTGCCGGCATCTGCCGGACAGCATGAAGGAGGTCTTGCGGAATGCATATCGGTCTCCGGCTGCAGGGAAGTGACATTCCTGTTATATGCCGCTACAAGCTATAACGGATGCCGGAGAAGCCCGTCTCTTGACGGGAAAGACCCGCATGAGGCTATCCTTGAAGACATGAGGAGAAGCCTTGCGGACCAGTCAGCGGATATCGGCATGCTGACGGGACATCCGGGGGATATCCCTTCCGGTACCTTCTTGACGTACGGGGAGATTGCCCGCAGGCATGTATCTGACTATGCCTCGCTCTTCGGCAGGGTCTCGCTGGAGTTGCCGTCCCGGTATTCCGGCATGCCGACCGACGAGCGCATCAGGACATTCGGGGAGCATCAGGACAACGGACTTCCGGCCCTGCTTTTCCAGTATGGCAGATATCTTCTGATTTCATCGTCCAGACCAGGCGGACAGCCGGTCAATCTGCAGGGACTGTGGAACGACAGCCTGCTTCCTCCATGGAATTCGGGATATACTCTCAATATCAATCTCCAGATGAACTATTGGCCTGCTGAAGTGACGGCACTGTCCGAATGTCATGAACCTCTGTTCCGTTTCCTTAAGGAGATTGCTGACAAGGGAACGGATGTGGCCAGGGACATGTACGGACTTGACGGCTGGACAATACATCACAATGTGTCGATATGGCGTGAGGGATATCCGTCGGACGGGTTTGTATACTGGTTTTTCTGGAACATGTCAGGGCCTTGGCTCTGCAGCCACATATGGGAGCATTATCTTTTTACCGGGGACAGGGATTTCCTGGAGGAATATTATCCGGTAATGAAGGGTGCGGCATTGTTCTGCTCGCAGTGGCTTGTCATGAATGATGCCGGGGAGCTCGTGACGCCTGTCAGCACTTCCCCGGAGAATGCCTTTGTCCTTCCTGACGGCACTCCTGCTTCCGTATGCGAAGGCAGTACAATGGATATGGCAATCATCAGGAACCTGTTCTCAAATACGGCTGCCGCTGCACAGGAGCTCGGAATTGATGAGGCGTTCGGACATCAGGTCGGGGAAATGTCGGGGTGGCTCAGGGAATATGCTGCCGGCTCTGAAGGACAGCTGCTTGAATGGGACAGGGAATATGTGGAGAGTGAACCGCATCACCGCCATGTGTCCCATCTTTTCGGACTGTATCCCGGCAATGATGCCCTTGCAGCATCGGCCGCATCCGGCGACGGATGTCCGGACGGCCTTGCCATGGCTGCGAGGAAATCTCTTGAGATGCGCGGCAATGGCGGGACAGGCTGGAGCATGGCATGGAAGACCTGTCTGTGGGCAAGGCTGATGGACTCTGATAAGGCATATGAGGCATTGACCAATATCATCCGCTATGCGGACCCTTGTGCTCCTTCCGATGCCGCGCCTCATACCGGGGACAATGCTGCGGGCCTTTACCGCAATCTTCTCAATGCCCTTCCGTTCCAGATTGACGGTAATCTCGGTATCACGGCCGGTATCTCCGAGATGCTGCTGCAGAGCCACAGGGGATATATCCGTCTGCTCCCGGCTCTTCCTGCCTGCTGGACAGAAGGCAGGGTAACAGGATTGAGGGCGAGGGGAGGCCTTGTGGTCGACATAAGCTGGAAGGACGGGGAGGTAACGGCAACCCTGTCAGGCAACGGGACGTATGATACGGATGTCGTCTGCGGAGATGAAACAGTGCATGTATCCTCCGACGGCGGCAGCGGACAGGGCAGCCATGTCCTGCATTTCAGTCTCAGCCGTTGTTCTTGAGATACTCGGAAGGCAGACAGCCGAAATGCTTCTTGAAGCTTGTCGTGAAGTAGGAAGGGGTGCTGAAGCCCACCTTCCAGCTTATCTCCGATATTGAGTACTTGCCTTCCTTCAGCATCCGGCATGCTTCCTTGAAGCGGATCTTGCGTATGAATTCCAGAGCCGATTCTCCTGTTATCGCCTTCAGCTTGGAGTGCAGGTTGGACCGGCTCATATTCATTTCCGACGCAAACTGAGCGATGCTGAATTCGCTGTTGTCGAGATTCTTTTCCACGATTGATATGGCCTGGTTCAGCAGGTCCTCATCAGCCGTGTTGAAAGTGATTTTCTCCGGCTCGATTTCAATGGATTTCGAGTAGTGTTCAAGCATTCTCATCCTGGTCTTCTGCATGTTCTTTATCTTGTTCATGAGCACTGCCATCGAGAATGGCTTGGCGATATAGTCGTCAGCACCGGTATGGAAAGCTTCGAGCTGCTCCTTTACATCGGTCTTTGCGGAGAGCATGATTACCGGGATATGGCTGGTATTGATGTCCTGCTTTATCTGCCTGCACAGCTTTATGCCGTCCATTACAGGCATGATGACATCAGTAATCACGATATCAGCACTCTTGTCCTTCAGGATACGCAACGCTTCTTCCCCGTTGGCTGCTTGCCTGACATTGAATGACGGTTCAAGTCCTGCCCTGATGTAGTTGCGCACCTCATCGTTGTCCTCTACAACCAGCACTGTCCATCCCTTGGTATCCACCATCTCGTGCTGGACCTCATCCTCTTTTTCAGTGTCCACAATGTACATTTCCCTGTCGTTGGTGCTGTGGGCTTCCTCTTCGTCTCCTGAGGCAATCTCCGACTTGTCGTATGTGGCCGGGTCCTGCGGGATGCGGACGGTAAAGCGGCTGCCTTTCCCTTCCTCGCTCTCTATCTCAATCTGCCCGTGGTGAAGTTCCACGAGCCGCTGTACCAGTGACAGTCCGATGCCGCTTCCGATATGCTGCTTCTCCACCTGGTAGAACCTCTCGAATATCTTTGCCTGCTTGTCGACAGGTATTCCTATGCCTGTGTCCTTTACCTCAAGGATAAGGTCGCCGCCTTCCAGTGCTGCCCTTACCGTAATGCTCCCGCTGTCCGTATATTTGAATGCGTTTGACAGCAGATTGTTGACGATAAGCTCCAGATACTGCCCGTCGATATATACAGGGCGGTTTTCCATGGCGGAGTCCAGGGTGTATTTCAGATGCTTCTGCGCTGCAAGCTTCTCATAATAGGAGAAGTTCTCGGTCAGGAGCTGCTGGATGTCCTGGAGCTTGACCTTAAGCTTGAAGACCCCGAGTTCCGCACGTCGGTAGTCCATCAACTGGTTTACAAGATGCAGCATGCGTTTTGCGTTCCTCTCCACATACTGAAGCTGCCTGCGCATCCATATGTCCCCTGTCTTGCCGATCATGTCCTGGATAGGGGCGATAATCAGCGTAAGTGGAGTCCTGAGCTCGTGCGAGATATTTATGAAGAACCTCATCTTCATCTGGTTGATTTCCTCCTGATGCTCCTTGTCCTTCCTTTCCAGTTCGAGCTTGGTCTCCATTGTCTTGCGGTCGACAATGTATTTCATTATGAATATTGCCAGCGCTGCTGCAGCCAGTGCCATCAGGATTCTTGCAGCTATGGTCTGGTACCAGGCCGGTTCGATTGTGATGACAAGCTCCCGTGGGGTGCTGCACCATTTGCCGTCACTGTTGGCGGCCTTCAGCTGGAATGTATATTTGCCCGGAGGCAGGTTGGAGTATGGTGCATTCCTCTTGTCCTGCAGGGTGTACCATTCCTTGTCGTAGCCTTTAAGGGTGTAGGAGAATGTATTGTTCTGTCCCGAAATATAGTTCGGCACTGAAAATTCAAGGTTGAATGAATTGAATTCATGGGGAATTGAAATCTGCCTGCTGCAGGATATGCTTTCCTTAAGTATTCCGGTCCTGTCTCCCGGATGTACCGGTCTGTTGAATACATACAGGGCGGAGATGACAGGCTGCGGTGTATACGGATTGTCCTCAAGCTCTTCAGGAATGAATGTAGTGATGCCGTTGATGCCTCCGAAATACATCCTTCCGCTGCCTGTCCTGCAATGCGAATACATGTTGAACTGGTTGCTCTGCAGCCCGTCTTCCGCATTGAAGTTACGGAAACTGTCTGTTCCAGGGTTGAAGCAGCTCAGTCCGTTGTCGGTGCTGAGCCAGAGCCTTCCGTCGGAATCCTCTTCAATCCCGTAAACGGAATTGTTCGGCAGCCCGTCCGCGACAGTGTAGCGTCTGCTCTCCCCTGAGGCCCGGAGACTGTAAAGCCCGTTGCGTGTGGCAATCCATATTGTACTGTCCCTGCTCTCGAATATGCATTGCACGAAAGACAGCCTGTCGAGGAATCCTTTTGCAGGGATGGCGGAAGATACGACCCCGTCAGGGCGGACATCGTATACCTGAAGCCCGTTTTCTCCTCCCACCCAGAGCCTTCCACCGGAATCCCTGAAGAATGTCCGTATCAGGAGCCTTTTGACAGGTGTCCCGTCGGCCTCTTCGGTAATCCCGCTGAAGCGCATTGTCCTCTTGTTGAAGATGTACAGCCCTTCGAGTGCTCCGATGAAGAGATTGTCCCTGTCACGCGGGCAGATTGCATAAATGTTCCGAGGGGGGCAATTATCTGCACTGCTGCCGCAATGCATGATTGTACCGGATGCCTTGTCCAGGACATTGAGACCGCTTGCATGTGCCCCTATGTAAATGCGGTCTGATGCATGGTCGATATATATGGCCTTGATGTCATCCGATTCAAGGTCTGCTTTCTGGTCTTCTCCTTTCAGTCTGAAATAGGAGAAATGCCCTGTCTCCGGGTTGTAGTGGTTGACACCGCCGTCATTTGTACCTATCCACAGTGTGCCGTCCCTGTCTTCAATGATGCAGCTCGCAACGTTGTCGTTCAGGGAATTATGCACGAGATTGCGTCTGATGTTGACGAACCTGTTGCGGAGCGGGTGCCAATAGTTCAGCCCTCCGAAATATGTCCCGAGCCACATGCCTCCCTGATTGTCCCTGAAGATGCTTCTGACGGATCTTGCGGACAGGTTCTCGGGATATGACGGGTCACTTGAGTATACCTCGAATGTGTCGTTCTGGCTGTCGTAGATATTCAGATTGTTGAATGTCCCTACCCAGAGCCGGTTGCTGCTGTCCAGCGCAAGCGACCTTATATAGTTGGAGCTTATGCTGCCGGCTTTGCCGCTATGGGTGTAGCGGGTCACTGTCATGGCAGGGAGATATATCCTGTAGAGCCCGTTGCCTTCTGTCCCGACCCACAGGATATTTTCATTCTGTACCGTTATCGACTGTATCTTTGTGATGGGGCTTTCCATATCAAGGCATCTGATTGAGCCTGTCCCACTGGAAAGCACGTAGATGCCGTGGTCTTCCGTCCCTATGTATGTCCTGTCCCCGTGCCGGCAGAATGCCGATATTTCCTTTCCTTCAAGCTTGTCCGGGATGTGCTCCGTGTCGAACCTCAGATTTCTCATATTGAAGACCAGCGGTTCGGAATCAGTGCCAACCAGGAGGGTCGAGTCGGAGGTCTCTATGATAGCCCTGACATTGGCGCCTGCCTTGAGTGGCAATGGATATCTGTCGAATCCTTCCTTTGCCGGATTGTAGCACGAAAGCTGGTTCCATGCACCGGTCCATACCTTGCCGCGGCTGTCCACATAGATTGTCCGGATGATGTTCCCTGATGTCCCGGCACTGTCCGCACATTCGTTCCGGTATACTGTAAATTCATATCCGTCGTATCTGTCCGCCCCGTCGAATGTGCCGAACCATATGTTCCCGTCCAGGTCCTGGGCGATGGACAGTACCGTGCTGTTCGAAAGGCCGTCATCGATGGAGATATGGGAGAATCGCAGATGTCCGCTGTCTGCTCTCATGCAGTGCGGGGCATATAAAGCCAATATGGTAATGAGCATGATCTTGCCTGCTATGGCGGACGTGGTGCTGTGAATTCCTGTAAACCTCATTTATCCTGCAGTTATGTGGTCGTGGTCTCTGCAAATATAATGAAATGTCCTGATAAAATCCTATATTTGTGTCATGTGCATGTCTGGGCACGACCCGCTCACGCACTATGCACGACCGAATGTCTGACAGGATTAATATCTATTGCAATGAAACTTCAGTTCTTTCTGGCATCCGCTGCCGCACTGGTCTCTGTCCAGCTGTCGGGTGCCTCATATGTTGGAGACGGCGGCGCTTCTTCCGCTCCGGGCGGTGCTGTGGAAATCATTTCAGAGGATTCATACCGGAGGCTTGTCGAGGATTTTACCACACCTGAATGGGAATATCTCGGCGATATGCCCGCTGTTGTGGACTTCTATGCGGACTGGTGCGGTCCGTGCCGACGGCTGTCCCCTGTCATTGACAAGGTTGCTGAAGAGTATGAAGGCAGGGTAAGGTTCTACAAGGTCGATGTGGACTCCGCAGAGTCCCTTGCCCGCGCATACGGCATCCGTTCCATCCCATCAGTCCTGTTCATCCCGCTTTCCGGGGAACCGGTCATGTCCGTCGGCCTGATATCCGAGTCCGAACTGAAAGAGAAAGTCCGCCACCTCCTGCCGGAATGACATGCTGGAGATTAATTGAAGCAATAACGCAAGTAAAATCACAATATATTGTGAAAAAGCCTCGCAAAGAACTGATTCAGTCCTTGCGAGGCTTTTAGTCGGGATGAGGCGACTCGAACGCCCGACCCCTACGTCCCGAACGTAGTGCGCTACCAACTGCGCTACATCCCGATTGCCTTATGAAAAAGAAGCTGTCGCGGGACAGCTTCTCCATAGCTATAGAACCCTTTAAAAGGTGCTTTCCTTACGAAAGTTTGTTGATATAGACTGCAATGCCGCTCTTGAGGTTTGCAGCCTTGTTCTTGTGGATGACACCGATCTTGGCAAGCTTGTCAATCATTGCATATACCTTCGGTGCATTTGCTTCTGCAGCATTCTTGTCTGTTGTGTTTCTCAAGGCACGGATTGCGTTCCTTGTGGTCTTTGCATAATACTTGTTATGCAATCTGCGTCTCTCGCTCTGGCGATAACGCTTGTCAGCTGATGCGTGATTTGCCATTATTTCAATTTTTTATATTTCGTAGTGGGTAGGGGAATCGAACCCCTATTGCAAGAATGAAAATCTTGAGTACTAACCGTTATACGAACCCACCGGCACACCGTTTTTACCAAACGGGAGTGCAAAGGTATGCAATATTTTCTTTATGGCAAAATATTTTTACCTTTTTTCTTGCTGGTCCACCCACTCAAACGAGTATATGATGGATTCCACCTGTCTCAGATAATTCCTTTTGTCGTATCTCGGAGCATACACGAATGCTTCCAGCACGATTATCTCCTTCCCGTCCGGACTGTAGAAGGAATGCGAGATGAAAGGGCCGCCCATATAGTCGTTATGGACTTCCCAGAAACCTCTTGTCTGGGCGAATTCACGGTCTTTGTACCTGATGTATTCCACTTCCGGGGATACTGCTTCGGCTGTTGTCATGTAGGTGTTGTCGAACATTCCCGGAACATTGGCCTTAAGGGTCTCATCCCGGTGGCGGATGATGTTGTCAAGTGTCAGGTCGTCTTTCCCTGTTGCCGGGTATCTGTATACGAATATCCCCTGGATGGTGTATTGCGTGTCATAGGAAATCCACAGGAAATCCTTTGTCTCTTTCTTGAGCTTGTACCCTATCGGGAAATACGGGGAGCCCCCGAATACGGAATTGACGGCATTCCTGAGTGCAGATTCCTCATATTGTTTGGAATTGAGGATGACCCTGTCACGCTCTGCCTGCTCGAACGCGTTGAGAATCATCTTCCCGTCTTTTTCGATGATTTCCAGCGCAGTATCGCTGTCCGGGGCATTGATCAGCACAATGCATTGCGGCTGTGCCCACTGGTCTTTCTTGTATACAGTGCCGGGCTCTGTCACTTTAGGGTCGATATTCACGAAGACAATGTTCCTGTGCAGCTGGAATATGCTGGTAAATGCTGCCGGTGGGATGTTGATAAGGGTGTAAAGCGGCTCTTTCTGCGGCAGGAACGGGCAGTCACTTGCAAGCAGTTCCCTGAGGCTGGTGCCTACAGCCCCTTCCCAGTCGCCTTTGTTGGCGGCTATTATTATCTCGCCGGCTTTCCCGCTTACATTGGGAAGCAGGGGCTTGCTTGAACCCCCTCCGCATGATATGGCGGAGACTGCGGCTATAGCTGTTGCCAGAAGTGAAAGGATTCTTTTCATGTCTTATGTCATTAATGGGTTGTCATTATCTGAGAAGCCGGACTATATCATTGCCGAAAGCCAGTATCATCAGTCCGAACAGAAGAATCATCCCGACCATCTGTGCCCCGATGAGGAATCTGTCGCTCGGCTTCCTGTGGGTAATCATCTCATACAGCGTAAACACTATGTGTCCTCCGTCCAGGGCAGGGATAGGGAGCAGGTTCATCACGCCGAGCATTATGGAGAGCAGGGCCAGTATGTTGATGAACCGGTACCAGTCCCATGAGCCAGGGAAAATCTGCCCGATGGAGATGAAGCTTCCGACAGACTTGTATGCCTCCGTACTCGGATTGATGACCAGCTTCAGGTCCTGTACATATCCTCCGATTGTGCTGAATGCAAGCCTGAATCCTGCGGGGATGGCCGATATGACGGAGTACTTCTTTGTCTTCACTCCCGGGAGCTGTGTATATATGCCGAAAAGGCCGGCGGAATCCACATGCATTGTCATGGCCAGAGTGTCGCCGTCCCTGACAATCTCGACAGGGACATCCGAGGCTGCATAGGCCTGCAGGATGCTTCTGGAGTCCTGGACGAACCTTACCGGGGTGCCTCCGATGCTGACAATCCTGTCGCCGCGTATCAGTCCGGAGTCATGGTTGACGGATGACGGCGGGATGGTATCCACGACAAACGGTACCGCGAGTCCGAACATTCCCGGGGTGTTGAGCACGTCGCTTATCATCCGCTGGTCTATGTATATGTCAAGAGTGTCCCCGTCACGGATGACCGTGGCCTTGCTTGCAGTCTGCCTGGCCAGGTCGGCCTGCAGCATGCCGAATTTTTCCGGCACATAGTCGTCGAAGCTCAGTATCCTGTCCCCTGTGCGGAACCCCATCTCGTATGCCAGTTCGTTTACATAAATGCAGTTGTCCTCATTGCTCACATAGCTTTCGCCCCATCCTGCGAGTATGCCGATATACAGAATTATGGCGAAGATGAAATTGAACAGCACTCCGCCTGCCATGACAAGGAACCTTTGCCATGCCGGCCTGCTCCGGAACTCCCATGGCTGCGGGTCGTGCTTGAGATGCTCCGTATCCATCGACTCGTCCACCATGCCGGCAATCTTGCAGTAGCCCCCGAGCGGGAGCCAGCCAATGCCGTATTCAGTATCCGAATTTCTGGGCTTGAATCTGAAGAGAGCCATGCCCGCATCAAAAAACAGATAGAATTTCTCTACCCTGATCCTGAACATCTTGGCAAAAGTGAAATGCCCCAGTTCGTGGATGAGGATAAGTATTGAGAGAGCGAGGAAGAGCTGAAGTATCCTGAGTAAGATATCCATTTGCGGTATGATTGGTTTATTCTATCCCGGCCAGTTCACGTGCTTTTGCCGCTGCTTCAGCGTTGGTCAGGAAAATCGTTTCAAGGTCCGGTTCTGCAACAAAATCCACACCGGACATGCATTTCTCTATCAGGTCCGTTATCCCGTAGAAGCTGAGCCTGTCCTGGAGGAATGCCGCTACGGCCACTTCATTCGCCGCGTTCATTATGCATGGCATGTTGCCTCCTCTGGAAAGGGCCTCGCGGGCGAGGAGAAGTGCGGGGAACCGGTCCGTGTCAGGGGCGTGGAAGGAGATGGAGCCGAGTTCCGCGAAATCCATCTTCCTGTGTTCGAGCGGGAGCCTTGCCGGATAACCTAAGGCATACTGTATCGGTTCCCGCATGTCCGGATGTCCCATCTGGGCGATTATCGCCCCGTCGTCGAATTCCACCATTGAATGGATTATTGACTCAGGATGCACCACCACATTGATCCTGTCCTGCTCTACGCCGAAGAGCCATCTGGCCTCTATGATTTCAAGGCCCTTGTTCATCATTGTGGCGGAGTCTATCGTGATTTTGCTCCCCATTGTCCATTTCGGGTGTTTCAGGGCCTCGGCCCGGGTCGCAGATGCCATCTGTTCCCTGGTCCATGTCCTGAACGGGCCCCCTGATGCTGTCAGATGTATCCTCGCTATTTTTTCTCCCGGAGAGCAGTGCAGGCACTGGAATATTGCCGAATGCTCGGAGTCTACCGGAAGTATGGGGGCATTATGCTTTCCTGCAAGGTCCATCACTGTCTTCCCGGCGGCTACAAGTGTCTCCTTGTTGGCAAGGGCGACAGCCTTTCCTGCCATGATGGCAGCCACTGTCGATTCAAGCCCGCTGAAGCCCACCATGGCCGTCAGCACAATGTCGATATTGTCGCTTCCGACAAGGTCGCATACGGATTTCATCCCTGCAAAGACTTTTATCGGATACGGGCTGAGCGCCGAGGCCACTTCCCCGTAATGCTTCTCATTGCAGATGACGACATTGTTCACATTGAACTCTATTGCCTGCTCAATAAGGAGGGATGTGCTGTTGTTCGCTGTTATCATCTCCACCTCGAACAGGTCGGGATGCTGTCTGACAACATCCAGGGCCTGCCTGCCTATCGAGCCTGTCGAGCCAAGTATGGCTATGTGCCTTTTCCCCATCAGAAATTTATGTATTTTGTCGGATCGACAGCATTGCCCTTGTACCATAGCTCGAAATGCAGGTGGTCTCCGGTGCTCAGGGAACCGGTGTTGCCGACAAGGGCCACAGGCGAGCCTGCAGAGACCTTGTCCCCTGTCTTCTTGAGGAGCTTCTGGTTGTGCTTGTATGTCGATACGATGTCGTTTTCGTGCTGTATCTGGATGGTGTATCCGGCTTCGTCATTCCAGCCGGCGAAGATTACCGTGCCGTCAAGGACTGCCATGACCACGGAATTTGCAGGGGCAGTTATGTCGATGTATGGATGTACAATCTTGTCATATCCCTGCGATATCACCCCTTTCAGAGGTACGAAGAAATGCATTCCTTCGATAGGAAGGTCTCTCTGTCTGCGTTCCGACAGGTCGAACTGCTCTTCCTTGATGACCTTTTCCCGGAGTATCGAATCCTGCTTCCCGGCCTCCATCGAGCCTGTCGCCTGCAGGGTCCTGTCCTTCCGTCCCATGATGCTGTCTATGCTGACCGGGTCCGCCCCGTCAAGTACTCTCCTGAGGTTCTCCGTGTACAGTTCCCATGACTTGACCACCCTTTCAAGCGAATCTATCCTCATCGCATTCTGTATGGCTGCGCGTTTGCTGTGCGCGTCGGGATATCCGGGGATGAATGTCCTCACAGGTGTATATGCAGTGATACAGAAGATAATCAGGATGAATACAATGACGCATGATATGGATGTCACAAGAAGGCTCGTCCTGGTAAACTTCATGTTCCACAGCCTCTCGTGGGTCTGGTCGTCGAGAAGGGACAGCCTGTATTTCCTTGTCTTTCTAACTTTTTTCTCTTGTTCCATACTTTTATTACCTTTGCATCCTGGACATGGACAGGATTATAGGGATAGACTACGGCAGGAAACGGACGGGTGTTGCGGTAAGCGACCCGCTCGGTATTTTCGCATCTGCGCTGGATACGGTCCAGTCTGCAAAGATAATAGAATATCTCAAAAGTTATTGCGAAAAAGAGCACGTGACTACATTTGTAGTAGGCTGGCCTGTCAATATGGACAATACTCCTTCCGAGGCTGCCAGGGATGTCCAGGCATTTCTCAACAGGCTGGCCAAGGTGTTCCCGGACATCCCGGTCGAGCTCGAGGACGAGCGTTTCACATCGGTGCTTGCCCACAGGGCCATGATAGACGGGGGGATGAAGGCGGGCGCGAGAAAGGACAAGTCGTCCGTAGACAGGATCAGTGCCGCAATCATACTCCAGGGCTGGCTCGACAGGCGGAATGGCGGTACGGATTTTGTAGTTTCAAACCAGTTTGTGCCTGATTCGCTGTCGGATAAGGTCACAAAGAGGAAAAGAAAACTTAAATAGTTCTTGCAATGATACTTCCAATATATCTATATGGTGCAGAAGTGCTGAGGAAAAAGGCTGAGGATGCAGACCTTTCCAGGAAAGAGGAGCTGACAACGCTCGTAAAGGACATGAAGGAGACCCTGGCATCGGCTGACGGGTGCGGGCTGGCCGCTCCGCAGGTCGGTGTGTCTCTGAGGGTCGTGATTGTCGACGGGGATGTCGTGTCCGAGACCTATTCCTATCTCAAGGATTTCCGCAGGACGATGATAAATCCTGTGGTCCTTGAGGCCAGCGAGGATATGCGCGACTATTCGGAGGGGTGCCTCAGCGTGCCAGGGGTCTATGCAGACGTGAAGAGGCCATCCAGAATCAAGGTCGAATACTATGACGAGAATCTGGAGAGACAGGTCGAGGAATTCGACAGGTTTGCCTGCCGGATGATCCAGCATGAACTGGACCATCTTGACGGCCATCTTTTCGTGGACAGGGTCGCTCCTGTAAGGAAGAAGATGATATCGAGGAAACTGCAGGGGATCGAGAAGGGCAGGGTATCCGCGAGATATAAGACAAAGGCCTGAGAATATTTCCGTTCTACAATATAAAATGCGATTCCTATGGGTGCTTTTCATGCGTACGATATCCGCGGGATATACAATGTGGATTTTGACAGGGAGACGGCATACAAGGTGGGATATTTCATCCCTGAACTCCTTCAGACAGACAAGGTGCTTGTCGGCAGGGACTGCAGGCTGTCTTCGGACGAGATACATGACTGGCTGGTAAAGGGCATTGCCGATGCAGGGGCTGATGTCTATGATATCGGGCTCAGCACTACGCCTATGGTATATTTCGGCACGGCCAAATATGGCTTCAAGGCATCCGTCCAGATAACGGCATCGCATAATCCTGCCGAGTACAACGGAATGAAGGTATCCAGGGAGAACGCCCTTCCGGTAGGTCTGGACAACGGTCTTGGGCAGATAAAGGAATGGATTGATTCAGGCAGGGACTGCAAGCCTGCTGCACGGCGGGGGACAGTGCACGGGATGGATATCCATGCGGACTACCTTGAATTCCTCTCCGGATACAGGGAGGACTATTCCGGGCTGAAGATTGCGATGGACCTGTCCAACGGCATGTCGGTGCTGTATGCAAAGGAGATATTCGGGGATGCTCCTTCCTATATATTCGACGATATGGACGGCAGCTTCCCTAACCACGAGCCGAATCCGCTGATACCGGCAAATGTCGAGGCCCTCAAGTCCCTTGTGCGCAAGACAGGGGCGGACGTGGGTGTGATTTTTGACGGGGATGCCGACAGGGTCATGTTCGTGGATGAGAACGGGAGGTTTGTCTCCCCGGATCTCATGATTGCCGTGCTCGGGCATTATTTTCTTGAGAAGAGAGGAGAGAAAGGCATTGTCCTTCAGGATATAAGAAGTTCAAAGGCAGTAGGGGAGTATCTTGCTCCGATGGGTGCCGAGATGAGGACATGGAAGGTCGGCAGGGCCTTTGCCGCACGCAAACTCCGCGAACTGGACGGAGTATATGGCGGCGAACTTGCCGGACATTATTATTTCAGGGATTTCTTCTATTCCGACAGCGGCCTTCTGGCAGCCATACTTATCCTGAATGTCATAGCCTCCATGAAGAAGAAGGGTGTGACACTCAGCAGCCTTATCTCCAGGATAGAAAGATACTGCAACTCAGGGGAGATCAATTTCCGCATAGAGGACAAGCAGGGGGCCATGGATGCTGTGCGCGACTGGTTCATGTCGGAAGAGACCCCTGTTGCATACATGGATTTCGACGGTTACAGGGTAGAGTTCCCTCAATGGTGGTTCAATATCCGCCCGTCCAACACGGAGCCGTATCTCAGATTTATCTGCGAGGCGTCGACTGAAGAGCTGCTCGAGGCCAAGATTGCCCGTGTCCGGGATATCCTTGCAGGATTCGGGGCCAGGTAAGTTTTATGCGGAAGGTTTGGCAGATTGGAATTTAATGCCTTATTTTGCCGCCGGTTTTTAAAGGAACAGCGATGAAGATAGTCATAGCAGGAGCTGGAGAGGTCGGGACGCATCTTGCCAAGATGCTCAGCAGACAGGATCATAGCATAATGCTGATAGACAGCGACAGGGAAAAGCTGGAGCTGCTCGAGGCGCAGCTGGATATTCTTTCCGAAGAGGCTTCGTGTACCTCGATAGGCGCCCTGGAAGATGCCGGGGTAAGCGACTGCGACCTTTTTATAGCGGTCAACCATCAGGAGGACCAGAATATCAATTCCTCCATCCTTGCAAAGAAACTCGGTGCGAAATATACAATCACGAGGGTCAACAACAGCGAATATCTTGAAGAGGCCAACAAGGAATACATGCGTACAATCGGCATTGATTCCATGATATATCCGGAAAGGCTTGCGGCGGAGGAAATCGTGTCCGCACTCAGGCTTGCAGGTACACGTCAGCAGCATGAGTTCTCAGACGGGCGCCTGCAGCTTCTCGGCATCAAGATATGGGAGAACGCCCCTGTGCTCAACCTTTCCCTGATTAAGACAGCGGAGGCATATGGCACGGACAATTTCCGTGTCGTAGCCATAAAGCGCGGCGACCAGACCATCATCCCGAGGGGAAATGACTCGTTCAGGTATGGCGACCTTGCCTTTTTCGTGACCAAGCCTATCTATATCCCCGAAATATATTCCATCTGCGGAAAGTCGAAGTATGAGATAAAGAACATAATCATTGTCGGCGGGTCGCGGATAGGCGCCAAGGCGGCATCGCTTCTTGAGCAGCATTATAATGTCAAGCTGATCGAGCGGGACAAGGAAAGGTGCTTTACCCTTGCGGACAGGCTGAAGTCGACGCTTGTCATCAACGGCGACGGCAGGGACCTGTCTCTTCTCCGGGAGGAGGGGATAAGGACGACGGATGCGTTCATATGCCTTACCGGCTCTTCCGAGACCAACATACTTACATGCCTTCTCGCAAAGAAGCTCGGGGTCAAGAAGACGGTGGCGGAGGTGGAGAACCTCGACTATACCGACCTTGCCGAGAATCTCGGCATAGGTACTCTCATCAATACCAAGCTGATTGCTGCGGCCAACATATACCGCTACACTATCAATGTGAATGTGAAGCATCTGAAGTTTGTGACATTCTCGGAGGCCGAGGTCTTTGAAGTGACGGTTGAGGAAGGCGCAAGGATTACCCGGGGTACCCTTGCCGAGCTGGATTTCCCGGACAATGCCAATGTCGGTGGAATCATCCGCAACGGGGAGGCAATCATTGCAAAGGGAGATGTGCGTATCCAGGCAGGGGACGATGTCGTCATCTTCGCGCTTCCGTCGGCTGTGAAAAAGGTGCTTAAGATGTTCCGTAAGTAAATGTCTTTGCCCGGAACCAATTCCTGACAGATGAAATGATCAATTTCCGATTCATACTGAACATACTTGGACGGCTGCTTTTTGTGGAGAGCATAGCATTGCTGCTGTGCGTAGGCGTGGCCCTGATATATGGCGAGGATGACGCAGATGCATTCCTGATATCTTCAGCCATTACGATGGCTGTCTCCATTGTACTTGCATTTTCCGTAAAGGTAAAGGACAAGGTGCTCGCCAAGCGCGACGGGTACTTTATAGTCTCGTGCATATGGATATTGTTTACCGTATTCGGCAGCCTGCCGTTCATGATAAGCGGATATATCCAGTCTTTCCCGGACGCCTTCTTTGAAGTCATGTCGGGATTCACGACCACGGGGTCTTCCATATTGAATGAAGTCGAGGCACTCCCTCATGCATCACTGTTCTGGCGTTCCCTTACGCAGTGGATGGGCGGTCTCGGGATTGTGGTCATCCTGCTTGCCATACTTCCGAGCCTCGGTATAGAGGGCAGGGACCTGTATGTCGCGGAGGTGCCGGGACCGATGCATGACAAGTTTTCCTATACGTTCAATTCCACCGCCAGACGCATGTATATCATGTATATCGGTCTGACTGCGGCGGAGACGGTGCTGTTGGCATGCGGAGGGATGGACTTCTTCGATGCGGTATGCCACTCGTTCGCATGTATGGCTACCGGCGGATATTCAACCAAGACTGCCAGCCTGGCATTCTGGGATTCAGCATACATCCAGTGGGTCATCACGGTATTCATGTTTATCGGCGGTACGAACTATGCCCTCCTGTATGCGCTTTTCAAGGGGAGGCCTGCGCATCTTTTCAAGGATGAGGAATTCCGGCTCTATACCGGGATAACAGTGGCGGTGTCCCTGGTAATTGCCGGCGTGCTCTTTTTCGGAGGCCATTCCGGGCTGGAGAGGAGTCTGAGAGATGCGTTCTTCCAGGTTGTTACCATCCTTACGACTACGGGATTCGCCTCGGCGGACTATCTTTACTGGCCGTTTGTCGCCCAGATGCTGCTGTTTGTCCTGCTTTTCATAGGCGGGTCGGCAGGCTCTACTGTCGGCGGCATAAAATGCGTCAGGATTCTCCTGCTTTTCAAGAATGCCTTCAATGAACTCAAGCGCATAATCCATCCGAACGGGGTCATAAATGTCAAATACAACGGCAAGAGTGTCCGCCCTGAGCTTCTCAGCAGTGTCATGAGCTTCTTCTGCATGTATATGTTCACTTTTGTCATAGGAAGCATTGTCATGTCATGCTTTACCGATATCGTGACTGCCACAAGTTCCGTCATTACCTGTCTGAGCAATGTCGGTCCTGGTTTCGGGGACGTCGGCCCGATGTCCAATTTCTCATCGCTTAACGGTTTCTGCAAAATATTCCTTTCATTCATAATGCTCGTGGGGCGTCTGGAGCTGTTCACATTCTTTGTGATCTTCACTGCCTCATTCTGGAAAAAATAGAATCATGGAATTCCTTATTGACTTCATCCTTCACATCGACAGGCATATGATATCAATTGTCCAGAATTATCATCTCTGGACATATGCGATACTCTTTGTCATAATCTTTTGCGAGACAGGGCTTGTCGTGACCCCTTTCCTTCCCGGAGATTCCCTCCTGTTCGTGGCAGGCGCAATCGCAGCCTTGCCGGGGATGCCTCTTGATGTGCATCTTCTTGTGCTTATTGTCTTCGCGGCGGCATTCCTCGGGGACACATGCAACTATATGATCGGACATTTCTTCGGGGAGAAGCTCTTCAGCAACCCGGATTCAAGGATATTCAAGCGCAGCTATCTCGACAAGACGCATGAATTCTACCGCAAATACGGCGGGAAGACGATTGTCATCGCGAGGTTTGTCCCGATTGTCCGCACTTTCGCACCTTTCGTCGCAGGTATGGGCAAGATGAACTATACATGGTTCATCACTTATAATGCCATAGGCGGCGCTGTATGGGTCATGCTGTTCTGCTATGCAGGATATATGTTCGGAGACCAGCCTTTCGTGCAGGACAACCTGAAGATACTTATCGTCGCGATTGTCGTGATTTCAATCCTTCCGGCTGTCATCGAGGTCCTCCGTGCCCGTCTCAGGAGCAGGGCAGGCCTTGAATAGGTTTTCATGCACGGCATTGCGCAGGGTACCCTCGGCATCGTCCCCGTCATAGTCCCAGTACATTGCCCCCAGCAGATTGTTCTGGCGGATGAACTTGCATTTCAGTGCAATGGACCGGGGTGTCTCATAAGTGTAGACCATGCGGCCTGTGCTGTCTGCAAGGTACGGGGCTTTTGCCGTATCATCCCACATCGGTGTGTATCCGTCTGACGTGGCGAGGACCTTGTAATCGCAGAATCCGCCGGAATTGTCCCCTCCGCGTCCGTAGAACGGTATGCCCATCACAAGTTTGGAGGCGGGTATCCCTGCATCGATATGTTTCCGTACGGATTCTTCACAGCTTATTCCTCCGGTCATGGACGAGCGGTAGAGGGCCGCATGGTGGTGCGGCGGGAGGGCTATGTCGTATGTCATGATGTTCACGAAATCTACGTATGGCTCTATTGCCTTGAAGTCAATATACCTGGCAAAGGCGACGGAGGCCAGTGTAAGCAGCCTGTCATTCCCGAGGACACGTCTGAGATCCTGCATCAGCAATGTGAAATTTTCAGTATCCTGCGGGGACGATGAAATGCCGGCTGCCCCTGATGTCGGATATTCCCAGTCGATATCTATCCCGTCGAGCCCGAATTCCTCCACCTTGGCGAGGCAGTCCGCCGCAAAGGCATTCCTTGTGCTGTCTGTAGCGGCCATTTCGCTGAAGCGTCCGCTTCCCCAGCCTCCGATGGAGAGCATGACCCTGATGTCCGGAGTGTTTTCCTTCAATGCGGCAATGGCATGCAGCCGTTCCGGATTGTCTATGCGTACCCCGTCAAAAGTATCGTTCACATGCCCGAAAGCATAGTTTATATGTGTTACAAGCCTGGTGTCCGGCATGCAGCCGCTCCACGAAGTGACATATGCAACAATTACGTGGCCTTCCGTATCAGTCCACTGGGCTGCAGCCGGAAGCCCGAAAGCTGCGGCCAGCAGTATCGTCAGGAGAATTCTTGTCAGTCGTATCATGATTCAGTCTTGGCAGTGATTGTCCATTATCGGGCCTGTTCCGGGAACCTGTCCCTCATCAGCCACCTCAGGGCATTGTAAATAAGGTAATTCTGGGTGGCATCGGTAAAGATTCTTGTCCCGTGTCCCATATTCATGTAGACCATGTTGTAGTCCGTGTTTGTCCATACCACAGGGAAGTCCCCGTCTTGCACGGTGTCTTTAAAGCCGATAGGATAGTTCTCGTCGGAAAGTGATACCAGTACCCGGACATTTTCACGTTCCCTCGGACTCGGGCTCCATTGGTACCATTCGTTCTCAGGCGATATGAATGATGCAGGCATCCCTTTCGTGACAGGATGCTCCGGGCTGTCGACTGTCAGCCTTGCCGGGAGCGGAGGCCAGTTGTTGCGGCTGAAGACTGCTCCTCCGAGGAAGTCCACGAACCATGGCCAGTCTGTGGACCTGTCGTTATATGCTGCGGCGTGAAAGCCGAGCCATGCCCCGCCGTTTTCCATGTATCTCCGGAATGCCTCCCTCTGCGGTCCTGTATGTCCCGGATTGTCGTTTACCGATACGATGACATGGTAAGTGCGGAGCTTCTCGTCATTGAAGTCATCGAGGCTGTTCGTCGTGTCGACGACAATCCCGTCCCCGATTGTCATGTCGCGGAAAAACCTGACGGCATCTGCCGCAAATTCCCTGTGAGCCTTTTCCACATGGTCATTGACATGGATAAGCATCCTGAAGCGGGGGAACCAGTTACCCGGTCCTGAAGCCCACAGGATGGCATTGCCGAACATTGTCGTGAAATCCCTGTTCTGCATCAGGCTGGCATCATGTCCCATCAGGAAATAGACATTCCTCGCCTTGACTTTCCCGTTTGTCCATACTGCCGGATGGTCGCCCATCCTTATGTCGGATGCAGGATTGTAGGTGTCTTCGTCCACATGGGCCAGCACCTTTACCCCGGGGCGCGGATTCCTGTCAAAGGTATACCATTCCTCGTCCTCTATCGTAAAGCTTCTGCTCACGCCTTTCATTACGGGATGGGCAGGCTGTTCTACCGTCACTTCCCCGGATGCTGTCCCGGCAATATAGTCCCTGAAACGTATCCCGCCCATGAAATCGGAGAACCATTCCCACATCGGGTATCCGTCGAAGTCTCCGAGCAGGGTGGCATGGTGGAAGCCGACCCAGCCTATGGTGCCGTCGAATATGGCCTGTTCAAATGCCGCCTTGGCAGTGTCTGTCCAGTTGTATGGCGGGTAGTCCAGCTGAATGAAGACCTTGAACTGGCTCAGGTACAGGCTGTCGATCTGCCGGGTCCCGTTAATCTCCACAATGCTGAAATTGTTCTCTTCCGAGAAGTCCTTCATCCAGTCGAGGGCTGCAGATACGAATCCTTCATGTTGCCCGCCCCTTTCTGTCAGTACAAGTGCCTTGAAGTCCTCTCCTGTATTGCGCGCCATGGCGGGAATGGCAAGCAGGAGTGTCAGGACGGCGGTTATCAGTCGTGTTCTCATGGTTTACTGTATGTTCGATATTCAAATATAGCCATTTTCACTGAAAACAGGATGACCCCTGACCCGTTTATGAAAAATCATTTACAGGGTCAGGAGTCATCGTCCTGAGGATTTCCGCGTGCAATGCCTTATTTCCTGTAGCAGTCCATGTCGGCCTTGTTGAAGTTGCGGATAAATGCGTCGTGTTTCTCGACTTCAGCTTCAGCATAGTTGACATATACCTTTGCAGACTGTGTGAACATTTCAGGAGCGCGTGTAGCATCCTGGATTATGAGATGCGACATTACGCAGTCGGCAGCCATCTCATAGAGCCGGCGGGCCATCAGGTCATGGAATTCCTGGTCGGCAGCCTCCTTCACGAGGTTGGTGCATGCCTCGAACTCGTCTGTCATGGCCTTGGCGCGCTCAAGCAGCGGCTTCATTTCCTCGGAGCATGCAACCTGCTCATATTCGCGCAGGGTGGCGAGGTAGGAGCCGTTGGTCACATAGCGGATGGCCGCTACCGTCTGCAGCTGTGTCGTACCTTCGTAGATGCTGGTAATACGGGCATCACGATAGATACGCTGGCATGCATATTCCAGCATGAAGCCGCTACCTCCGTGCACCTGGATGCAGTCGTATGCATTCTGGTTGGCGTATTCGGAGTTCATTCCCTTTGCAAGAGGAGTGAAGGCATCAGCCAGTTTTGCGTATTTCTTCTGTTCCTGGCGCTCCTCCGGTGTCAGCTTGCGCTCGCGGGCTATGTCGTCCAGAGCCTTGTATATGTCCACATAACGGGATGTCTGGTAAAGAAGTGCGCGTCCGGCATCGAGCTTGGCCTTGATGGTTGAAAGCATGTCATATACTGCCGGGAACTCGATGATTGCCTTGCCGAACTGCTTGCGGTCCTTTGCGTAGGCGAGAGCCTCGTTATAGGCTGCCTGGCTCAGTCCGACACTCTGTGCCGCGATACCGAGGCGGGCGCCGTTCATCAGGGCCATCACATATTTGATAAGACCGAGCTTGCGGTCTCCGCAGAGCTCTGCCCTTGCATTCTTGAATACAAGCTCACAGGTAGGGGAGCCATGTATGCCGAGCTTGTTCTCGATACGGCGTACATTGACACCTCCGTCACGTTTGTCATATATGAACATCGAGAGTCCGCGTCCGTCCTTTGTCCCTTCCTCGGAACGTGCAAGCACAAGATGCAGGTCGGCATCTCCGTTTGTGATGAAGCGCTTCACTCCGTTTAGGCGCCAGCAGTTGCCGGCCTCGTCATATGTCGCCTTGAGCATTACACTCTGGAGGTCGGAGCCTGCGTCCGGCTCGGTAAGGTCCATCGACATGGTCTCTCCGGCGCAGATGCGCGGGATGAAACGGTTGTGCTGGTCCTCGTTGCCGAATTCGTACAGTGTCTCGATGCAATCCTGCAGGGACCAGATGTTGCTGAATCCGGCATCGGCTGCAGCGACGATTTCAGCGCACATCGTATACGGCGTGATAGGGAAGTTGAGCCCTCCGAAACGGCGAGGCATTGTCATCCCGTTCAGCCCGGCCTTTACCATTGCATCCATGTTCACTTTCGTGCCGCTGGCGTACTCGACACGGCCGTTTGCGCAGTGCGGCCCTTCAAGGTCGACGCTCTCGGCATTCGCCGCAATGACTTCTCCGGTAATCTCTCCGGTAATCTCCAGGACCTTGTCATATGAGTCCATCGCATCCGCATAATCCTGCGGGGCATAGTCGAACTCTTCCTTGTCCCTGTAGTTGCGCTCCTTAAGCTCACAGATGCGCTCCATCATAGGATTGTTGAGATGATAGCGCAGCTCCGGGTGTTCTGTATAGAAATTTGCCATATTATTTGCTGTGTGATTTGTAATACTTGATCATCTTTGGAATTACCTCCTCAACTGTCCCGTTGATGACGTAATCGGCTATTGTGTTGATAGGTGCGTTCTCATCGTTGTTGATGGAGATTATGATGCTGCTCTCCTGCATCCCGGCGATGTGCTGAATCTGCCCGCTGATGCCGCATGCGATGTAAAGTTTCGGACGCACTGTCACGCCTGTCTGCCCGATCTGGCGGTCATGGTCGGCAAAACCGGCATCCACTGCCGCACGGCTGGCACCTACTTCGGCATGAAGTTCCTTTGCAAGCTCGAACAGCATGTCGAACCCTTCCTTGGAGCCCATGCCATAGCCTCCGGCCACAACAATAGATGCGCCTTTCAGATTGTGCTTTGCCTTCTCCACATGGCGGTCGATGACCTTTACCACATAGTCGGTCTCAGGCACATATCTGGCGACATCGTGGTTGATTACCTCTCCCTTGTAGTTCTCGTCCAGCACTTCCATCTTCATGACGCCTTCCCTGACGGTAGCCATCTGAGGACGGTGCTCCGGATTGACGATTGTGGCGACGATGTTTCCTCCGAATGCAGGACGGATCTGATAGAGAAGGTCCTTGTATACCTTCCCTTCCTTCTTGTCCTCATGGTCTCCGATTTCCAGGGCGGTACAGTCTGCGGTCAGTCCGCTTGTGAGGGCCGATGAGACACGCGGGCCGAGGTCGCGGCCGATGACAGTGGCTCCCATGAGGCATATCTGCGGCTTCTCTTCCTTGAAAAGGTTGATGAGTATCGATGAATGCGGCAGGGATGTGTAAGGGAAGAGCCCCTCTGCATCGAACACATGCAGCCTGTCGACACCGAAATGCATCACCTGCTTCTCGATGCCTGCCAGGCCATGTCCTGCGGCGATTGCTTCAAGCTGGCAGCCCAGCCGGTTGGCCAGCTTGCGTCCTTTGGTCAGCAGCTCCAGGCTGACATCGGCAACTGTAGTGCCTTCTATTTCAAGATATACGAATACGTTATTCATGACTTATCCTATCGTGTGGTTTGCTAAAAGTTCTACAATCAGGCCTTCGACATCCTGGTCGCTTCCTGTCAGCGTCTTGCTTTCCTTGGCCTGGAACGAAATGTTCTGTATGGTCTTTACCTTTGTCGGAGAGCCGCTGAGACCGCACTGCTCCAGGTCGGCATTGACGTCAGCAGTGCTCCATTCCGTGATATTCAGGTAAGGGCGGTCGTTGTAAAGCTGTGCATAAGGCAGCTCGGCCCCGTCTTTTGTGACAGCGGCCTTTTCCTGAGCCCCCATGGCTCTCTTGTACTTCTGTACGAGCCTGGCATTGCGCGGACGGCAAGGTGCTGCACTTCCGTTGACGGTAATTACAAGAGGCATAGGAGCTACCACTGTCTCGACACCGCCGTCGATGTGGCGCTTGATTGTGACTTTCCTGTCGGCTTCATTGACATCAAGTATCTCCTCGGCATATGTGACCTGTGTGAGGCCGAGCTTTTCCGCTACCTGCGGGCCGACCTGGGCAGTGTCTCCGTCGATTGCCTGGCGGCCACCGATAATCAGGTCATATTCCCCGATCTTGCGGATGGCGGTGGCAAGTGCGTATGAGGTGGCCAGCGTATCCGCCCCGGCAAATGCGCGGTCGGTAAGCAGGTATCCGCCGTCTGCACCGCGATAAAGTCCTTCGCGGATGATTTCAGCCGCACGTCCCGGTCCCATTGTAAGCATGGTCACGGTGGAGCCCGGATGTGTCTCTTTCAGTCTGAGGGCCTGTTCGAGAGCATTGAGGTCCTCCGGGTTGAAGATAGCAGGAAGAGCCGCACGGTTGATTGTACCTTCGGCTGTCATGGCATCTTTCCCGACATTCCGTGTGTCAGGAACCTGTTTTGCCAATACTACGATTTTCAAACTCATGTTATCTGTTTTATATTATACTTATTGTTTCCCTGCCGGGAATGTCACGGCCGCAGTCGGAATGCAGCCCTTGACATAACATACATTAATCTGCAAATCTAAGGAAAAATGATTTAAAATTTGTATTTTTGAGCCCTTTTTGTGACTTATCGGATTAATTGTTCAAGGAAAACAACCTATGAAGAATATTTTCTTCTCTATTCTGATGTCCATGTTATTCATCTGTCATGCTTCCGGCCAGTCCAGGTCGGCAGGCGGGGTTGTCATCGACGGCTCGACAGGGAAGCCTATGGAGTATATCGCGGTCTATTTCAAGAATACGGCATCAGGCTGTATTACCAATTTCAAGGGGGAATTCTTCGTGAGCGATTCATCAGGGGCGGATACTCTTGTGGTCGAGGCCATAGGATATGAGAAACAGGAGATCGGTCTTTCCCATGGGACGAATTCCGGCATGAAGATAAGCATGGTCCCTGCAACGATAGAGCTGGCCGGTGCCGTGGTGCGCCCGAAAAAGGAAAGGTACAGGAAAAAGGATAATCCGGCGATTGCCCTGATGCGGGAAGTGATTGCCCGCAAGGACAGCAACAGGATGGAAAGCCTTGACTATTATAAATGCAGCCTGTATGAGAAACTTACCATGTCCCTGGATGACTATAGCCCGGACTTCGAGAAGAGGAAGAAGCTCGGTTATCTGAAGGAATATATCGATACTTCCGAGATTACGGGAAAGCCGCTGCTTGCTGTCTCGATCAGGGAGAATATGGGGGAATATTTCTACCGGAAGTCCCCTGAGGAAAGGAAGGTTGTCAGAAAGGCCCAGAGACATGTCGGCATTGACAAGGAGTTCGACTATCAGGGGAACCTGACCACCAGCCTTGAACAGTTGTTTACGGGTGCTGACATCTTCGACAACGATGTGACGTTCCTTATGAACCGTTTCGTGTCTCCGCTTTCGTCGGCGATGGCCATCTCGTACTACAAGTATTACATCATGGGCACGGTAATGGTTGACGGCATCCAGTGCACTGACATTTCCTTTGTCCCGTATAACAGCCAGAGCTATGGCTTTACAGGGCGTCTGTATGTGACAACTGACGGGAACTATTCGATAAAGAAGGTGCAGCTGAACTTCCCCGCCAGGAGTAATGTCAACTGGATAGACAAGCTGAGAATCGACCAGGAATTCCAGCAGACGGAAGACGGGATGTGGGCTTTGAAACGGGAGGATTCGTATGTAAACCTTACCGTTCTGGAGGGTGCCCAGGGTATCTTCGTGCATCAGACAAGATACTTTACCGATTATTCGACGGACGGGCTCTCTGATAATCCGGTGTTCCGGATGGACGGCTCCCTCGAAGTGCGGCCGGACTCGAAGTCCTATGGCGATGAATACTGGGCGGACAACCGTCCTATGCCTCTCAGCAAGAAAGAGAGCGACATAGGCAGAGTGTCAGACGACATAATGAAAAAATCGTCTACAGGTATCTGGCTGCGCGTCCTCGATGCTTTCGTCTCCGAGTGGGTCCAGACATCGGATTCAAGGGCTACATCGAAATTCGATTTCGGACCCGTACTCAGCATTGTCGGATACAACTATATCGAGGGCCCGAGGTTCAGGATAGGAGGGATGACCACAGCAAACCTCTCGAAAAGATGGTTCGGGAGCGGATATGTCGCATATGGGGTAAATGACAGGAAGGTCAAGGGCAGCATCAAGCTTACGCACAGTTTCAATGACAAGCTGTATCATCCGAATGAAAAGCCTGTGAATAATCTCTCCGTTTCGTATACCTATGATATCTACAGCCCGGAAGTGATAGGGGAGCAGCATGATATCGTGACATCGCTCAAGGCGGGGACCGTAAAGAAGCTGCAGTATATCCGGAGGGCCGGCATCGAATATGAGAAACAGTGGCTGAACAGTCTGAGGACAAATATCCGGATGGAAAATGTGAGATATACGCCGGCGACCCTGCCCGGTCCGGCTGGCATAGGCACACTCAGATATCAGATGCTCTCGGCCAACGGGACAGTAACCGATATCCCGGATATAATGACGACTGAAATCGGGGCACGTATCAGGTGGGCGCCGGGGGAGAAGAATTTCAATACCGTCTCCAACCTTGCGAGCATAGACAGGGATACTCCGATACTTACATTGGAGCACACTGTCGGGCTCAATGCCCTGGGAGGCGGGTACTATTATAACCGCACCGAATTCAACGCATTCAAGCGTTTCCACCTTTCGGTTGCGGGAATCCTGGATACCAGGCTGAGTGCCGGGAAAATCTGGAATTCCGTCCCGTGGCCGCTATTGATAATGCCTGCTGCAAACCAGTCGTTCGCATATCGCAGGGAGACTTTCCATATGATGAATGCCCTTGAGTTCGTCACGGACCAGTATGTCCAGCTTAATCTGACGTGGCACATGAAAGGGTTGATTTTCAATCATATACCTCTGATTAAAAGACTTAAGCTGCGTGAAATAGTCGTTTTCAACGGCATATATGGCGGTCTGACCGCGAAGAATAATCCGGCCTGCACCCCGGGACTCTTCATGCTGCCGGAAGGGACTATGCCGCTGGGCGAGATGCCATATATGGAAGCCGGTGTCGGGATAGAGAACATACTCCAGCTGTTCCGCGTGGTATATTTCTACCGGCTCACATACCGCGACCACGACCTTGGCTGGCTCGGCAAGTGGGGCGGTCTCCGCTTCGGGGTCTATGTGGATTTCTAGTTAGGGACTGTCGTAAAAAGAATAGAACTTTATAATGAATTGATTGTCAATGTAATATAAAATTCGTATCTTAGCTAAAGATAAAAAGAATACCCCCAACCGCCCTGGAAAAGCCGAATTTGGAGGTATCGCAAAAATTAAT